>JBARBE010000231.1:0-3204 GCA_049792735.1 Candidatus Acidiferrum sp.
CCATGCGCTCCAAGGCCAGGCTCAGCGAATGGTCGACATGCAAATGCGGGAACTCCGGCCCATCCACAAGCTCTTTCAGGAGCTTTGCAGGGCCCTCGGCCGACGTAGCTCGCTGGATCTGACCAAACGTCAGAAGGCCGACCAAGCCGCGGTCGTCGCTCACCGGCCAAGCCGTGGATTCGCTTAAACGAGTCTTCTCGAAGGCCTCTTGCGCCGTCATATCGGCCGACAAAATTTCCGTCGCCGGCCGCATGGCGAGAATCACCTGCCGGTGAGCTTCCAGCTGGCGGGTCTCGGGCGTTGGCAAGTGAATGCCATCCTGCCGTGCCAAGGCTTCAAAGATAGTTTCTTTCTGGAAGCGCGAAGCGATAAAGAAGCTGACGAGATTCGAGATCATCAGAGGAACGATGACTGCGTAATCGCGCGTGATTTCGAAAATCATGACAACAGAAGTCATGGGCGCGCGGACAATTCCGGCGAACGCGGTGCCCATTCCGACAAGCGCGTAAGCCCCCGGCGTCGCGACGTAACCGGGCAAGAAGTGGTGCCCCACGGTGCCAATCGCTCCTCCCAGCATGGCGCCCAGGAACAGGCTTGGAGCGAAGATGCCGCCGGCGTTTCCTGAGGCGTAGCTAACGGTCACGGCCACGAGTTTAAGAGCGAGAAGCAAGACCATTAGTCTTAAGGCCATGCCTCCGTTCAGAACCGCCCCAACGTGGTTGTAGCCGACGCCCAGCACCTGAGGGACAAACAGTCCCATGATGCCAACCACAATGCCGCCGACCACGGGCTGATACCACAGCGTCTTCCGCGGAAGCTTCAAAAACCACTTTTCCTTCATGCCGAGCAAGAGCTTCGAAAACGCCACGGAGAGGAAACCGCCGGCCACCCCGAGAATGGCGTAGATGAGGAATTCCCAATAGTTGACCAGTTCGTATTGCGGCACTTTAAAGAGCGGATTGTTCCCAAGGAGAAGGCGCAGCATACCCCAGGAAGTGGCGGAGGCGAGCACGACGGAGCCGAGCACAGGCGCGTGAAGTTCGCCCACCACTTCCTCAAGCGCAAAAAGCACGGCCGCCAGGGGCGTGTTGAAGGCAGCGGCGATCGCGGCTGCCGCAGCCACCGGGATGAGCGCTTTCACTTTTTCCGGGCGCAGCCCCAAGTTCCGGCTAAGCACGGAAGCGATGCCCGCGCCTACATAGACCGTCGGGCCTTCAGGTCCCAAAGGGATTCCGCTGGCTAGCGTGGCGGATGTGCAGAAAAATTTCCCGAGCATGCTACGCGCCGTGATGCGTCCTTCACGCGCATAGAGAGCCGCCTTCGTTTGCACAACGCCGCTGCCGCGCGCTTCCGGAAAATACCGAAAGAGCAAATAGCCCATGCTCAGCGAGCCGGCCACAGGAAAAAGCATACGGTGCCACGTGGCGCCCCCGGCAGGATAGAGTCTCGACCCAAACCGTTCGGTCAGCAGGATGAATGCGACCGCCATCATGCTCGTCAAGGCGCCGATCAACAACGTCAGCACCAGAAAGACTTGCTCCTCCCCATCCGTAAGCAGGGCCTTCCAGTGCCGCGAAGGATGTTTCCACCAACTCGTCTTCGGTTCCGAAACTTGGGTCATTTTATCGGTAGTTCTCCGCACAGAAATAATTTCCATTCTCGCGCACTCGCGGGGTGCGCTCCTTCTCCTCGTATGTTGTGTGCGCCGACATCAAGGGGCTGGAAGCAGGCGTTTGAGGAGTAGTCTTCCCGATCTCGTCAGGCACGTCTGTCTCGCGCTTCCTTCTTGCCTGTCTTTTTCCGTTCGTCGCCGTTGCGTTGCCCACGTTCAAGCAGCGCTTCGATGGCGCCTACGAGCGCCTTTCCGCTCGCGCGTAGCTCGCTTATGCGGTTTCGCGCCACTTGCTCGAGAAAACGCTGGCCGCGGGGCAATAAGGAAACAAACACGCGGCGGCGGTCCCCCCGGCTACGGGTTCTGCGCACGTATCTGTGCGTCTCCAACCGGTCAATAAGCTCCACGGCGCTGTGATGTTTCAGCGCGAGCCTTTCCGCAAGCGTCTGAATGGTCGCCTCACTGCCTTCAGGCAGCCCACGAATGGTTAGCAGCATCAAGTACTGTTGGGGCTCGAGCCCAATGGCTCGCGCCCTTGCATCCCCCTCCCGCAGAAAATGGCGGATGAGGTAGCGCAATTCTGCGAGCGCCCGGTACTCTGCTGGGGTAATATCCCGAAGCATTGGGTAAGTATATCGTAATGCGATATACCTTGCCAAACGGCGCAATGAGACTGTCTGCTGAGGGTTAACCGCCGGGGGATAGGGTTTACAGGGCCTTCCGGAAGGCTTTTTGCGTCTTATAGTGCTCGTAGCCCTGCCGTTCGTAGAATTTGTGGGCGCGCTCGCGGATCACGTTGGACCTCACCGACATGCTCGGACAGCCGTGCTTGCGCGCCCATTCTTCGGCGGCTTCGAGAAGCTTCGCTCCCGCCCCGAGGCTCCGTTCGCCCTCGGCGACGATCAGCCCATTCAATTCCGCTCTCGTTCCAACCTCCAGAAGATGCGTTACGCTGACGTGAGCCCAGCCGACCACTCTCGCATCCAGTGATTCCGCTACAAATAAAGCATTTGGTGAGGCGGCCCTAAGTTTGCGTACCCTTCCTGCAATTTCCGCAGGCGTCGCCGGGTATCCGAGCTCGCCGCTAAGCTCCGCTAGACGGGAAGCGTCGCTGGATCGCGCCCGGCGAACTAGCACGCTCTGCGTGTTCGCTTTCTGAGCCATCTCCTAACCTGCTTTTCTTCGCAGCCGCGCCTGCACTGCTTCGCTCTTCAGTTCCCGAAGCGCATCCGCCGCGATCCACCTCGCGGAGCGCGAATCCTGCCGCCGGATCCGCTCGGCAGCACGAATCGCCGCACTGTTGAGCCGCGGATTTCTCTTCCCGATATTTCGCAAAGCCCAGTTGACGGCTTTTTTCACGAAATTCCGTTCATCCCACGCTTCCCGCTCGATCACCGAAAGGAACCGCTCGAAACGCGCATCCTTTGCCGTCTTGTCTTTATAACTTAAATAGGCTGCCAGCGAAAATGCCGCGCGTTTCTCGAACTCCGCGCGCCGGCTGCTCCATTTATAGATCTTGTCCCAAGCGGGTTTCGCGACCGCATATAAATAGCAACACGCCGTGTCAACCAAGTCCCAGGAATCGAAATCGC
>JBARBE010000232.1:0-16022 GCA_049792735.1 Candidatus Acidiferrum sp.
GATCGACCTGAAATAATCGGTCTTCCGCGGATGGCAGCTCAAACTGCCGGTGTGCAAAGGCCGCTGCTATCGTCATCGCGTGCCCGCTCTTCAGCAGCCAATGCGGCTCAAATTTCTCCTTCTCCCAAGCCATGAAATCACTGTAGTTCACGGCCGCAACTCAAGCAACCTGACGCCAGTGGGTCAATTTCCGGTAAGCAGGACTTTGAACAAAACAGGAGTATAGCGATAACATTCTTAGCGAGTATGCGAATCGCATCCACCGTCGTCTCTTGTATGTTTTTCTTCGCTTACGCGACCCTCTGCCAGCAACCAGCTTTACGCCAAATAACGATTGAGTCGAGATGGGGCGGTTTAGGAGATTCTCAGAATCTGAATGTCGTCATCGAATCTCGCAATGGCGTAAATTATCTGGGCAAAGATGCTGTCAACCCGAAATTGGTCGACACACTGCTTTCTTCGCTCTCCTCGCAGAGTCTGCCCACGCCAATGCTCAGCAACCTAGGTGTAACAGCGGAGTGGTTAGAACAAAATGCCGCCGATTTTCCTCGAGACGGAGCACCTAACCAGGAGGCGCTGTTCCGACAGAACTTCGCTGACCCGAAGGTTGTTGAGCACCTGTTGCCTTTTGCATTCCAATTCACAAGGTGGGACGACTATCCGCGACTGAAGGTCACAGTTGCTTTCGCAAGTGGTCAACGGTGGATTTGCTCTTCTGACTCGTACTACCCATTTATGTTGCCGTGGAAAGTAAATCTGAGCGGCACCGAGCAAACTACTTACAACGCCGACATTTCTCGCGCTCTTGCTGCGCTGCTGCCGATAGGAAGCCTCAATCGCAATCGCCTGAACGACGAAGAACTGAAAACATGGCTGAACGATGCTGTAATGACACGCATCAAGGAGCAGTGGGACGTTTTGGGAGTGGAGAATCTCGCCCCAGAGAGCTTCGCTGTGCTGCGTCGAAACTTTGAAGTTCAGCATGCCAGAATCAACCCAAACCGTTCGGTCGACTACGGATACAGTGGGAACGAACCGCGCCCACATGAAGAAAATCTTTTGGCAACCTTGCGTCAGCCGTCTCTGCCGTCAGGTGTCGTAGAGGATGTCGTTCTTCTGTTCCATGATGGAAAAATTGAGGGAGTAGGAGAAATCGCTGACCGAATCGCCCCATATGTGGCACTCGCTTTGTCCGTTCCATGGCTAAGCGAATACCGGGCTAGCCACCCCGAGCAGAAGATGTACATAAGATTTGTGCATGACCGCTCGTTCAGCGACAAGGCTATGCAGAACTTCGCGGCCGACATGAAGCAATTAGGCAAACAGTCTTTGGCGGACGTGGTGGCGAACGTCCAAGACAAAGCCGCGTTGGTCTTTCTTGATTATGGGAGCGATTGGATTATCTTGCCCGACAAAAGGATGATTCTGTGGAGGCACTATGTTCCGGCAACTTTCTTAAAGTGGACGGAGGGCGACTTTAAATTTGAAAGATGCGCGGACTTCAACGCTAATAATGGCGGTTGTGTTGGAATGCTTATTTCAGCGGACGGTGCCCTTCAACGATGAAGGCTGACAGGGGCGGTTAGTGCCTGGTTTGTCAGCTAATCGGAAGCTGACCCACGACCAACCTGACAGTCAACTTGACCGCAATCTCTTTGCCCCCTAGAATAGAAGTTTCACAGTGATTGATTTTTGCAATCTGATGCATTCATCTTCCAGCCCAGCGGCCACCCGCTGGGCTGCGCCATTTTAAGGCGCTAATCTTCAGAAACGAGGTTGGAATGATTGACGGTCCGATTCCCGAAGGTCTTACTTTCGACGACGTGCTTCTCTTGCCCGGCAAATCCTCCGTGCTACCCGCAGAAGTCGACACGCGCACCTGCTTCACGCGCAAATTATCGCTCGACATTCCCTTGGCCTCCGCCGCCATGGACACGGTCACCGAATCGCGTCTGGCCATCGCCATCGCCCGCCAGGGCGGCATCGGCCTCGTTCATCGCAACATGCCCATCGACCGCCAAGGCGAGGAAGTCGACCGCGTAAAACGTTCCGAAAGCGGCATGATCGTGGACCCCGTCACCATCTCCCCGGACATCACCCTCCGCCAGGCCCTCGAAATCATGACCAAGTACCGCATCTCCGGCCTTCCCGTCACGCGCGGCACTCGCCTCACCGGAATCCTCACCAACCGCGATCTGCGTTTCGAAAAAAATCATTCTCAGCTCGTGGGCTCGGTGATGACCAAGGAAAATCTCATCACGGTGGCCGTCGGTACCACGCTCGATGAAGCCGAACGCATCCTGCAAAAACATCGCATCGAAAAGCTGCTCGTCGTCGACCAGGACTTCAATCTCAAAGGACTCATCACCGTAAAAGACATCCAGAAAAAACGCGCCTACCCGCGCGCGGCGAAAGACGAACAGGGCCGCCTGCGCGTCGGCGCGGCCGTCGGTGCAACCGGCGATTATCTCGAGCGCGCCGTTGAAATGTTCAAATCGAAAGCCGACGTCCTCGCCATCGACACCGCCCACGGCCACACCACGCGCGTCATGGACGCCATCAAAGCCATTCGCCAGCGTCTCCCCGAAGCGCAACTCATCGCCGGCAACGTCGCCACTTACGAAGCCGCCAAAGATCTCATCGCGCTCGGCATCGACGGCTTGAAAGTCGGCATCGGCCCCGGCTCGATTTGCACCACGCGCGTCGTCACCGGCGCCGGCGTGCCCCAACTCACCGCTATCATGGAGTCCGCGCGCGCCGCCCAAGGCACCGGCATCCCCATCATCGCCGACGGCGGCATCAAATATTCCGGTGACATCACCAAAGCCATCGCCGCGGGCGCGTCCTGCGTGATGATCGGCAGCCTCTTCGCCGGCACGGAAGAAGCTCCCGGCGAAACCATTCTTTACCAAGGCCGCACTTTCAAGTCCTACCGCGGCATGGGTTCCATCAGCGCGATGGATGCCGGCTCTGACCGGTACGCGACGGTGCAAGACACCGAAGAGCGCGGCAAGTCCGTCCCCGAAGGCGTCGAAGGCCGCGTCCCGTACAAAGGTTCGCTAGGAGCGCTGACTGACCAGCTCGTCGGCGGCCTCAAAAGCGGCATGGGCTACGTTGGCGCTCCTACGCTGCGAGAACTCGCCGAAAAAGCTCGATTCGTCCGCATCACTGCCGCTGGCCTCCGCGAAAGCCACGTCCACGACGTCATCATCACGCGCGAAGCCCCGAACTATCGCATGGAGTAAATGTGGAGTGCGGGAGCCCAGCTCCCGCCTTTCCGGCGATTGACTATTCTTCTCCCCGCGACCAACTCATCTCGGGAAAATGGTCATCAATAAGCTAAACTGAAAATGTACCTGGAGACCTAGACTTGTCCGACTCGCAACCCTGGCGCAATCCCCGCTCCGCTCCGCAGCTGCCCGAAATGCAACCCCGCCTGCACAAACTCCTCATCCCCGCCTGGTTTCGCGCTTGGTGGCCCGCTCTCCTCTGGGCTTGCCTTATCTTTACCTTTTCGACCGACACCTTCTCCTCCGAGCACACCGCGATGATTTTCTCCCCCCTCATCCACTGGCTTTTCCCCCACCTAAGCGACGATCGCTTCGATCTCATTCACCATCTCATCCGCAAAAGCGCCCACTTCACCGAATATTTTATCTTCTGTCTTTTGCTCTATCGTGGCATTCGTGGCGACCGCAAAGGCTGGCGCTGGTCCTGGGGCTTCTCCGCCTGGTTTGTCGCCGCCGCTTATTCCTGCCTAGACGAAATCCAC
Source organism: Candidatus Acidiferrum sp. (assembly GCA_049792735.1). Classification (GTDB taxonomy): domain Bacteria; phylum Acidobacteriota; class Terriglobia; order Acidiferrales; family UBA7541; genus Acidiferrum. The sequence goes on from JBARBE010000232.1 coordinate 3,773, forward strand.
CAAGCCTTCGTCGTCAGCCGCACCGCCTCCCCCTACGATTCCCTCCTTGACTCCATCGGCGCCCTCTTCGCCTTCGCCGTGCTCTTCCTCTGGTTCCGCTTCCGTTCAACAAAGCTAAGGCAGCAACAGTATGTCTCGATGTGACAGCACTGGATGCACCTGTCCTTGCGTACAGGTGCAAGGCGTAATTGGGATGGTATGCTATGGCCGGTCATGAGATAGTGGCCGGTCCATCGCGCGGTGCCCCGGGCTGTGTTCTAGGCGCGGATTCTGGGGCGCGGGTCAGCGCGTAATGTTACGCGCAACTAATTTGCACGCAACGTGTTCTTAGTTCACCAGACACAAATGGAGCAGCACCTGCTGGCACCGATTCGAATTCTCATAGCTGATGATCACGAAGGCTGGCGACGCCAAGTTCGTTTGCTATTTCAAGCACGGCCAGAATGGCAAATCGTCGCCGAGGCTGCGGATGGACTAGAAGCCATTCGGAAGGCCGAAGAACTGAGGCCGGACTTGTTTGTGCTGGACATCGGCTTCCCGAAGTTGAATGGAATCGAAGCCGCCCGGCAGATACGACAACACTCTCCTGGCGCCAAAATAGTCTTCCTAAGCCAGAACAATGATCTCGACGTCGTGCGGGCAGCTTTCGGCGCGGGCGCTCAGGGTTACGTTTATAAGGCAGACGCCCAAAGTGATTTTTTGCCTGCAATCCAAGCTGTTCTGCGAGGCAAGCAATTTGTCAGTCGCAGCTTGAAAGGCTGTGAATTCACCGACACTTTAGCAACGAAAGCCGCTCACCGCCATGAGGCACTGTTTTATTATGATGACGCGGTTTTCCTAGATGGGTTTGCTCTTTTTATTGCTGCCGCCCTAAAGGCCGGTAACGCGGCTATTGTGCTCGTTACGAAGTCACACCGGGGTAGTCTTCTTCAGAGATTGAACGCAGAAAGCGTGCACGTGGACGGCGCCATTCAGCAAGGTACGCTCATTATATTGGATGTTGCCGAAACGCTCGCCACCCTTATGGTGGATGGTTTGCTTGATCCCATCCGAGTTTTCGAAGCTTTCAGTGGTGTGATCCAGAAAGCCTCCAAAGCAGCGAAGGCAGAACATCCCCGTGTGGTTATTTGTTGCGAGTGCAAAGGCAGCTTGTGGGCAGAAGGCAAAACGGATGCAGCGATTCTGCTAGAACAAAGCTGCAACGAGCTAGCCAAAACACACGAATTGGACCTGCTGTGTGCTTATCCATTGAGCGCCTTTCATGGCGACGAAGACGAACTCGTTCTCCAGAGCATCTATGCAGAACACTCGGGCGTTCATTCTCAGCGAGATAGTAAGACTCAATTCTAGGTTTGACCTGTCGCATCGGCATCGCCCTTCGCAAGTTGGCGCAGTTCAGATTCCGGCACAACAAATTCAGCGGTTCCACAATCCAAACAGACAACAATCTCTGGAAATGCCCACACGATGGGTTTGTCGATGTTTTTCGGTCCTGGAAAATGGATGGCTATTTCGGCGGTGACTTTTTCTGATTGACTGATCCACACAACTTGCAGGGCATGCGGTCTCCGAGCTGGGGGCCCCTGTCTATGACGTATGTCCTTTATAGAAATGGTACAGCATTTGAATACTAAAACGCTGTGCCCATATTCGTAAACAGATCGAGGTTTGAAGAGGCTACAAGCTCCTGGTCGCGTAACTGGACATTGAGAATGGCAGGATCGGGACTTTCATGGCAAAGAGTGCGATCCATGCACGGAGACGACGGAGAAACACTAACTCTTTTGGAATCCGGACTTCCAGAAACTTACTTCTAAACTCTCTTGAATGAACACTTTCAAAACGTTGGACTTAAAACGCCTCAGAATGGACACTTTCAAAGAAACCAGGATGGGGGTGCCGTACCGCCAGACCGCGCGAATAGCAAATCGCCCGCTGCGGCGATCCGCAGCGGGCGACATTGCGTCAGAAATCGCTCACCCTAAGTGGGGTTCGCGTAGAGGGTTACTCCCTCATTCCCCAAATCAATTCTTGTAAGGCAGATATCTCCACATGTCGTTTAGATAGCCGTTGCCGCTTGTGCTCGTCGAATCGTAGCCTTCACCGCCGAAGAGCCAGAGCTGGCCGTTCCCATCGACCCAGTGCGTCGCATTGCTGCGCCCACCCGGAGTCCATATCTCGTACGTCTTATAGGCACGTGTCTCATCGCCGTAGACGCCGTTGGCACTACCGGTGTTTGAGCCCTTGATCCAGGTCCATGTGCCGGGCTGGCCAGCGGTCGAGTTTGGCGTGTAAACCCACAGGTCGTTCAGGGCGCCGTTTCCATTCGTTCCGGTGGAATCCAAACCCCAGCCACCAAAGAGCCAGAGGTTTCCGCCCGCGTCCGTCCAACCGCTAGCACCCCAACGCGACCCCGGAAATGCGCCAGTTGTGGAAACAGGAGAACAAACAACATTGCTGCCGACGGTGAGGCCAACAGAAAGGCCGCACGTGCTCGCTGCACCCGTGGTACTCACCGGGCCTACTACCGTTTGCGCTTCGTAACTGCCTGTCTGGTTCGCCGTAATATTACCCATGACGAAAGTCCACTGTTTGCTGGCGATGTTGTATTCCCAGAGATCATCCAATATTCCGTTGGCCGTCGGCGGATTGTTTCCATCTTCGCCCTCTCCCCCGAAGAGCCACAGATTTCCAGCGGTATCCGCCCAGCCAACCGCCTCTTGGCGTCCTCCAGGCACGTTGCTGGCTGATGCAACTCCAGGGGTGCCATAGCCGACGCCAATCTGGTTAGCCACACTCGAGCCTGACACGAATGTCCACACGCCACCCGAGTACTCCCACAGGTCGTTGAGGAATCCCAAGGTTCCGGCGCCGTCTTTGCCGAATCCGCCGAAGAGCCAGAAATTCCCTGAGGCATCCGTCCAGGAGACGGGGTTCGTTCGCGCCCCCGGGATTGGATTGACGGCAGGTGGGTAGACACCATTCTGGTCGACGCCTGCAAAGGCGGTTTCCTGGGTCCACGCGCGGGCAGTATTCGTGTAGGTGGTGGTAACGCCCGCCGGGACGTAGGCGCTTGCGGGGAACTCCCAAAGATCGTTTAGGTAGTTGCCTCCATCGGAGCCACCGAAAAGCCACAGATTTCCGGCGTTATCGGTCCAAGTGGCCGCTCCCAGCCTTGCCGTCGGCACACCAGGATTGCCAACACCGTTGTATACGCCGCCCTGACCCTCGTGCTGCGCGTTGGCGATGACCAGCGCGCCAACCGTGGTGGGCGGGGTGGTAGCGACCGGCGTCGGGTCATAAGCGCCCTGCAACTGCCATTGACAGTAATCGCCGATGTTGACGCACACCCAGAGGTCGTTCATGGGCGCATCCAGCGTGTCTTGCGGGGTACCGCCACTCAATTCCCAACCGTCGCCGCCGAACAGCCACATGTTTCCGTTCTTGTCCGTCCACCCGGCTGCACCGTATCGCGCTCCAGGAGTGTTGGTGAAAGGATTCGGAACCGTCGTCGGCGCACTGGTTGGGAACGAGCCGTACTGCGGCGCCGATATGGTTCCGGCCGTTTTTGTACCGTCGATCCATGTCCAGTCATTATGCGCACAGTCGATTACGATGCTGCTTATGCTCATGGTTACGACGCCCTTATAGTTCCACAGCGTGCAGCCCTGATTCTGGGTGCTGGGCGCGTGAAACACCGAGATCTGGAATTGGTCGTTGAGCGCCTCCTGCGTGGCAAACGTGAAAGGTCCGTTTTCCGTCACAGTTAGGGTGTTGCCCAGGTTGTTCTGCAAAAGAAAGCTACCGTCCGTAAGCACGCCATTGGTAGGCGGTATACCGGCCAATCCAACAACGGTTCCGCCCACGCTATACGTTACCGCCGGACAGACGATCGCTACGCTGGTAACGTTGGCGGTGGCAGTCCCGCTGCCTGTTCCAGCGCTGACAACGCAAGTCTGTGTCGGCGTGGTGGGCTGCGCGAAGATCGTTACGTTGTAGGCAGTTCCCGTTGGAACGAGGTTTTTAAACGTGAACGGTTGATTGCCATTTGCGGGACTGATCGTAAGCTGTTCGGAATCGCTGCTGTTCTCGAGGATCAAGCCGGTGCCCACGAGGCCGGTGACGGTGCCTCCGATCGAGTAACTCAATACGCAGTCCACTGCAACGGTTGTGACGTTTGCGCTGGCAACTCCGCTTCCACCCGTCACCGTGCAAATCTGGTTCGGGCCGACCGGTTGCGTAACCACCGTGACGGCGTAAACATCCGCGCCCGTTACGGGCGTCTTGAAGGTGAAAGGCCCATTCGCCGTAACCGTCAAGCTGTCGCCGCCGTTGTTCTGCAAAATTACGCTCGTGTTGGCGACGAGCCCGGAAACTGTGCCACCGATAGTGGCCGTGACTGGATTTGTGGTGCATGAGACGGTCAGGTTGACGTTGGCGCTGGCCGTGCCACTGTTTGCAGCCACCGCGCAAGTCTGCGTCGGATTGCTGGGTTGCGTGAGAACGGTTACCGCGTACGTGCCGCCGCTGGTGATGGTCGCAGCAAAGGAAAAGTTGCCGTTCCCAGTGACCGTTAGCTTATCCGTGGCATTATCCTCTAGAACGAACCCGGTGCCCGAAAGTCCGGTGACCGTTACGCTAATCGTATAAGGCCCGCCAGTACCCGTTCCTGTTCCCGTACCCTTCGGTAACGAGCTACAACCGACAACAAACACGAAAATCGCTATTACATTCAGAAGAAAGAAAGGCTTTAGGGCGGCTTTCATAAATATCTTCTCTCCTTGGCTTCCTCGCCACTAAAGGCTCCGACAGAATTTGAATCCCGTTCGACTTACCCTGCTGCACCGGAATCGCCGTACAGGGCTCGAACTGGTTTCCCGACGATTTGAGTTTGGAGTCACCGCGTCCGCAGTGATTCCCCGAAGCCTTGCTTCTTGCCTATTTAGGGTACGTTGCGGTTTCCGGGCAAATCAATTCAGACTCGCAATAGCTGTGCGCACATAAACAATATCCGTTTGGGATAACGCGGGGCCTGGCCGTCTCGCGCCCCCACGGTGGGATATTCCAAGGATTCTCTAGCAAACCCTCCAGAGTTCGGCCGATTCCATCAGCGCACTCCCCGCCACCGCCAATCTTTGCCTCTGGTTCCGATTCCGACGGCGCCGCTCCTCAACTTCCTTCGTCCGACCCCGGCACTTCATTCGCTTGTATCCGCACTCTTCTTTGTGGCATCAATAGCTCATTATGGAATTCAGACAACTCGGCTATTCCGGCCTTCAAATTCCTGTTCTCAGCTACGGCACCGGCACGTTTGGCGGCGGCACCGATTTCTTCAAAGCCTGGGGCAGCAGTGACGTCGCCGAAGCCACGCGCCTCGTCGACATCTGCCTCGACGCTGGCGTCAATCTATTTGACACTGCCGACGTTTACTCGCGCGGCGTCTCCGAAGAGATCCTCGGCAAAGCCATCGCGGGCAAGCGCAATCGCGTCCTGATCTCGACGAAAGCCACCTTCCCCATGGGCAGCGGCCCCAACGATCTCGGTTCCTCGCGCCATCACCTCATGGAAGCCTGCGAAAACAGCCTTCGCCGGCTTGCCGTCGACCACATCGACATCTACCACATGCACAGCTTCGATGCCCTCACACCCGTCGAAGAAACTCTCGAAACGCTCGACACACTCGTCAAATCCGGCAAAGTCCGCTACATTGCCTGCTCCAATTTTTCCGGCTGGCATCTGATGAAGTCGCTGTCCGTTTCCGAGCGCTACAGCTGGGCCCGCTACGTCGGTCATCAGGTCTACTACTCTCTGATTGGCCGCGAATACGAATGGGAGCTGATGCCCCTCGGGCTCGATCAAAAAGTCGGCGCTCTCATCTGGAGCCCGCTGGGCTGGGCTCGCCTCACCGGCAAAATCAGCCGCACTCGCCCCATCCCCGAGGTTTCGCGCCTGCACAAAACCGCCGACGCCGGCCCGCAAGTGGACAACGAGTATCTCTACAAAGTCGTGGATGCTCTGGAAGAAGTGGCCAAAGAAACGGGAAAGACCGTCCCGCAAATCGCGCTGAACTGGCTCTTACAGCGACCCACCGTCGTCAACGTCATCATGGGCGCACGCAACGAAGAGCAGCTGCGCCAGAATCTCGGCTCTGTCGGCTGGAATCTCACCAAAGACCAAATCGCCAAGCTCGACGCCGCCAGCGCCACGCAACCCGTTTACCCCTACTGGCACCAGCGCATCACTTTCGCCAATCGCAATCCGATGCCTGTTTAGGGCCGCGTTCTCTCCGCATTCGCCTGGGGCCCGCGCCCTGGCTGCCTCGAGGGCAACTCACGAACCGGGAAACCGCGCCTAACTTAGGTATTTCCCGAGGGGCTCCCAATAATTCATTTTCCATCCGGCGGCCAGGTGCTCCGCCGTCCCGGACGGAAATCCCGTGTGATCGAAGATAAGTCTCGTTCCCGCGCCATCCTCGGTCAGCTCAAACCTGGCAATCGAATATTCGCCCGGCTTCCACGAGCCTGCTCGCCAGGCTTGCACGATTCGCTCGCTCGGCGCCAGCTCGACATTTATTCCCGAGACGTATCCGCCGAAGAAAGAAAACGTTCCGCCGACTGCCGCGTTAATCTCGGTTTTGCCCGGGTCGGCCACCATGCCTGTCTTGACCGCTCCGCTCAGCCGTACCACTTGATCGAACTGTTTGGCGTTTGTGAGCGCCTCATAGACGCGCTTCTGGCTAGCCTTGAACGCAACTTCCTGGTGAATGGCATCGCTCGTATGCGTAATACCATCGTCGTCCGAAAATCCTCCCGCCTCAGCACGCACCTTGGCAAAGGCTGGAATCCCCACGATTCCCATGCCCGAAAGCATCGATCCCACCCGCCACGAAAAATCTCTTCGGCTCAAGCTCTTGGAAATCTCACCACTCCGGTCGCTCATCGTTTCCTCCAAACACAAGTCGTCTCTGCGCAGCCAAGCCGCCGCATGCACTTGCGTAAAAGCATCTCGCTAAAATATGTTCAGCACAATCTTTTACGTTCGCCGCGCGGCGTGTTAGACCCAGACAGGTCGCGGCCAACGAAATGAGGCCCTATGAGCCGGTTGGCGCCTGCTCTGCTGGGAAATCCTTTGTGTCCAGCGCAGGAGGAGCATAGAATTCACAAGACAGGGGTCAAATCGGAAATTCCAGCTGGAATCGTTATCTCCGCAGGGGGAACCGCATTCCAATGCGACACAGTTCCCTTTCAGGTAGGCTGAACAAACCCCAAGATGAATTTCATCGGTAGACGTAACTTTATCAAGCTCGGGATCACGGGTGCTCTGAGCTGTGCTCAAGCACGCCGCTCGTTTTCCTCGCCTAGGCCAGAAGAAATCTTCACTGATCGGACAAAAGAGTCTGGGATCGACTTCACCCAATTCAACGGAATGTCGGGCGAGCACTATTACCCGGAAGTGATGGGTTCCGGCGTTGCGCTGTTCGATTACGACAACGATGGCGACCTCGACATTTTCTTCGTACAGGGATCGCTGCTGGGCCCCAATCCGGACCCAAATCAGACGTTGTTTCGTCCTCAATTGCCATTGCGCGGCAAGCTTTACCGGAACGACTCCATACGCCACGCGGACGGAAGCGTCACCCTCAAGTTCGTCGACGTAACCGAGGAGAGTGGCATCAGGGCTGTCGGGTACGGCATGGGTGTGGCCGCCGGGGATTTCAATAACGACGGATGGGTCGATTTATACATCACAAACTTTGGCCACAATCAATTGTGGCGCAACAACGGTGATGGCACTTTCACGGATGTTACAGCGCAGAGCGGCACCGGCGTTCCCGGTTGGAGTTCCAGTGCGGCCTTCGTGGATTTTGACCGCGACGGCTGGCTGGATCTGTTCGTCTGCAACTATGTCGATTTCCGGTTCACGGACCTGAAAAAGTGCCTCGCGCCAAGCGGCGCCTCGGACTACTGCGGGCCTTTGGCGTTTAGACCGCTTCCAAACCGCCTCTTTCGCAATCGCCGCGACGGTACGTTTGAGGACGTATCCGTCAGTTCCGGAATTAGTCAAGAGTTTTACGGAGCGCTAGGGGTCGTGTGCGCTGACTTCAATGGCGATGAATGGCCGGATATTTTCGTCACGAATGATATGCGTCCCAACCAGCTCTGGATCAACCAGCGTGACGGGACTTTCAAAGACGAGGCGCTGACCTTAGGTTGTGCTCTCAATCGAGATGGCAGTCCGCATTCGAGCATGGGTATCGATGCGGGTGATCTGTTTGGCCATGGACGCGAGGATTTGGTCATTACCAATCTCGCAGGCCAATACGCCTACTTGTATGCTAACGAAGGGAAAGGTGGGTTTGAGGATCGCTCGTATGAGAGCGGCATCGCCCTCGCCACGCGCCGGTCCACTGGATTTGGCGTGGCCCTGCTGGACTACGACAATGACGGATGGCTAGATATCCTGATGGTGAATGGCGGCGTTACCGCGATTGAGGAACAGGTACGGAAAGGGAGCATCTATCCCCTCGGGCAGCCCAACCTCCTGTTTCATGGCGATGGCAGCGGACGTTTCGAGAACGTGACCACTCTAGCCGGAGCTTCCTTTTCCCTCGCGGAGGTCAGCCGTGGCGCGGCGTTCGGCGACATTGACAACGATGGTGGTATTGACGTCGTGCTTGTGAATAACAGTGGGCCCGCCCGCCTGCTGGTGAACAATGTGGGTCACCGGAAGCACTGGATCGGTTTCCGCATGGTCGGAGAGAAGTACCATCGGGACATGTATGGGACACGCGTTGCTGTTTTCCGGCGAAACGCTCCCACGCTTTGGCGGCGAGTTCATAGCGACGGGAGTTACTGTTCGTCGAGCGACCCGAGGGTGCTGTTCGGATTGGGCGATGCTACAGAGATTACAAAGGTTCAAGCGCATTGGGTGAGTGGTCGTGTGGAAGAATGGAGTGGCCTGGCCATCGGTAAGTACACCACCCTCCACGAGGGCAGTGGCAGCACCAAGTCTTCAGCATGAAAACGGCTAGCCCTATCACGCTGATCCTGGTCGTCCTGGGCACATTAGCCGGGGCCACAGGGTTTGCTTTGCAGGCGTCTCAAGAGCAGTCTGCCCCGGCAACGGATAAGCAAATCGATCTGGTTGAGATTCCACAACCCGATCTGACCAACGTTGGTCTCTCCATTCGACAACAAATTCAAGCAGCGCAAATTTCGCTGGCGGGCGCACTGGCTCGACCGGATACTTCGTCTTCTCAACGGGGAGACGCCTTCGGAAGGCTGGGGCAAATCTATCAGGCGTACGGTTTCGATGATGCGGCGCGAGCCGCATATACGAACGCCGCAAAATTAGCGCCGCAGTTTTATAAGTGGCACTACTACTCGGGTTACCTCAAACAGCGAACCGGCGACGCCGAATCTGCGCTGGACTCATACCGGCGCGCGCAAAAGCTGCGACCCAAGGATCGCTGCGTGCTATTGCGGCTGGGGAGCCTGGAGCTCGTGGCTAACCGTCCAGAAATGGCAAAGGCCTGGTTCCTGAAATCCATGGATCAACCAGGCTCCGGATCGGCCGCAGCCCTGACGGGCTTGGGCAAGGTTGCTTTGGCGGAGCATCAGTATCCTGCCGCCTTGAAATACTTCAAAGAAGCTCTTGCTCGAGAACCTGAGGCTTCCAGCATTCACTATCAACTTGCGATGACCTATCGGGCCCTTGGTGACACCTCCCAGATGCAGAAGGAGATAGAGGCCCGAGGCGATATAGAACCGACGATTAAGGATCCTTTGTTGGATGAAATCGATTTGCTGAAGCAAGGGAAAGTGGCTCTGTTGGAGCGGGCGACGAAAGCGATGAATGAAAATCGGTTTGTTGACGCCGCTGCGTCGTATCGCGAGATGATTCGGATCGATCCGAACGACGCGATTGCCTACCATTATCTCGGTGTAGCCCTTGCAAAATCTGGAAAGCGCACAGAAGCACTCGAAAGCTATGAGCACTCTTTGCAGTTGGACCCGAACAGTGCCGCGGTTCACTACAGCATTGGGGTCTTGCTGATTCAGGCCGGAAAGCAAGACAGAGCGATCGATCATCTGCTTCAAGCCACCCGACTGGATCCCGGACTCGTTTCCGCCCATTTCCAACTCGCAAACCTCCTCATGCGCGAAGGGAAGAATGAGGAAGCAGCTGGCGAATATGCTGTCGTTGTGGGCGTAGATCCGCGGAATGGATTTGCCCGCCTGATGCAAGCCATGGCTTTGATTCACTCTGGCGACTATGCTCGGGCACGCAAGGTATTGGAGGAAGGATCCCTGGCTCTCCCGAACGATCCCGATATTGCGAATTCCCTTGCCCGGTTGCTCGCCGCCGCGCCTGATCCTGCGGTGCGTGACGGAGACCGGGCTCTTCGGATCGTCAATTCGCTTGCCCAAAATCAGCAAGGGGACGCTTTCGAAGTTGGGGTCACTCTCGCCATGGCCCTGGCCGCTGTTGGTCGGTTTAAGGAAGCGGCCTTCTACCAGCAAGCCCTGATTCAACAAGTAGAGAGATCAGGAACGTCGGACCTCACACGCCAGCTTCGACGGAATCTCGATCTGTACACCCATCAAAAACCCTGCACGCTGCCGTGGGATCCTGATGATCCCATCTTTTATCCGGTGCCCGGCAAGCTGGAAGTTTCGACCGCCAATTGATAACAAGTGAAAATTTCGCTTTGATTTGCGGCAAGGGGCAAGCAAACCCGTCGAATCAACAAACCAGCTTTAATGCTTCTTCGGGATTTCAGGTTCGTTTTTTTCGCGCGAAGGTTTAGCTCCAGAGCGCGCGTGCGCTTTCCAAAAGGACTCGACCGCGCCATTGGCCAGCCAGTCCAGACTAACGCTCGACCCAAATATATGACGGTACATCATCGGCCCCAGCAAAAGCGCCACGCCCAGGTCTTCATCCAGCCCGGCAGGAAAGACGCCTCGATCGACTCCCCGCCGCAAGAGCAGCTTGAGGCTGGTGCGCGCGCGGTCCATCACGCGCGTTTTCCACGCTCTGCCGAACTCCTCGTTCCGCGCGGAGTACGCGATCAAGTGCGGCGTAAGTTTTTTCAGGATGGCGGCCTTCCTGCGGGAAGGCTCGTATTTCAGATAGGCTTTCAGGTCCGCTTTCAAATCCCCGGAGTCCACTTCCGGCGGACCGTCGTCGAGCTCGTGCAAGTACTGGAGCACCGCCAGACACAGCGCGTCTTTGTCGGCCCAGTGCTTGTAAATTGTGGCTTTGCTTACACCGGAGGCTGCCGCAATGGCGTCCACGCTCGTCGTGTCGATGCCCTTTTCAGCAAAAAGCTCCGTCGCCGCTTCCAACACCTTGCTATGCGCGCTCGCGCTCAATCCGCGTGACATTCTCTAAATCTCGATCTTCGAAAACCGCCACGCTCCGAGGCACAACAGTCCCGCCCCTACAATCAGAAGCACCACCGCGTCCAGCAGCGCTCCGAAATGCGCCGTCCCGATCAGCGCCGCCCGCAGTCCATCCACCCCATACGACAGCGGATCGAGGGCCGTCACAAACGCCAGCGCCTTCGGCAAATTGTTTAGCGGAAAAAGCGCTCCCGACAAAAAGAAAATCGGCAGGACGAGAAAATTCATAATCAACTGGAAACCCTGCATGTCCTGCAAGCTCGAGCCGATCGACGTTCCAAGCGCCGCGAAAACGATAGCGATCATGGCCATGAACCCAATTCCCACCGGTATTCCCACCCAACTCACCGGCCGGAATCCCGCAATCAAGCAGACGATCACGATGAGCAGCCCTTGCAGCATTGCCACCGTCGCTCCGCCCAGCGTCCGCCCGATCATCACGTTGATCCGCGGCACCGGCGCCACCAGCGTCTCTTTCAAGAATCCAAATTGCCGGTCCCACAGCAGCGCGATTCCGGAGAACACGGATGTGAACAGCACCGCCATCCCAATAATTCCCGGCGCCATGAACTGGAGATAACTTCCGCCGCCCGCTTTCTTGAATACTGGCCCCAGGCCAAATCCCAGCACCAGCAAATATAAAAGCGGCTGCCCGAGCGAGGCGATAATCTGCACTCTCGAGCGCGAATACTTCTTCACTTCGCGCAGCCACAATATATAAATCGCGTTCATCGCCGCGCTCCTCCGCGAAACATTTTCGCCATTTGCCGCATTTGATCCGCCGATGTCGCCGCTTCTTCGCGGATCGTCGAGCCGGTCAACGCCAGAAATGCTTCTTCGAGCGA
>JBARBE010000233.1:0-2586 GCA_049792735.1 Candidatus Acidiferrum sp.
GGCGCCGCAACGAAGTCGTCAGCGAAGATGTGGCCATCGATTGGGCGCGCTCCGACTACGATCCCTACGCGCGAACGAAAAAATTCGGCGAGCACATGATTCACCAGCTTCTCGCCGATGTGCCGCACACGATTTTCCGGCCAGCGATCGTCCTCGGCGACAGCCGCCACGAGCAAACCTCGCAATTCGCTATGGTGCAGGCCTTCGATGTTTTGGTGCGATTGCCTGTTCTTCCGCTGCGCTCTCGGGATAAAATCGACATCGTGCCGGCGAATTACGTCAGCAAAGCTATCGTGACGATTCATCAGAAGGCAGAGCCTGCTCGCGGGATTTATCACTTGTCGTCCGGTACCGGGTCGCAGACGTACAAGGAATTGACCGATGCGCTTGCCGAAGCGGGCGGCTGGCGGCGTCCTGCGTACTGGCCGTGGATGGGCGGCCCATTTTCGAGTACCGTAAATCGTCTTTCGAACGGGAAAAGCGGCATGGCTCACGGAGCGTCGCTCTTGAAAGTTTTCTGGCCCTACCTGGATTGGAACACGGTCTTCGACAATTCTCGCGTCGTGGCTGAATTGGGAGAAGCGCCCGCAAAGTTTTCGAGCTACGCATATCCGCTGTTAAAATTCTCGCGCGAAAATAAGTTTCGCTATCCGGCAAAACCGTGGCCGAAAATGGAGCTCGGCATGGACTCGCCGGAAAAATCCGCCGCGGCCGGAGGCGCCCGCGTATGACGGACTTTCTTCTCGTTGCGTGGGTCAGCGCGCTCATTGAAATCAGGCGATTGGGCTGGACGTTCGGCCTCGGCAAGAGATGGACACCGGGTGAAAAGCTGCGCTTGCTCTTCGCCGGCTACAACGGCACGCGCAACACCGGCTCGGACGTCCGCGTACAAGAAATGCTGCGGCAAGTGCGGCACGTGCTCGGCGCGGAGAATGTCGACTTCAGCGTGATGACGCAGAATTTCGACCGCACGCGCGGCTATTTCGATGGCACGCGCCAGGTCTATCTGCCCGATGTGTTTCCACCATTCTTGTTCCGCGAGGTTAAACAAAGTCACGGCGTCATCGCTTGCGAAGGTTCGATGTTCAAAAGCAAATTCGCCAATGCGTTGACCACCATGATGATCGGCTCGCTCGGTCTCGCTTCCGCGGAAAACAAACTTTCTCTTGGCTACGGCGGCGAAGCGGGTCACATGGATCGCCTCGTCGAAAGAATGTGCGCGCGCTACGTCCACGACTCGCTAGTGATTACGCGCAACGAGGAATCGCAGAAGCTCCTGAGTTCTCTGGGCATCCCCACGGAACTCGGAACGGACACAGCCTGGACGTTCGAACCGCATCCGCAGGCTTATGGCCGCAAAGTTTTGCGCGATGCCGGTTGGGATGAGAAAACTCCCGTGCTCGCGGTTTGTCCCATTCATCCGTTTGTCTGGCCGGTGAAAGCCTCGATCGGAAAATATATCGCGCGCGCAACCACGGGCGCTCACAAAGACAGCCAGTACCGCACCGTCTACTTTTTCCAGTCGGGATCAGACGTCGATGCAAAATACCGGCGCTACATTTCGGCGTTCATCAACGCAATGAAATCTTTCACCGAGCGCCACCGCGTCTTTCCCATTCTCGTCGCGATGGAAAGGCTGGACGCCGTGGCCTGCCGCGACATCGCGCAAGCCCTGCCGGGAATTCCGATCTTCACTTCCGACGACTACGACATGTTTCAAATGGTTTCGCTCCTTCGCTGCGCTACCTACATGGTGTCCTCGCGCTATCACGGCATCGTGACCTCCATGCCCACGCTGGTGGCCTCGGCTGGCGTGACGATGGACGAGCGCATCCGCAATCTCATGCGCGAACGCGGGCATCAGCATCTCTTTCTGACCGTCGACGATCCCGAACTCGAGCCCAAACTTATAAAAATAATGGACACGCTGGTGGCCGAGGTGGAATCGGTGCGCGACGGCATCGGGAAAACCGTCGTGCGCAATCTCAAAGTCATGGCGCGCATGGGCACTTTTCTTGAGGACGCCATGCGCCGCACGTATCCGGAGTTTCCGCTGCGCTCCGGCGTTCTCTCCTGGGAGGACTATCTCCCGCCGCTGAGCGATACGTTGCTGCAACTTGCCGGGCGCTACGACGCTTCCGCCGTCCCGCAACATTCTGTGGCCGGGACCGCGTCGCAATGACGACCGCCGCGGCCGGAACCTAGACTTCATGCCGAATTTTCTTGAAGATATTTTCGCGCAGTTGCAACGAGCCGATAGCAGAGTCGTCCTGCGCGAAATTCATGGCGAGCAGTTCGTCAGCGTTTCCGGAAAGGAATTGCTCGAGCAGGTTCAGCGGGTGCGCCTGCACCTGCGCCGTACGAGGCTTCAGCCCGGCGAGCGTTGCGCGCTCCTCGCGCCCAATTCCGTACGCTGGGTGGCTTTTAATCTCGCGTTGCTTGCTGAAGGCCTTATCGTGGTGCCTCTTTATGCGCGGCAGGCGCCCGCGGAACTCGCCGCGATGATGACAGATTGTCTCCCGCGATTTCTTTTTGCGAGTGACGTCTCGCTGGGTGAGGCCGTGGCGAAAGCGCTGCCGCCGCAAT
>JBARBE010000234.1:0-7759 GCA_049792735.1 Candidatus Acidiferrum sp.
ATTTCGACGAAGGCGCCGAATTCGGCGATGTTGCGGACTTTGCCAGTGACGATGGTGCCGACGGGATATTTATCGGCGATGAGCAGCCAGGGATCGGGGAGCGCCTGCTTGATGCCTAGAGAGACGCGGCGGTCGCTGGGCTTGATATCAAGGACGACGACGTCGACTTCTTCGCCGACTTTGAAAAGCTTGGATGGATGCTGGACTTTTTTCGACCAGCTCAGCTCGGTGACGTGAACGAGGCCTTCGATGCCTTGTTCGAGTTCGACGAAAACGCCGTAGTCGACGACGCCGACGATTTTGCCGCGGACTTTGCCTCCTGCGGGATATTTCTCCGCGGCGTTGACCCAGGGATCGGGGCTGAGTTGCTTGAGGCCGAGCGAGACGCGCTGCTTGTCTTTGTCGAATTTCAGGATGATGACGTCGAGCTCTTGTTCGGGTTTGACGACGTCGGAGGGGTGCTTGACGCGGCCCCAGCTCAGGTCGGTGAGATGGAGAAGGCCATCGATGCCGCCGAGATCGACGAAGGCGCCGTACTCGGTTACGTTTTTCACGTGGCCGTGGACGATTTGGCCCTCGGTGAGCGTATCCATCAATTGGGCGCGCTTGGCGTGGAGTTCTTCTTCGAGAATGGCGCGGCGGCTGACGACGACATTGCCGCGGCGGCGATTCAGCTTGGTGACGCGGACCTGGACTTCGGTGCCGGTGAGGTCATCGAGATTCTGCGTGGGGCGAAGATCGAATTGCGAGCCGGGGAGGAACGCGCGGACGCCGATATCGACGACGAGGCCGCCCTTAATGCGATCGACCACTTTGCCGGTGATATTTTCCTTGGCTTTGTAGGCGGCTTCGATTTTTTCCCAGGTGCGGCGGCGAAGGACTTTTTGATAGGAGAGAATCGTGAAGCCGTCTTTGTGTTCGCCGGTGCGCTGGACTTCGATGGTGGCGTTGGGCTCGGGGCGCGGAATGTCGGTTTCGGAGAATTCAGCGGCGGGGATCAGGCCTTCGGTCTTTCCGCCGAGGTCCACGACCACGCCGTGTTCCGTATAGGCGACAACCTTTACTTCAATAATTTCGTTTTGCGAGGCAGCTTCGTGCTGCTCGTCGTACTGCTCCATCAGCTTGCTCATCTCTTCGGAGCCGGCAGCTTCTTCGGCAGCAGCGGTGGCTTCAGCATCGGCGGGAGATGGGGTCGCTGTTGCCTGCGTTTCGGCAGGAGCTGCGGGCGCAGCGGCTGACGCCTGTTCTTGGGCGGCATCCGTGGCTTTTTCCGCAGGCGCCGTGGCACTTTCGGGCGCAGCAGGTTCGGGCGCGCTTGTTTGGACGGCGTTCACTTCCTCCTGGGTGCTGCTTTTAGTTGGAGTTGGTTCTGAATCAGGTGCGGGTGCAGCTGCGGCTGCTGAGGATTGGTTGTCTTGGTCAGGAAACATGGTTGTTGGCCTCCGGTAGATAACTGCCATTCTGTCCAGCCCGGCTATGCCGGGATAAAGCAAAACGTCGATAAGATTCCTTGAGAATTCCCTGACAGGGTTTCTACAAGGAGGTTTACCGCTGAGCGGTCATTCGGGACAATGCTGCGGGCGTTTCGAGGCGCGCTGCAACCTTAAAAGGATACTCGCCGCGTCCGCTTTGTGTCAATGAACCGGAATGAGCGAAATGAATGCGCCGTCGTACACTGCCGACCCCAGATTGAGAGTGTGGGCAAGAATGCAGTATCGCCATAGTGTATAGAAGCAGCGTAGAATAGTAAGTGCAATTATTGCTTGCGGGCAAAAGGCAGGAATCAGCCGATGCGGAAGAAAAAACGGACCAACGTACAAGTTCCCAGCGTGGTCGAAGAACTCGCGCAAATTATTGAGAAGGGACTCAAGCGCTTTCCAGAAGACGAGCGCGATGCGAGGCTGGACCGAATTCACCTCATCTTGTCGGGCGCCGTGAAACCGCGTCGCGGAACTTCTTCAACGCGGCCTCAAACTCGGTTGAATCCTCCTGCCACCCGGCGGCGAGCAGGGCGATCTTGAAACCGACTTCATCACCTCCTCGATAAGCCCTTAGGATGTCCTGACGCAATCGAGCGGCACGATTCTTCTCCTCCGTATCCAGCTTTCTTCGCCGGGTCCCGCGCCTTCGTTCCTCAGCCTGCACATCGCGCAAATCGTCTTCTTGTCGCAGCGGATCGTCGATCATCATGGGAATGATTAATCAGAATGGAATGTACAGTTTTATAACTGAATGGCAGAGAATTCAAGCGCGGGCACGGCCGGCTTGGGTGCGTTCGCGGCGGAAGTCGGGGGCGAGAATTTCGACGGTGCGGCACATTTCGAAGAGGCGCGAGCGCATGCGGGTTCCGATTCTTTGGTCGAGGGAATCTTCGCGGGTGGGCATGACGAGTTTTCCGCTGGGGAGGCGGGTGGCTTCGCCTTCGGTTGCGGGATTGTCGTAGTAGTTTGTGGTGATGATGGTGGTGCGGCGTTCGTTGTAGCGGGCATTGAGAACGATGCCGACGATGTCGCGGACCCAGTCGGAAGGTTTGCTGGCGCCGAGGTCGTCGAGCACGAGAATTTCGACGGTGCGGATGGGTTCGAGGATTCCCATTTCGGTGGATTCGCTGGCGGGGTTGTAGCTGGATTGGATTTCTTTCAGAAGCTCGCGGTAATCGCAGAAGAGGCCGGCGTGTCCGCGGCGAATCAAATCTTTTAGCGCAGCGACAGCAAGGTGCGTCTTGCCCACGCCGGACGGGCCCATCAGTAACAGTCCCTTTTCGGCTGCCCCTGGGTAGTCGCGAACAAATCCTTGCGACAGGAGCTTGGCTTTTTTCAGCGAGTCCATTTGTTGCGGAGTGGCGCCGACGTCGGTGCTGTAGCTTTCAAAATCGCAATGCTCGTAGCGTTTGGGGATGTGGGCCCGCTCGATGACGCGCTCGGAACGGTCTTCCATGCCGCAATCGCAGGCGACGGCAACCTTGCCGGCTACACCATCGGGACGTGGGACGAGCTTCCAGCCTGTTCCTCTGCAAAGTGGGCAATTCTCAAGAGCCATGCGGACAGCATACGTTTGCTGCCGTGGAACGGCAAGGTGGGGATTGTGGGAATTCTGCGGATCGATTGTTGGTAACGGGTCGGGTTTTTCTTAACACAGAGTTCGCAGAGGACACAGAGAGAGTCGAGAAAGGATATGACACAGGCGTGGCGTTAACAGAGGCTTCGGAAAGAAGGGCGAGGAAAATAGGGGAGAAAGAACTAGGAAGTACGAGAGAGGCGGGGAGTGGCGCGGACGATGGCATGGCGCGGTTCTCTGTTTTGGGAATGCGAAGACGCGACGCGTGAGAGCTCTTGCTGGACGACGGTGGCGAATTCGGTCATTTGGCGTTCCATCTCGACCATTTTTTCGCGCATGTTGAGGATGATTTCGATGCCGGCGAGGTTTACTCCCATGTCGCGGGCCAGGGTGAGGATAACGTCGAGGCGCTCGAGATCGGAATCGGTGTAGAGGCGCGTGTTGCCTTGGGAACGGGACGGTTTGAGGAGGCCGACTCGCTCGTAGAGGCGCAGGGTTTGCGGGTGTAATTTATAAAGCTCGGCCACGGCGCTGATCATGTAGCCGGCTTTGGCTCGTTTTCTGGCTCGTTGCGGCATTTGGTGCTCTTTCTAATAATCTCTCTATCCGAGGGGCGCGAGGTATCGTGCCCCTACGGGGCCCAAGGAAAACCAAGACTGGCACGGCGTGCCGTGCCCCTAGCTCAAGATTCAGACGCCCGCTTTCGTGAATAAATCCTTACGGGGATCTTCGGGCGCTACCGTTTCCAATTCTTTCATCAGATTGCGCACGCGCTCATCCGTTGGCGGCGGCACGACAACCTGTATTTCGACGTATTGATCCCCGCGCGTGCCGGTGCGGGCGCTGGGGACTCCTTTTTCTTTGAGGCGCAGCGTTTTGCCACTGTTCGTTGCGGGCGGGATGCGAACGAGTGAGCGGCCGTCGATCGTGGGCACTTCGACCTTTGCGCCGAGCGTAGCTTCGGTCACTGTGACCGGAACTTTGGTGTAGAGATCGTCGCCGCGGCGCTCGAAAAAGGAATGGGGCTTCACGTCGACTCGCAAATACAAATCGCCAGGAGGCGCGCCCATCGTTCCGGCGTTGCCTTTGCCGGGGACGCGGACGCGGCTGCCGCTGGCTAC
Source organism: Candidatus Acidiferrum sp. (assembly GCA_049792735.1). Taxonomy (GTDB): domain Bacteria; phylum Acidobacteriota; class Terriglobia; order Acidiferrales; family UBA7541; genus Acidiferrum. Next base: position 4,179 of record JBARBE010000234.1, read on the forward strand.
ACCCGCGGGAATCCGGACCTCGATGGTTTCGGTGCGGCGCAGGCGGCCTTCGCCGCTGCACGTAGGGCAAACTTTGCGGATTTTGCCAGTGCCGCCGCAGCGCGTGCACGGGACGTTGAACTTCATTTTGCCGGCGGCTTGCTGGATGGTGCCCGAACCGTGGCAGGTCGGGCAGGTTTGCGGAGAACCGATTGCGCCGGTGCCGTGGCAGGTGTCGCAGGTATCGAGGCGCGTGATAGTGAGTTTTTTGACGGCGCCGCGGACGGCATCCCAGAAGTCTATTTCGATCTGATATTCGAGGTCGCCACCGGGTTCGTGCTCGGGTTCCGCGCTGGCACCGCGGCCTCCACGAAAGAATTGGCTGAAGAGATCTCGGAAACTCGCGTTGCCGCCTTGCGCGCCCGAGCCACCGCCGAAGTCGAAGCCGTTGAAATCAAAATTGACCCCTCCGCTGTCGGCTTCGTGTCCGCCGCCTCCGCCCGGTCCGCCGGGAGGAATATTGTCGCTGTAGAAGCCATACTGGTCATACATCTGGCGCTTTTTCGTGTCGGAGAGAACGTCGTAGGCTTCCTGCAGTTGCTTGAATTTTTCTTCGGAGGATTTGTCGCCGGGATTCAGGTCGGGATGGTATTTGCGCGCGAGTTTGCGGAAAGCGGTGCGGATGTCTTTCGCGGTGGCGTTCTTCGAGACGCCTAAGAGTTCGTAATAGTCTTGTTTTGCGGATGTGGCCATGGAAACCAATAAGAGCTAAGAGTCGACAGTTAAGAGTTGAAACTTCAACAAAACAGCTGGTGCTACCTTGTGTCACAAAGAAAGAAGGGGCGGGGCAAGCCCCGCCCCTACGGGCTCTGATTCGTTTAGTTAGGCCGCTTGGTTTCGTCGACGTCGACGTATTCGGCGTCGATTACGTCGCCGGGTTTTTTGTCCTGAGTGCTGCCAGCCGAGCCCGAACTTGGGGCACCGCTGGCGCCAGCGCCTGCGCTTGCAGCGCCGGCTTGCTGCGCGCCTGCCGCTTCATTGGCCTTGTAGAGAATCTCGGCAATCTTGTGCAAAGACTTCTCGAGGTTCTCGGTGGCGGAGCGCAAGCGAGCCGTGCCGCCTTCGGCGATGGCTTTCTTGGCTTCTTCGATGGCGTCTTCGGCCGTCTTGACGTCCGATTCCGCAATCTTCTCGCGGTTCTCGCGGATCATCTTTTCCGCTTGATACATGATTCCATCGAGCCGGTTGCGCGATTCGACTTCCTCCATGCGGCGGCGATCGTCTTCCGAGTGGGATTCGGCCTCGGCGCGCATCTTCTCGGCTTCTTCCTTGGTCAGCCCGCTCGAAGCAGTGATGGTGATCTTCTGCTCCTTGTTGGTGGCCTTATCCTTCGCGCTGACATTCAAGATGCCGTTGGCGTCGATATCAAAGGTCACTTCGATTTGCGGAGTGCCGCGGGGCGCCGGCGGAATGCCGTCGAGCTTGAATTTGCCAAGCGAGCGGTTGTCTGAAGCGAACTTGCGTTCGCCTTGCAGCACCTGGATTTCGACGCCGGGCTGATTGTCCGCGGCCGTCGAATACGTTTCGACTTTGCGCGTCGGGATCGTGGTGTTGCGCGGGATCTGCACGGTCATCACGCCGCCGAGCGTTTCGACGCCGAGAGAAAGCGGCGTCACGTCGAGCAACAGGATGTCTTTCACTTCGCCCGCGAGCACCGCGCCCTGAATGGCAGCGCCTACCGCGACGACTTCGTCGGGGTTCACGCCCTTGTGAAGCTCTTTCTCGCCGAAAAACGTGCGAACGAGAGATTGCACTTTCGGAATACGCGTCGAGCCGCCAACCATCACGACTTCCTGAATGTCGTTCGGCGACATCTTCGCGTCTTCAAGAGCTTGGCGAACCGGCTTCATGGAGCGTTCGAGCAGGTCGCCCATCAATTGCTCGAGGCGAGTGCGCGTCAGCTTCTGCTGCATATGGATAGGGCCGTTGGCGCCCGCCGTGATGAAGGGAAGATTGATTTCCGTCTCCATCATTTGCGAAAGCTCGATTTTGGCTTTCTCCGCGGCTTCCTTCAGGCGTTGCAGAGCCATGCGGTCTTTGCCGAGGTCGATGCTGTTCTCTTTCTTGAACTCGTCAATCAACCAGTCCACGATGCGCTGGTCGATGTCGTCGCCGCCGAGGTGCGTGTCCCCGTTGGTGGACTTCACTTCGACCACGCCCGCGCCAACTTCCAGCACGGAAATATCGAAGGTGCCGCCGCCAAGGTCGTAGACGGCGATGGTCTCGTCGCTCTTTTTCTCGAGGCCATACGCCAACGCAGCCGCGGTAGGCTCGTTGATGATGCGAACGACTTCGAGGCCGGCGATTTCGCCAGCTTGCTTGGTCGCCTGCCGCTGCGCGTCGTTAAAATACGCGGGCACCGTGATCACCGCTTTGCCTACTTTTTCGCCGAGAAAATCTTCCGCGGCGGACTTAAGTTTGCCGAGAATCATCGCGGAAATCTGTGGCGGGCTGTAAATCTTGCCGAAAATCTCGACGCGCGCGTCGTCGTGCTCTCCCTTGACGACCTTATAAGGGATGCGCTTCATTTCGTCGCCAACTTCATCGTAGCGGCGGCCCATAAAGCGCTTGATCGAATACACCGTGTTTTCGGGATTCGTCACCGCCTGCCGCTTCGCTACTTGTCCCACGAGGCGCTCTCCGCCCTTGGTGATGGCGACAACCGAAGGGGTCGTGCGCGCGCCTTCTTGGTTGGGGATCACCACCGGCTCGCCGCCTTGCATGACGGCCACAACCGAGTTTGTGGTCCCCAGGTCAATTCCGATAATCTTGCTCATTTGTCTTAGTCCTTCCGGAACCCGTCTGCATCACTGGCCGCCCGGAAGCTAAGGAATCCGGGTGGGGCCGAAGTCAATGGCGTGCTCCTGTTCCAGTTCGAGGGAGAGTATACAACTTGAGTGTGTCTTTGTCAAGTTTTCTTATAGTGTCTGTAAGGGCTATAATTTCAATACTTTACAAGGACAAAGCTTCCCCTTGCTGGCTCGCTCCTTTGATGCTCCGATTTTAGCGCTTGGCTATGGCTAAAGCGCCCTTTAGGGTTCAGACATCTATCCATGGAAACCTGTGATAACCTGACGAAGATAGTGCATCTCACATTTTGAGGTATTTGCGGGAGGATCGCGTGAGCCGCCGTGTTTTCTTAGCTGTTGCTGTAGTTTTCGCGCTGGTCGGGGCGCGTCTTTTGGTGAGCCGGGGCATACGTCCCGTTTCCGCGGCGCGATACAGCGCCAGGGCGCGTGCCACTGTTACGCCGGAGCCGAAGATCGCGGTAACCGCGAGCGAAGTTAGCGCCGCACCTGCCACTGTGGAGGAAGCTCCAAACAGCGAGGCGGTCCCGACGCCGGCATCGGAGAGTGCGTGGGAGTCGCGCTACTCGACTCCGCGAGCTGTGGCGACGGAGACGGTGGATGGCGTGACGGATATCGATCCGCATAAGGCTTTCGGCTCGAAGAGCGCGCCCATCGTGATGGAAGTTTTCAGCGACTACCAGTGCCCTTCGTGCAAGGCGTTTTATATGAATACGAACCGGCAGTTGATGGACA
>JBARBE010000235.1:0-1742 GCA_049792735.1 Candidatus Acidiferrum sp.
CACAACTCAAAGGTCAATGAGTGCATTGGCCTGAAGTCGTCAGTCGAGAACACTTGCCCACGCTGCTCGTATCCGGAGTTGACAATGCACTCCGGTTCTCAGCTAACTTGTTCAGAGCTTTGTCCACAAAATAAGTCATCTCAATGGGCCATTAGGCGGCCCATTCATCGACTCGGCGCATGATCTCCATGAGCCAACATCCCAAGAGGATGACAGAGCCCCACAATATGAAGGGGACGCCATAGAGTAGGAGATGCTTGCGCGAACGGGCTAAACCAAGCACCCGCATCTTCACGATGGCGTATACGTTCGCTGAGAGATAAGCGACCGCCAAACAGATCATTACCAAGTTATGTAAGTTCATATACCTCTCAACGTCTGTGTCTCACCGCAATATTCCTTGCGATATTTGCCGGTGAGCAATCCGCCTGCGAGCGGGTTGAATGGAATCCCTGCCAGATCCGATTCGTGTTTAACAATTCACGACGCGTAATACCCATGGGTGGCTCTCTCCTCTTGAGGCTAAATCGACGTTCAAGTGGCGGGATAAGTGGACCTTCGAGGATCTTGAATTTATTTGCGGCTTGCGGGAGGTACAATCCCGTTCATGCGCAGATACTCCACCATCTGCCCGTACTCATCGGAAGCGTGCACCGCGATGTATGCGGCTTGTGTGCAGCGCGTAGACGGGATGATAGCTCCCGACGGAGCTCGATCACCCACACTTTCAAAGGCGTTTGCGTTCGTGAGCGTCCCAATCGCTTTGTGATCGAAAGCAAACGAGGCCTCAAGGGCAGCAACAATCTCATCTTTGCTCGACAACTTAGCAAGCGTGGTTGGATCAATATCGGGCTTTAGTCCGCTCAGGCGCGAACCCAAAATGTAATTCGCCCGCGCGACGTGAATGACCAATGCCCCGAAAGTGCGGACGCCCGCGAACTCAGTTTGTTGCCCAGGTGCAAAAATCGCCGCGCTTGGCGCAAATCCATACTTGTCGGCAGGCAATGCCTTCACCAGACTTATCATCTGGCTCTCAGTCATATTCAGCAGCGAATTCAGCGCCTCGGCCGGAGCAACCAACGTCCCGGCAGCAGCCTTCTCGACGCCCTGCTGCGCTTCCACTATCGGTGCCATCGCCGAGATGACGACTAAACTTACCGCTACCACAATCTGCTTCATCGTTTTCATTGTTTCCTCCTTGGGTTGCGCTACACCGAACCGCTTGGACTACTTGCCCTGTTCCTCAAAAACGGACCATTTGACGCTGGCACGCCTGCTGTAATCGACAGCCAGAATCACTTCGCCGCTCACTAATTACGACAAGTCAAGAAGAATCCCGTAAGACAGACGTCGCGCCGGACACTCAAAACCACTACTGCTGAAGGCCACGTCGCGCGTGTGGCTCATGCTGTGCCCTCCCGTGGGAGTTCCGCGCCGGTCGTGAAGGTCGCGCCGAACACGATCTTTCCTCCGGCTTACCCTCCTGGACGGTCCACCACCTTAGAGTTGAGACCATCCTCCGTCTACCGGAAGCTCGGCGCCGGTCGTGAAGGTCGCATCGAACGCGAGGAAGAGGACGGCCTTGGCGATTTCCTCCGACATTCCCCAGCGCTTCATCGGAACCATACCGATCATCTTCTCCCTAATCTGGGCGGCCGCGTCTTTATCGGGAAACGCTTTGCCGAGGATCGGCGTGTCGATGGGGCCGGGCGTCACCGCGTTGACGCGAATCTCGCGAGGAA
>JBARBE010000236.1:0-21754 GCA_049792735.1 Candidatus Acidiferrum sp.
CATGGTAGAAAATGGCGACTCGACACGACGCTGAACGCCAGCGGCTTCCCCACGAATGCGAATTGCGGAAATTGCTAAGTAAAACTCTCTTCGACTGCGCCCATCACCCCGCTTGGTTACTTCACACCTTTAAATACCGTCGCCGAATCGCACACCGACGAGGACTTCGGATCGGGGGCCTCTGCCTTTGCCCGACCTCGTGGACGCCAGCGGGAACATCCGGCATCTGGCAGTCGGCTCCGGCGAGGATTCGGTCATCTTGGGTTTTTCTGAATTAAGAGAACTATCGGCTACTGGCCCGCGCTGAGCTTCCACAGCACAGCGTTCACCAGAGAATGGACATCACTCTGCCGGAAGGTTGTGTATCCGGACTTCACAGGCTTCGATCCGATGGAACGAAACGCCAGGTTCTTTGTCGGCGCCTGCAGGAAGTCGAACACCATGGTTCCGGCACGGAAACTGATGTTTTGGTAGCCCAACGCAGGAGGGCCCCAGCCCCAGGACTGCACGCAGCCGTATGGACCGCACACGACTCCGGGATATCCGCCCGCATAGCCGACCGGCACTCTCGCGCTCTGGTCCTTCACAGCGATATGAAAATCAACAAGAAACGCTGCAGCCTTCGGGTCGCTCACTTCCTTGAAGCCTTTATCGGCCAAGGCCTTGGTGATGGCCACGCGGATTTGACCGCGCAGGATTTCATTCGACGCTTCCGTCTCAGGCGCCATTTTGTGCCCCTGCGCGGGTTCGTCTCGCGAGGTGATCGGATGTGAATCGCTTGCGGCGGGTTGCGCCTCGGCCGGGCGCCAGGCCCACGTGGCGTGCTTAGGAATGGGAACTTCGGGGTTCCGCTCGGATGTGACGTGTTCGTCGCAGCCCGCGATGAAAACCACAGCAAGAAGGGCAGCCGCTGTCAAAATCCATTTGGTTGATTTAGCTGGATGCGAATGCAGCATCGGACGAGCCTCCATAGGCACATTTTCACGCACCGAGCTTAAACACTGCATCCATTCGATAGTTGCGGCCCGAGATAGGTTGCACGATGGCTTGCATCTCTGTACGAAAGGCTATGGCTCAAGCCTTCTTGGGTTCCCAATCGGCCGGCGGAAAGACTACCGGCCAGAATTTCGGCGCGGGCCGGTCGAACTCGAACGCCACCGCGAAGTAATCCGCGCTCGGCTGATCGATACGCACCACGCGGCAGCTTTCTTTCACGCCTGTCTGCGGGTTCACGAGAACCATCGGCTGCCCCACAAGAAGCTCGGCTTTCAATTTCAGCAAGCCGCCGTGCGCATTGACGACCAACGTTCGCGTCTCTTCCTGCACATGACTGCCCTCGGGAGTGTGGGCGAGAACGGTGACGGGTATCTGCAGCATCACGCGTTCGCTGCGGCGCCGATTGATGGCATCTGAAGAAGGCACAAAACTCTCCGTTCATGGGCTCTGCCGCTGCGAGTCTTGGGGATGAAAATTACGCTTTGCGCACCCGTGGTTCCCCAGACATTTGTTCAGCGGCAGCGTGGCCAGGCTGCCGCACAGGCATCAAGCGGAACGCACGCCCGATGCATGCTTAGTAGTCTACCTAAGGCGCGCGGGTGCTCCATGCTGGGAATAAAGCTTGACGTGGATTGGTAAACGGCCCCGCGGAGCACGCCGTCCAGAGATTCGGCGTGCGTTTAGGGAAGCAGCACGGCTTGCAGCCGGGACTTCACCTCCGGCCATTCGGAATCGAGAATGCTGAAGTAAACGGTGTGCCGGATGCGCCCGCTGGCGGTGATCATGTGATTGCGGAAGGTGCCCTCTTCACGCGCCCCGATGCGCAATATGGCTGCGCGAGACCGCTCGTTGAGCGAATCGGTTTTTAGCTCCACGCGGATGCAGCCCAGCGTCTCAAACGCGTGCTTCAGCAGCAGGTACTTCGCTTCCGTATTCACCGCAGTGCGCTGCCACGCCGGGGCCACCCAGGTCCAGCCAATTTCGACGCGATGGTGCGTGCGGTCGATATTGCCATAGCGCGTGCTGCCGATCGCGCGATTGCCGGCTTTTTCAATCAGCGCAAAGGGTAAGGAAACGCCCCGCGCCTGCTCGTCCAGCGCAGTGGCGATATAGGCGGACATCTCTTCCGGCGTGCGCACGGGAGTGGGAATCCAGCGCCACAAGCTTTCCTCAAAGCCGACCGCACTGAGATCGCCGTGATGCGTCTGCGACAGCGGCTCCAGCCGTACATGGCGCCCTTCGGGCGTCACCGGCTCAACATGCATTTCTGTGCTCATGTAACGTGCATGTTACAACCGCAACGTCCATTTGCGGGAGCACCAATTTGGCAAGGGGCTTGGCGCTCGCAGCTTCCCAGCGTTCATTTCGCGCGGGCCGCAACGTGCCGCAACCGCGCAAGCAAACCAAAACGAGACGCTTGGCGTCCTACCATCCAGCACGCACGGGAACTTTCCGCCGTCGTAGAGAGAACTAGAGATTGAGAGGGCTTGGTAGTCCTCTGTCTCGACCTGGAAGAGCATGAAAAACAATTCCAAAGGCAGCGCATCTTCTAGCTCGGCCCTTCGTCCGGCTCCTCTCGCCCGTCCCGCTTCCTCAAATCCGAGGCAGCGCACGATTCGATGGGGCGGTTGTGTGGTCGTTCTTTTCTGCCTGGCGTTTGTGGCGCAGGAATTTCGGGCCCAGCAGCAGCCGCCACCCGCGCAAGAGCAGGGGCAGCCACAGCCAGTGTTGAAGCGCCCGCAGGAAGCGCCGCCAAAGATTGCGGTCGAGGTCAAGACCGTCAGCGTGCTGGCCACCGTTCGCGATAAACACGGCAAAATCATCCCGGACCTGACCAAAAACGATTTCGAGCTAGATGAAGACGGTCGTCCGCAAACCATCAATTATTTTGCGCACCAAACCGATTTGCCTCTGCGCCTCGGTCTTTTGGTGGACACCAGCCTGAGCCAGCGCAAAGTGCTGGACCAAGAGCGCAGTGCGAGCTACACCTTCCTCGATCAGTTGCTCCGTCAGGACAAGGATTTAGCCTTCGTGATTCACTTCGACCGCCAGGTCGAGCTGCTCCAGGATTTCACTCCCTCGCGCCCCAAGTTGCAGGCCGCGCTGCAATCGCTGGCCACGCCTCAATACGACAGCGGGGGAAGCAACGGGGGCAGCAGTAACGGCGGCGGAGGGTACGGCGGTCCTGGAGGCGGAGGCCGTCAGGGCGGCCACATGCACGGCGGCGGAACGCAGCTCTACGACGCGATTTTCCTCGCTTCCGCTGAGCTGATGAGCAAGCAGCAGGGCCGCAAGGCGCTGATCGTGCTTACCGACGGCGTGGACCACGGCAGCAAGGAAACTTTGGCCGAAGCCATCGCCACCGCGCAGCGCGCCGACACCATCGTCTATTCCATCTATTTTGCCGACGAGGACGAAGACTATGGCCGCCCGGGCGGATTCGGGATGGGCGGCCCCATGGGTGGGCACGGCGGCATGGGCGGCGGGCGCGGTGGCAGGTATCCTCGGCAGGAAGAGCGCTCCGACGGTAAGAAAATCCTCGAACAAATTTCCAAGGAAACCGGCGGCCAGTTTTTCAAGGCCTCCAAAAAGGAAACGGTGGACAAGATTTACGCCGAGATTCAGGAAGACCTGCGCAACCAATACAGCCTCGCCTACACGCCAGACAAAGGCAACACGGTCGGCTATCACAAGCTATTGCTCACCGTCCCCAAGCAGAAAGATCTCATTATTCAAGCCCGCGACGGCTATTACTTCGGGCAGTAGCAGTACCCCAAAACAATCCTCTTCGCTGCCGTACATGTAGGAATCCATGATTCGGCTAAGCGACCGCTTGCGCGACTCTTCTAAAGCCAGCACACGAACTTCAAATCCCGCCCGTTGGCTGCCCCTCGCCGCAACCCTTCATCCCCCAGCGCCGACACCCGTTTCTGGCCTAGGCACAGATGACGGCGCTCGTAAGAATCCATCCGCTGCGAGACACCTTACAGGACTTGCCCCGAAGTTCGGACTGATGGGCTGCCCTTCACGGAAAATTATTCGCAAGCCGCTAGTAGGCGTTGCAAACGTTGAAAATTGGTGTACACTCTCGCCACTCAATTTTACTTTTCTCGGGCCACAAGTCAGCCGCAAGGAGAAAAAACCGTGAGAACCTCGAAGAACGGATTACTGTTGTTGAGCTTGGCGCTGGGATGGATGCCATGCGCGATGGCACAGAGTTCAGCAGTTGTAGGCGGGCAGCACGCCGCGGTCCCCTATCCCAACAGAGCAACGCCGAAGGCTGTCGACCTCGGCGCGCTGTCTGGACAATCAGGCGCGACACCGATTTCGGTCACGGTTGCGCTTAGCTTGCCGCGACTGGCGGACGCAGAAGATCTGTTGAAATCGATCAACACCCCGGGAAATCCGCAGTATCACCAGTTTCTGACCGCGGAGCAGTTCGCGGCGCGCTTTGCTCCCGCAGACGCCGACGTCGCAAAGGTGATTGCGAGCCTGGCGAAATACAAGCTGGCCGCCTCGCGGACCGGCGCGACCACCCTCAGCGTTACCGGCTTGCCCGCCGATATGGAACGCGCTTTTGCGGTAAGCCTGCACGCCTATGAAGTTCCTGCGCACGGGAACGAGCCGGGCTACTCGTTTCACGCGCCTCTCACTCACGCCACGGCTCCCAGCGAAATTTCAGCGTCGGTAACGGCAGTCGTTGGCCTTGACACTCGCCCGAACTTTCGTCCGCTCCACGTTGCCGTTCCCGCCTCGCTAAACAGGCCGCGAGCGACCACTTCACCGAGTGCGACGGGCAACCCGCCTGGATTATTGACGGTGTCCGACTTTGCGAACTATTACGATGTGCAGCCGCTGTACCGCCGCGGAGTCTCCGGTAGCGGCAGCACCATCGGTATCGTTACGCTCGCGAGCTTTACGCCTAGCGACGCCTTTGCCTATTGGGGCGCGCTGGGGCTTTCCGTGAAAGGGAATCGCATCAAGGTCGTTGACGTCGATGGCGGGCCCGGAGCTCCCAGCGACGCCTCCGGCTCCATCGAGACGACCTTGGATGTCGAACAATCTGGTGGAATCGCTCCGGGCGCAAAAATGATCGTCTATCAGGCCCCCAATACGAATCAGGGCTTCGTCGACGGCTTTGCCACTGCAATCGATTCGAACAAGGCCGACAGCCTTTCGGTCAGCTGGGGATTCTGGGAGTGGTACCAGAATCTCGAGAACTCGCCGGTAACCGATCCGATGACTGGGCGGACCGTGGGCATTACGCAGGCCTTCCACGAACTTTTCCTGCGCGCGGCAATCCAGGGCCAGACGCTTTTCGCGGCCTCTGGGGATGGCGGCGCCTACGATATCAATAACGATTTTGGTTGCACTCCGCCGGATTGCAGCCTGACCTTGAGCGTGGATAATCCTGCCAGCGATCCGGCAATGACGGCCGCAGGTGGGACGACGCTGCCCGGCACGCAATCTTATTGCTTGAATTCGGCGTGTACCCCTCCGTACTACAACATCACCATCGCGCAAGAGAGCGTGTGGGGTTGGGATTATCTCGATGGCTTGTGCAGCGCTCTTGGGGCCCCCAATCCCATTGCCTGCGGCATCTTTCCTGGCGGAAGCGGCGGAGGCGTCAGCATTCTTTTTGGAGAACCGTTATACCAGTATTTCGTTTCCGGCGTTCAGCGCAGCCAGCCCGGCCAGAACTGGGTGCTTGAAGGCCAACTGGTGTACGCCCTGCCAGCAAACTATCGCGGCCGCAACGTCCCGGACATTTCCTTTAACGCCGATCCGGAAACCGGCTACGTCATCTACTACACTTCGGACAAGAACGGATTTGGCATTGCTTCCTTCTACGGAGGTACTAGCTTCGTCGCTCCGCAACTGAACGGCGTCACCGCTTTGCTCGGCCAATATTTGAACGGCAGGCGCATCGGATTGCTGAACTATGCGCTGTACGGTCTTGCGAGCAGTGGCCAGGGCTATCGGGGCCCAAATGCTCCGTTGCACGCGATTACGACCGGCGACAACTGGTTCTACTACGGGCGCAATGGCTACAGTCCCGCGGCCGGGCTGGGCACGCTGGACGTCGCGAACTTCGCACAGTACCTGCGCGATCCGTTTTAGCTTTTCATACGCTTGGCTCATAACAGCGGCGTAGAGCCACGAACGGCGACCACATAAGGTGCGGCGAGGAATTGCCCCAGTCAATGCACCCTTGTCTACGCTCCGGACAAGGGCAACACGGTCGGCTATCACAAGTTATTGCTCACCGTCCCCAAGCAGAAAGACCTCATCATTCAAGCCCGTGACGGCTACTACTTCGGGCAGTAGCTAATCCGGCCACCCGCGACGCGCGGCCCCGGTCCGAAGGAGAGACTTCAGGTATCCTCGTAACAGGGAGTATCTTCTCACCTTGGCAACCGCGCGGTTCTTCTGCCTTCTAGCCATTTCGCTGACACTCGTCGCTGGCTGTCACAGGACCGCAACACCTTTCGTTCCAGCCCAAGCGATGAAGATGTTCTACGGAAACTTCGATCCCGAAAAAAATGCATCGGTCACGTCGATTCCGAGAGACAAAACTAGCCTGCCAGGCCCGGGTGACGTGCAAATGACCGTCAAGACCCTTTTCAGTTCGCTTGCCGGCAATCCAGGCCAGCGCGGGTTCGTGCTTCTGACCTATGCCGTCCCAAGCCGCGAGGGTTACGACTGTCACGCTTGTGCGCCGGTAATCGGAATGGCCGTTTTTTCTGAGGAAGGTTCCAAATGGAACATGGATGCGACCAACCGGTCCGTTTGCGTTTCCGGGGCGTTTGGAAATCCACCGAACGATATCGAACTCGTGCAGATCGGCCGGCGGCAGCTCGCAGCGAAGATCGTTGATGTCGGAGGAGGACAGGGCGAGACCACGGCTGTGCTGCAACTTCTGATCCCCTGGCGCGGTAAGGTGAATTTGGGATTACAGCGAGTGATCGGCGACGATGATCAAGGAGGCTGCGGCGAAGACGCGGGTGGTCTAGCGTGTTACGCGAACCACCGAACTTTTGCTTTCCTCCATAACAAAAACACCGAATACTACGACTTAGAGTTGAAGCTAGCGGGAACTGATCTGCCGCTGCCTGACACGACCCCTATAAGCAAAGCGCGTGATGTGAGCGGCACCGAGATCTACACCCTTCAGAATGGCAAATACGTCCGGACGTCGGCCCAGGGAGACCTGACGTCCCTTGACGACTTCGTGGCGAAACAGAAAGATGCACTCAAAGCGGGTCAGTCTCCTCATTAGTGCCATCTCTAAAAGTGACATCTATGGCTGACGAAACCCGGTGCGGGCCAGCCTTGGCGTGAGGTATGATAGAGTGTTCGGAAATTACTCACATAGGATAACGATGCAGACTGCCACAAATGGGAAGGTATTGCTGAGAGTCCGGCCGCGGGGGTTCTGCGCGGGCGTCGTGCGAGCGGTAGACATTGTCGAGCTGGCGCTCGAGGCCTACGGCGCGCCGGTCTACGTCCATCACGAAATCGTGCATAACACGTACGTAGTCGAGCAGTTGCGCCGCCGCGGTGCGATTTTCGTCGAGTCTATCGCCGACGTGCCCCACGGCGCCGTGCTGGTTTTCAGTGCCCACGGCGTTCCTCCGCCGGTCCGCCAGGAAGCCAAGGACCGCGCGCTTAAAGTGATCGACGCCACTTGCCCCCTCGTAACCAAAGTTCATCTCGAAGCCCTGAAATTCGCGCGCGAAAAGCGCACCATTATTTTGATCGGCCACAAAGACCACCAGGAAATCGTCGGCACTTCCGGCGAAGCGCCGGATAGCACCATCGTTGTGGATTCGGTGGCAGCCGTGGACGCGCTCGAAGTGGACGATCCGGAAAAGCTTTCTTTCCTCACGCAGACCACGCTGAGCCTCTACGACACACAAGAAATTGTGTCGCGCCTGCGCCAAAAGTACCCTTTGATTAAGGGCCCAGCGAGCGATGATATTTGCTATGCCACGCAGAACCGTCAGGAAGCCGTCGAACAGGTAGCCAAGGACGTGGACCTAATTTTGGTCGTTGGCTCGCCGAACAGCTCCAATTCGAATCGCCTCGTGGAAGTGGCGCAGCGCAGCGGCGTGAAAGCCCAGCTCATCGATTCGGCTGCGGACATCGACGTCAAGTGGCTCGAAGGCGTCGGCCGCGTGGGCTTGACGGCCGGCGCTTCCGCTCCCGAAGTGCTCGTCGAGCAAGTGAGCCAACGCCTGGCGGAGTGCGGTTTTACGGATCAGCGCGACCTCGATTTGATCCGCGAGGATGTGCGTTTCACGCTGCCTCCGGAGCTGGCCACGATCGCGTCGGCGCCGCGGCGCTGAAGTTTTTCGCAGCGTCATGGGCAAGCAGGGGCGGGCCATTAAGCCCGCGCAGTTTGCAATCGGTCCAGGGCGGCACGCGGGGACACACAACACGAGGAGCAAACTTTGGCGGTCAAAATCGTCCGTCAGCCGAAGAAGATTGCCTTGATAGGTGCGCCGTCGAGCGCGGCCGCGTTCCTGGCCGGAAGCGAGAAAGCGCCTGCGGCATTGCGAGCGGCAGGACTGGTCGAGCGCCTGCAAAGCGCCGGCTATGAAGTGATCGATCACGGGGATTGCGCCCCGAGGCTCTTCGCGGACGACGACGAGCACAAGCGAGCGCGCAATCTGCAGGAAATTGTCGCCGGCCTGAACGATTTGAAGCTTCGCGCAGAGCTTGCTATCAAAAGTGGCGCGCTGGTGCTGGTGCTGGGCGGCGATTGCGCACAAGTCATCGGACTTCTCACCGGCGCGCGCCGCTACTACAAGCACGTCAACTTATTGTGGTTCGATCGTGACGCCGATTTGAACACGCCTGCCTCGACACCCTCCGGCCGCATCGATGGAATGGTTGTCGCGCACGTAATTGGCCGTGGCGCTCCGGAACTCGTTCGTTTTTTCGGAGAGTCCGCGCTGGTGCGCGAACCCGATGTAACCCTCTTCGGTATTGACCGGCTCGATCCGCCCGAGCAGGAGTTCCTCAGCAAATCGCCAATGCGCCACATCGATGCCGCGGACATTCAATCCAAGGGCGCCCGCACTTCAGCGCACGACGCGCTGACCTATGTGCACGCCGACGCGCACGAGTTTGTCCTTCATCTGGACACGGACATCATCGCCCAGGAGGAATTTCCTGCTGTGAACGTGCCCGCCAGCGGCGGCCTGCGCCTCGAAGATGTCCGCACCGCCCTCACGGTAGTCGTGAAACATAAAAATCTTCTCGGCCTCGACGTGGCGCAATACAACCCGGACAAAGATCCCGACGGCAGCGGCGCCAAACAACTGGTCGATTTGCTCATAGACGTCCTCGCCGCCCGCCTCGAACTTCCGGAGGCTCCCGCGGCCGAGCCTTCCGTAGCCGCACCCGAAGTCTCTTCCTCAGAAACAACCGCCTAAACGTCCAACTCCGTCGCTGGGCATGCCCGTTCTTGGTAACCCGTCCGCGTATGCTCGAATTCCCAAAACACAATTTCTGTTGAAACGCCAGAGGTTCTCCGCGCACTACCCCTACATAGGTGTCGCACCTTGCTCGCGGCTTCGCAGGCGGAGGGTCACATCCTTGAGGGAATCTTCCTTGGAACCGCCTGCGCGCCGGAGTTCCTCGCAGTCCATTGGACCGGTGAACGATGAAAAGAGGCGGTCTATTGCTAGCGGCATTTTTGCTGATTAGCGGAATGCTGCGCCTCACCGGGCCGAACGCCGCTGAACCTGCTACGCAGGGGAACGAGCCACGGCCGAAGACGAATCGCGCCGAGACTTCCGAAAACATTCCGAAAATTCCTTACCTCGAAAAATTTGCGGGCGAGATCGAGGAATTCTATGGAGTTCAGGACAGCAACCCCGGCCACGGCGCGGATCTTGACTCCTATTTCAAAGCTTTGCAGGCGTCTTCCAGCAAGCCGCAGCGCCCGCCTATACAATTTGTGATCGCCATCTTTCCCGATCCGATCCACACGCGCCTCGGACTCTCGTTCGACCGCTCTGCGGAAACGGTTCAGCAGGCCGCGCAGACGATGCATTACGATTTTGACCGCGCGATTATGCCTTGGGACCGCACGCCGCACTCCGAATCATCGGATTTGAAAACGCGCCAAGAAGAGCGCGATGAGCAGGCGCAGCGAGAATCGTATCCGGGCCTGATGATCTTCCGTCAGAGCGAAGCTCCAGGGAACGAATCCACTCCGGCAAATGATGCAAACTCGATGAAGCAAGATTTGTCCGCGTCCAGTGCTGCAATCCCGGCGAAAGGCCCTCTCTTCGTATTAGTCGTGGGAGAAACTCCAACGGCGGGCTTGAATAGGCAACAATTTCGCAACGCTGTCCAAATGATTCACGCGATTCGCGCAACTTCCGGCCCCGCCGCCGCCCCCAAGCCACCTCTGTTGATTATGGGTCCCTCCTTCTCCGGCTCGCTGCAATCGCTCGGCGAGGAGCTCAAGGAACAGAACGTGAAAAGTGATTTCTCTGAAAAATTTGTATACAGCGGAACCGTCACCGCGACCAACAACATGCGGTGGTTCGAACAACGGCTTGGTCCGGCCTCCTATTTCGCGTCTTTTCAAGAAAATGACGATTATGCTCGCGACGAATTCTTGCGGTTTGCTTCCAGTCGCGGCTATAAGCCCTACGAAATCGCCATCCTTTCCGAGGACGGCACCGTCTTCGGTGCTCAGGGGGGCGAACGCGCGCACCGCCAGGCCGGCGCAAATTCGGGGGCGAAGGCCAACGCCGGAGAGCAGGAACAGACCTCCTCGGACGAGGCCTCAAACGCGAACTCATCTAAACCGGACTCGACACCGTCTGGCACCACGAAAAATGATGAGCAGCTCAACCTACAGGTCCTCAAATTGCATTTTCCCCGTGAAATCTCTTATTTTCGCTCCGCCTATCAAAAGGAAACCTCAACGCAGTCAACTTCCGCAACCAATCCCTCCGGCATTTCAACTCTTCCCTTGAACTTGGAAGAAAGCGGAAATGACGACGATAGCGTGGCGCCTTACGCGGCTCCCCAAACCTCCCTTTCCCAGGAAGCGGTGATGCTTGGCATTGTCAGCGAACTGCAGAAACATCACATCAAGTTCACGCTGCTGTTCGCCACCGATCCCCTCGATCAACTCTTCCTGGCCGAATATCTTCGCAAGGCTTATGCGCAGGGCCGCGTCGTCATCACCGCTCCCGATTTGCTCTTCGCAAGAGAGGGCGACCCTGCTCTCCGCGGCGTTCTCGGCCTGAACACCTATGCCCTGGTACCCGGATTGGGAGACAGACTTTGCCGGCCGGAGGAATCGCTTCATCAACACGAGGACCGGCTTTTCGTGAGCAGCTTGAGCGAGGGAATTTTCAACGCGACGGTCGGTCTTCTCTCTCTGCAAGACGGAGAGGAGAAGAATTCGAATGCTGCCGCGAAAGCGGCGGGCAAGCCTTCGTCGAACAATACGCAAATCGAGGAAGCTGCTTCTCCACTGCCAAAATTCACCGTGCCTTACGCCCCCTATGCTGAATACGGCTCGCCGAACCTGTTTCACGCAGGGGAATCTAACCCAAACTATTGCGAGGAGCGCCCGTTGCTGTGGCTCACCCTCCTCGGACGCGACGGTTTTTGGGTGATCGCCGGACTCAATGACCAGGGTCTTCAATCAGCGGATGAGCAGGTTCCCCTCGCCACCCTCGATGACGTGACTGCGGCCGCCGGCTCTGTGGATGCCGCCAAGAGCACTCTCGAGCCCGCGGCTGAGTCCCCTGGCAAGTATGGTCTTCTTTCCGTCCAGGATAAGTGGGAAACGAAGCTGCGCACCCCGCCGGCGTGGAATATCGCTTATCTTCTCTGCCTCATTCTCTTGGCCGTTCATGCTCTTTTCAGTTGGACAGGCACCATTCTCGCGGACTCCGAGGATCGCGCGCAATTCACCAGAAACACGGATTCCCTCGGTGCAGTCGTCCTGGCTCTGGGCGCGCTCGCGTTGGCGTCTGCCTTCGTTCTCGTGATGTGCACTAGAAGCCCGCGCGTGGATTGGGTTGGAACCTGGGTGCTCACCGCCGTTTTGTGGCTGCCATATCCTATTTTTGTGGGCATCACCACCTGGGATTTGTACAAACTGCGTCGCGAACGCGTCGTAGCCCGCGCGTTCATCGCTTCCGTCATCGCGATGACGACATTCCAGTTCGTGCTCACTTGGATTTCCTATGGACCCTTGCGCGTGTATTGGTCCACGCGGATGTTGCATATCGCTTCCGGCATATCGCCCGTGCTTCCTGTACTGCTGCTGATCGCGGCCGCCTATTGGTGGATGTGGCTGAGTCTGCGCGGGGTCTGTCTTGTCGATTTGCGGCGTCCCAGATTGCCAGAGCGAGAAGATCTAGCTTTGGATTCGTATCGCATCAGCGATGCCGAAGGCGAGGATCTCAGAAAAACAGCGCATCCGCTCTATTTCACATGGCAAGTTGCGATTCCCGTGATTGCGCTGGGTTTTGTCACGCTGTTTGCCCTCGGCCGCGATCTTCCGGTCGAATCGGTCGAGGGAATCGCGTTCGACGTGGGATTCACCGTCATCTTGTGCGTGATGGTGGCTGCCTTTCTTGGATGTCTCACCAAACTTGTGCGGACGTGGCAGAAGTGCCATCAAGTCCTCGCCGGACTGGATCGTCTTCCGCTGCGTTCCGCGTTCGGCCGGATGAAGGAGCTCTCTTGGCATTCCTTTTGGAATCCGGGAGGAAGCACGCTGCGGGAAACGTACAAAGTGATGATGCGCGCGATGGAAAGCATGACGCGGCTGCTGGCCCTCGTCGAAAACTGGAATACGCCGATGAAGGAAAGCGCACGGCGCTGCGCGCGCGTTCAAATCCGGAAAACACTCGACGTGAGACAGGGCGCGTCCGAAATTTACGCGAAAATCATGGCGCACAAGACGAAGAAAGAAGAAGCCGCGAAGTCCAGTTGGTGGAAAAACATTCTGGTATGGTGCGCGGAAGATTCCTGGAACGGCCGGCAGCTGAAGCACCTCATGACACGCGTCGAAGAGCTGCAAAAAGAGATGGCCAAGACCGCGGCAGTCCTGCTCAGCGGCATGTTGCAGCCCCTTTGGGACGAAGACGAAACGCCGGCAGTTTCTTCGGACGAACGCATCGCGAGGCCGCCCTTGCAACCTTACCGCGCGATTGCGGAAGAATATGTCGCGCTAGTCTACGTCAATTTTATCGTCAGCGTTCTGCTGCGCATCCGCACACTGGTGATTTCTGCCGGAGGGCTCTACGTTTTCATCGTGCTTTCGATGAACGTGTATCCGTTCGAGCCGCATCCCGCTTTGCAAACGCTTTCGGTCGTCTTGCTGGTGCTCATGGGCGGAGCGGTCGGCTATGTTTATGCCGAGATGCACCGCGAAACCATTCTCAGCCGGCTCACCTCCACGCAGCCCGGAGAGTTGGGGCTGGATTTCTGGATAAAATTCGCGTCCGCCGGAGCGATTCCGGTTTTCAGTTTGCTGGCGGCGCAGTTCCCGAGCATCAATCAGTTTCTCTTTTCCTGGCTCGAGCCGGCTCTGCAAGCCATGAAGTGAGATTTTGTTAAGTTCGCACGAGGGCTACGCTTGCGAGCCACCTTAATTTCGGCGCGAGGAAGCGTTCGTTCGGCCCTCCGATCCAGCAGCGGCTTCGGCGCGTTTCTTGTGATAGCGCGCCAGCCCGAGCCAGGTAAGGCTGAGCCCGCAATTGAAAATGTAATGCTCGACTTCGGCGCCATGGACGTGCTCCTTGATTTCCGCGGTTGCGGCGGCGACAAATGCATCGAGGGCGCTGCGTTCGTCCGGGGACGAGCGTAGGATCTTCGCGGAGAGCGCGCCCCAACGCTTCAGATTCTTGCGGTATGCGGCGATGTGCGCCGCGGGATCGTTCGAGTAGCCGAAGTGCGTCAAAAAAATACGCGCGGGCTTGCGCGCGGCGATGGCGTCGAGCGAAACGTTCCACGCTTCGAGGTCGATGTCCGGTGGCGGCGCGAGCGGAACCACATACGGCTGGCCTTCGATATGAAATCCCGCCGTATCGCCGACGAACGCCGTGCCGTCCGTCGAATCGAAATAGGAAACGTGATGCGAGGCGTGGCCCGGCGTATGAATTACGTCGAAATTGCGGCTCCCGAGTGCGAGAGTTTCTCCGCCTTTGAGCATGCGCAGGTTCTCGAAGGGAACGGGCAGCGTTTCGCCGAACAGGCGGCTGAGTTCGCCCGGCCAGAGCCGCTCCGCGCTGGCGAGCAATTTGGACGGGTCGGCCAGATGCCGCATGCCTGTCTCGTGGACATAGACTTCGAGGTTGGGATTTTCCAGGATGAGCGCGCCGACCGCTCCAGCGTGATCCAGATGAATATGCGTCAGCAAAATGGCGTTCAGATCGGAAACGTCGATGCCCCGCGCGCCGAGCAATTCGCGCAGCCTCGGTAGCGTGGAGGCTGGCCCTGGGTCGAGGACCGCGCGATGCCCGCCCGATTCCAGCAACACCGCCGCAATCGAACGTGGCCGCCCCATCCAATGCGTATCGAGAATCGTCGTGGCAAGCGTCACGTCCGTAGTGTAGCGCATGGCGAAGTGAGTGGTGGATAGTGCGTAGTGGATGGCGGGGCGTGAAAAAGCGGGTACGAAATACGAAACTCGAAACGCGAAACTGGCGCGGACGCCAGAATGCGAAGCTGAACTTGAGGCTGGAAGTGAGCACGCACACCCACCCCCATGTGTGACGGAAAGTGTGCCGAAATGCATGAAAGGATTGGGGATGCGAGCGCACCAGCGTGTCGAGTTGGTGCGCTTGTGCGTGGTAACGAGTTGTAAAACTTTGGGGCTTGAAGGGTGTAACCCGCACCCCGGGTGTTTTTGGCAAAGAGTGCGGAAAGCATTGAAAGGATTGGGGATGGCGTTTTGCGCGTGGCAAAAGAGCGCGTAAGAGTGTGAAACCAAAGGGAGCGTAAGTTCCATCGAATGAACCCGATGCGGACTCTTTGCAAGAGGGGTGGAAGGGTTGCAGGGGCGGGCGCATAGCGGAGGCAAGGCGGTAGCTCCTTTCTCCTCCGCGACGAAACAAACAGCATCATAGCACATTTCTGGATATTGTCAAGTGATAAATATAAATCGTTGTAGGACAGGGGGTTGCGGATGGTCTATCGGGGCGGAAAGAGGGGAGAAGTCAAAACCCGCACCCTGAAACCCGCAGGGATGCGGCACCCAAGGGCGTCTCATCGCGTTAAGGGGTCTCCACCCGCCAGAAGTAGAGAGGATTGAGAGAGTTGGCGGGACAGAGACAGTTTGGTGACGGATAGTTAGGGGAACGTCCCGTCTGTCCCCCGGTTTCCCGATCTCCGGTTTCCCCGGATTAAAAGCAACTGCGCGGGTCGCGGCCCTTCCGAGTCTCTGCGCCACCGCCGTTAGACCTATTGAACGGTGACGTTGAGACTCATCAGATGTGATACAGAGCCGGTAGTGCCTGTTATCTGCACCAAAGATGATCCGGTTATGGTGAGGTTGAGAGCACCTGACTGGGAAGCTTGGTTTTCGGTGTCCCCGCTGTACTCGGCGACAATTTGATGAGTCCCTACCGGGAAAACGGTCACCTGCACTTGCGCCGTCCCATTAATCACCGTAACTGGTGGGGCCAATCCTGCTCCCACCCCTCCTCCTTGCATATCCATGAAGTTGACCGTTCCCGTGACGGGCTTTGAGGAGGTTATAGTTGCAGTCAAGGTGAACGGAGTCCCCGACGCCACTTTTGTTGAGGAAACTGACTCGGCGGTGGTCGTTGGGACCGGCCCTCCTCCACCTCCTCCGACGATTTGCGCACTGCCGCCCCCACAGCCGAGCGCCGCCAACACAACGAGTGTGAGCGCCAGTCCAGTGGCTATGCGAAGAGGTTTTTGTGCCGTGAAAAGCATCAAAGCTAGAAAAGTGAGAACCAAGGCCCAACTTAAGGCCGCCCACCCGCGAGGCGCCGACTCTGTCAACCGAACTGCTCCGTCTTTTTTTGCACTTGTGATCGCACTTGTGGTACCCGAGGGCGCCGACACGGCAATCGTTAGGGTCGATTCTGCCGCCGTACTGTTTGAGAGAGCGACCGAACTTGGGGCGAACATGCAAGTTGTTCCAAGGAGACTTAAAGGAGTGCAAGTCAGATTGACACTGCTACTCAGGCTGCTGGACGGCGTTACGGTAAGCGTGGAAGTCCCAGATTGCCCTGCTGTAATCGTCACCGGGTTGGGACTCAGCGACAGGGAAAAGTCTGGCGTGATGACAGTCAAGCCATTACTCTGGGCCGAGGCGCTCTCGTAATTGCTGTCTCCACTGTAACTGATCCCGAAGATCTCGCTGTTCGAGGGTGTGATGGTGACCGTTGCCAGAATTTCCCAATTGCCGCTGGGGTCCGCGATGATTGTGGTGACAACGCCGTTCACGATCGGTCCGTCGGCGCTGCCACCGAGAGAAATGGTTCCGGATGGTTTGAGGGCGGCGTTGGATGCCGGCACGACAGTTCCGATGAGGCCCGTTAGGGTCACCGTGCCGCCGTAGATGACACTGGCCGGGCTAACCGAAATTTTGGCATTCGCAAGATTGAGTATGTTGATCGTGAGTGTGGCGGTCGAAGGAGTGTAGTTCGCGTCTCCACTGTATTGGGCTGTGAGGGTGTGGCTGCCTGCGGTAGCAAGCGTTAGGAAGATGGTGCCCGTGGAAAAGCTAGGCGAGGAACCGCTTTCCGCCGGAATCCCAGTTACTGGCACTGGGCTACCCAGTTGCATGGGTCCGTCAAAGAAGGTGACGGTCCCGGTAGGCGCCCCGCCCGAAAGCGCCTGCGTGTTGCCGTAGACATCCACACCGAACTGCGACCCGACACTGAGGCTGCCAACTAGCTGCGCCATCGATAGGGTAGTCGTCACTTGTGTGACGGTGAGCATATAGGTGCTGGAACTGGCACCATAACTGTTGTCCCCGCTATAGCTCGCCGACAGCAGATGCGTACCGCCGGAAAGCTGGATCGGCTGATCTTCCGTGTAGCCGTCGCTGTTCAGCGCAAAAGTTCCGCCGTCCAGCGGCACGGCAGGAGCGCCGTTTACAGAGTCTGTCCATGAAATGGTTCCAGTGGGGCAGGTCGGGGGTGTGCAGCTCGGCTGCGGCGGATACGTTAAAACTGCCTTTGCGTTTCCCACATCGATGCGCGCGATGTAAGGCGAGCCATAAACCAGGGTCGTTGGCGTGTTGCCAGTCTCCATACCGGTAGTGGGATTGAAAACCGGAATGCTGATCAACGTCTTGCTGCTCTCAGAGGTAATCGTGACTGGAATTACGGGCGTCGAATCGCTCGATCCGAACGTTCCGTCGCCCTGATAGTGCGCGGTGAGATTGTACGTGCCGCCCGGCAGGATGACGCCTGACCCGGTCGCGGAGCCACCCGTAAGAGAAAGAGCCTCGATGCCAAAATTTGCAGAAATGCTTCCTGGAGTCGGATTTGGCGTTGCCATTAAAACGATCTGTCCCGACGGCGTTCCGGTGGACCCTTCTCCTGCCGCAACGCTACTGCTCACATTGACCGGCGTACCGTGGCTTATCGCATTTATCGAGGTGACGGAAGATCCGTTGACCGTAGCGGTCAGAGTCGTCACAGAGGGTAGCGATGTCACGCTCGACCAATTTTTCACCAAGTTTGCCGCATTCACGGAACCCAGCCCGGTCACCAGGTCGTAGCCCGTTGTGGTCGTGTACGCCTCGGCTGGAGGAGTCGCTGCGGTGACCAGAACACCATTCGTTCCGCTGGCGTTGCTGCTGCAATTCGGTGAAGCTCCGGCGCAAGGCACGGAGTTGGTTCCCGTCGCGCTGTTCGCCAGCGCGCTGTTGCCATGGGTCACATCATAGAAAGTGCAGGAACTGGAAGCGGTCGACGAGTTGCAATTGAGGGCCGGGTTCGCGCTGGTCTGTTTCTTAAACAGAGAATACAAGACGTAATTGGCGTTTCCCTGCCGCGGAGCCGGGTTTGCCGCAGTGGCTTGGCTCTGGTTGACTAGCGCCATGATGCCCGCGAACGCCGGCGCGGAAGCAGACGTCCCACCAGCGCCCTGAAACGTATATTGAAAGTTATTCAGATTGCAAGAAATGGTGCCACTAGCGTCGCGCTGGCACAAAATGTAGAAGGTGCCATCGAAGCCGTTGCTGGCAAAAAGTGAAATATCCGGCACGTCACGGCGGCTGTCGAGAGGTACACCGGTTCCGGATTGCCACGAAGGCTTGGAGTAAATCGTGCTGGCGCCTCCGCTCCCCGCGACGATATTGAGCGAGCCTTGTGGTGCCGATGCTCCACATCCCTTGATTCCCAACTGCCCGCAGGAGTCATTCCAGGGAATCTCCGGAATGTAACTCAGAGCTGAACCCTGAGTCATGGAAGTATTGTTGGTGCTCCAATACTGCGACCAGTTGTTGACCTGGTCAAAATCCGTGCCGCCGACGGCCACGTTGAAGGGTGTGGATGCATATCCGCTGACCGCCAGACCAAGAGTCGCCGTCTGCGCAGTGTCGAAATTGTCGCAGCCCGCGGAGCCGCCATCGCCGGCCGAAACCATCACGGTGATGCCTTGGGCGGCTGCCTGCTCCCACAGCGAGGTGTAAAATTGATTTAGGGTTCCGATCTGCTGCTCGCAACCACCGAAACTTTCACTCATGACACCTGCGAGATTATTCTCGACGGTATAGAGGGCAGACAAAGCGGTTCCTGCCGTCGCCTCAGTCGGCTCCGAGGTCACGAAATCGATCGTCGCCCCGGGAGCGACGGCTCCAGCCCACTGCACGTCCAGGTCGGATTCGCCTTCAGTTCCGTTGAAGCCCGGATCCGCGCCGCTCAGGATGATGTTGGTGCTCGAAAAATTCTGTGCCAAGCCGAATATGGTGCGGAAATCGATCACGTCCTGAACATTGATGTCCGACTCGCCCACAATTGCGATGGTTTGGCCTGTTCCATCAATCTTCGGCGTCCCGGTCAGGAGTGGCGTGGTGTTATAAATCGTCGCGAAGTCCGCCGGTCCCATCCCGTAGCAGAATTCGGCGCAGCCGGGAAACGTGAAGAGCGGTTTGGTCTCGCCAGTCTTCATCGATTTTTGAAAGGTTCCCAGCAAGCGCATATGGGATATAACAGGAAAATTGTTAAGCGATACGGGTCCTGCAACCACCGGCACAAGCGCCATGGGAATCTGCGGGTCGCTCGAGTTTGCCATGTGCACTTCGCCGTTTACCAGGTATTTGTGAATTTCCGTGTGAAACGCGCTTTGCACCTGCCCGGCCGTTCCGGAGAACTCGATGACCACGCGGCCAGCGGATACGTGGTCGATCTGGAAGCCTTCCGACTGGAGCCAGTTGGTTACAGCCTGGATGTCCGCGTCGGCGGGACCGAACTGTTGTCCGAATTGTGCGGGAGTGAGCCACGCATGATAATTTGCGGAGGCCTTATTCTGCTGGTCGTCGAGTAACTGTTGCAGGGCCGCTTCTTGTTCGGGGTTTCGCTGCAGAAGAAGCAGCATGCGGTGCAGGGGTTGGGCATCGCTCACGGCTCCTTGGTCAAACTCTGCGCGCGCCAGTGGATGCACGTTGCCCCTCAGCGTCACGAGATTCTTTTCATCCACCGCCTGCGTGATGCGGATAGCTGCGCTGGAGGTCTGCGCTTCGGCTCGCGGATTGGGTAGAAGCAAAAGTGCCGGCAAGAGTAAAAGTCCAGAAAGCAGCCTTGCGTTTTTGATTTTCATGTTCCGCCCACGCGCAGACGATTCCCAAGCTTCTGTGAGTCGCGCTTCGGGCCGCGGGACAGGGGCCAGACAATAAGCGCCAGGCCTTAAGACGGAGGGTCAAAGGCTCACATACTCCGTCGAAGGCAGTGCCACCACAGGAAGTGGCGTGAGCCTATCACAATGGCCGATAACTCACTAGGTACTTGCCGCGCGGACGTGAGCCAGGGGAAAAGCGAGAGATAGCCGTCCAAGGAGTCCGCCAGGATTGATGGGTGCAGCTCTTGGAGGCGCTCTCGTCAACGTGCGGCCAGACAAATTCTCGACGCGTCCCGGAGGAGGGAGGAAAAGCTTGCGGATGGGGGGAAACCTAGAATAGTCTAACGGGACCGTTTCCTGATGGTTCCTGGTGTCTCCCCTGATGTTGAGGATGAATGGGGGAAAGGTATCGGCGGTGGGTGGGCTGAAGGCAAACGATGCATTGATTGCCGGGATTTTTCGAAGCGAACTTGTGACGGCGCCGTGGGCGGCGTTGCGGTGGGGACGTAAGAAGCGTGGATTCCGAAGCAGAAAACTGAGGGAGAAGAATCATGCGTACTTGGTGTGCGGCAGTAGCGGTAAGCGCGCTTATGGCTTTGCCTTTGTGTGCCCGGCAGAACAGTGATGGCGCGGGCACAACAGCGGTTTCGGCGCCGGAGGCAGCGGCGGCGAATCCGTCCGCAAAATTGGCGCCAGCGGATATAACGCCCGCGGCGCGAAAACTTTTTGCGCTGCCGGAGGCGCCGCAGGCAAAGGCTTCGACGGCCGGCGCGAAGTCGGACGCGGGCACGCCACCGGGGCAAATCGTGCCGCGTTACGAAATCGGAGGGATGTTCGACTATGTGAATTTCAATCCGGGCGGAGGATTCCAGTCGTTTAACAATTTCGGCGGTTCGGGGTCGTTCACTTGGAACCCCTCGAGATGGATTGGGCTCACGGAAGAACTGGGCGGATTGAGCTACAACAGAAATGTCAATGGAGTCGGGCTGCATGGCGGTCAAACGACCTTTTTGTTTGGCCCGCGGCTGAACTTGCGGAGATTCGACTACTTCGTGCCGTTCGCGGAATTCCTGATTGGCGTGGCGCATTCGGGTCCTCAAATGACCGGCGACAGCAGCCAGAGCGCGTTTGCAATGGAGGCCGGCGGCGGCGTGGATATTGTGCTGACGAGGAACATCGTTTGGCGCTTCGCAGAAATCGATTATCTGATGACTTCTTACTCGGGAGCCTCCCTTGGCGGAAATTCGCTGCAGGATAACCTTCGCTTGGGTAGCGGCATCGTGCTGCGTTTTGGTTTGCCGAATGAAGCGCCTCCGCCGGCGCCGCATCTGCCGCCGGTGGCGGCGTGCTCGGCTAACCCGACGTCGATCTTTGCGGGCTCGGGCGATACGGTTGCGATTCACGTGAACGCGAGCAGCCCGCAAGGCGATCCGCTGACGTATAGCTACACGGCGACGGGAGGAACGGTGGATGGGACCGGTCCCGACGCGCGGTGGAATTCGACGGGCGTAGGCGTGGGCTCGTACACCGTGACAAGCGCGGTCAATGACGGCAAGGGCGGCGCGGCGTCATGCGCCACGGACGTCAAAGTGGAAGAGCGGCCGAACCGTCCGCCGACGGCGACGTTGTCGGTCGAGCGCAGCCCCATTCTGCCGGGGGAACACACGGGAGTCATCTGCACGGGCAGCGACCCCGACGGCGATCCGCTGACGTACAGCTACTCGGCTTCCGGCGGACAAATTACCGGAACCGGGTCGAACGCTACGTTCGACGCCACCGGCTTGCAGCCGGGGAGTTATACGGTGAAGTGCACCGTGAACGACGGGCGCGGCGGAACTGGCGAGGCCACTGGGAATGTGGAGGTTCAAGAACCTCCACAAGAGAAGCAACTGGAAGTGCGGCTGGCGCTGCATAGCATTTATTTCCCGACGGCGCAGCCGACAGT
>JBARBE010000237.1:0-1971 GCA_049792735.1 Candidatus Acidiferrum sp.
CTTGAAACCGAGGCCCGTCAAAACGAGAACGATCGCAACATACAGCAGAGGCGCAGCATGGTAAGCATTCCATCCATAAACCGCCAGAAGAATCTCGTGGAGGTTTGTTGAACCGGTAATTCCGTAGAGATAACTGAAACCGAAAAGCAGGAACGCAGCCGACATGCCACCGAACAGGTAATACTTCAGCGCGGCTTCAGCGCTCTTGCCTGAGGATTTTGCGAACGCGGTGAGAATATAAAGCCCGAGGCTCAGCAGTTCGAGGCCCACGAAGATGACCAGCAGGTCCTGCGCAGCAGCGATAATCAAACCGCCGGCGGCCGCCATCAGCACCACGGCCACGTACTCACCCGGGTTGCGCGTGAATGCTGAGTCAATGAGAAGCAGCAAAGTGAGAGCCGTCAGAATAAGTATTCCGATCTGAGCAACGGCGATGTACGAGCCCGCTGCCAGGAGAGTGGCCCCTCCGTAGCTCAAGCCAGCGCCGCCTTGCATGCCCATGGCCCAAAGTGCGGCGCCGCAGCCAGCCACACCCAGTAGTGCCGCACCAGCGGCACGCACATTGAGAGCAGCTTTGCGCAAAAGAGCAAGGTCAACGACCAGCACCAGGAGCGCGGCGATTTCAAGCGCCGTTTCCGGTAACGTTGCGCGGAAGAGATCAGCGTAGTTCATTGTCCCCCTCCCGCAAGAAGCGCTTTAACTGCCGGCTCAATGGTGTCGAGAAGAATTCTTGGACAAAGTCCCACAAACAAGCTCACGCTCGTCAGCATGATCACGCCGGTAATCTCCGGCCAGGTAATCGCCGCAAGTCGGTGCGCTGGCTCATGCTCGTGTTCAAGCTCGTGTGCGGTGGGTAGCACGTCACTGAAGAACGCCTTCTGTAGCGCGCGCCAGGTGTATGCAACGCCAACCACGATGCCGATGCCGGCTGCAATGGTCCACCAGGGCCTGACCATCCAGGCGCCCACCAGCACTTGCAACTCGGCAACAAAGCCTGAAAACCCGGGCAATCCCATCGAAGCCATTCCCGCAATCACAAAGGCCCACGCTGCAAAGGGCAAACGCCGGGCCAGGTGCATGGTTTCAAGCTCTGCCAGCTGGCGCGTATGGGTGCGCTCGTAAACGATACGGCCGACGATTGCGAAGAGAAGACCGGCAATGATGCCGTGCGAGAACATCTGCAGAACCGCGCCAGTGACTCCGATCTGGTTGAGCGTCATCAGGCCCAGCAGCACAAAGCCCATGTGGCTGACACTCGAGTAGCCGATAACAAATTTGAAGTCGGTCTGTGCAAGCGCGACCAGCGCTCCATAAACGATGCCGATGACCGCGAGCAAAGCAAACACATCCCGCCAGGAACCGAGTCCCATGAGCGAGAATCCCCACGGATCAAGCCCATGCGGGAAGAGCCAGATGCCCACGCGCAGGCATCCGTATGCGCCCAGCTTCATCACGACTCCAGCCAGCAGCATGGAGGCCGCAGTGGGAGCCGCCACATGGCCGGTAGGCGCCCAGGTGTGGAACGGCCACATGCCGGCGAGAATTGCAAAGCCGGTGAAGACCAGCGGGAAGCACCACATTTGAAAGCTGACGGGCAGGCCTGCATGGGCAAGATCGATCATGCTGGTGGAGTGGCTGCCAGACGCCGTGTAGGCCGCCAGCAATCCAATCAGCACCATCGCCGAACCAACAAAAGAGTAGAGCGCCAGTTTCATAGCTCCGTACTCTTTGCGCGTTGAGCCCCAGATCGCGATCAGGAAGTACTTGGGAACGATGGCGATTTCGTAGAACACGAAGAGAAGAAACACATCGAAGCTGAGAAACACTCCGTAGACGCCGCCGATCAGCGCCAGATAAAAGGCGAAGAACTCATTGGTGCGCACCTCAATGTTCCAACTGAAGAGTACACCGGCAACAGCAGCCAGCCCGGTAAGCAGCACCAGCACGCGGCTGATGCCGTCAGCCGCGAGC
>JBARBE010000238.1:0-7896 GCA_049792735.1 Candidatus Acidiferrum sp.
GACCGCTGGTGATCAGCTCGTGGCCCTCCTTAATGGCCACGGAGCGGCTCCAGTTGCGGCCGAGGTGCTCGCGCGCCCAGACGGCGAACAGCAGGCCGGCGATGGTGACGCCAGCTCCCAACCAGAAAGGCATAAGGCCAAGCGGCCAGAGCTGCAGATAAAGCCAGTGCACCGGGATGCGAGGTATCGAGATCAGGACGATCGCGATCAGGAAAATGAAGACGCGCAGGATGCGCGAGGCAGCCGGCTCGAGGCGTTGGGTGGTTTTGGTATTGGCGGCTTTGATCTGCCAATACAGCATGAAGGCGATCCAGAGCACAGGAAAGAACGCTTCATAGAAGAGCATGTGGACCTCCGGGAGCTAACAATACCACGCAGGCGAG
The DNA here is from genome assembly GCA_049792735.1 of Candidatus Acidiferrum sp. Taxonomy (GTDB): domain Bacteria; phylum Acidobacteriota; class Terriglobia; order Acidiferrales; family UBA7541; genus Acidiferrum. Next base: position 384 of record JBARBE010000238.1, read on the forward strand.
CAAAGGGAAGTTTCAGGGCACGCGACATCTGTGAGGGGCTTTGTCGCTGTGCTTCTCCCATGGATTGTCGGATCCCTAACCACCTTCGTCTGTATTTCTGGGTTGAAGGCTGCTCATCGCCGACACGTCGGGTGGCCAGCAGTCGCAACCCACCTATATCAACTCTTCATAACTCTTATGATCGCCAATCCAGAACCACAAAAACCCATTAGCCCTTCGCAGGGCCAGCGTCCGATAGTTCAGCGTAACTGGTGCCGATCACACTTCCAGCCCGCTCGATTCTCCAACTCTCTTGAACTGTAGCGAAGGATGCTGCGGATTACTCTTCAAAAGCGCAAACTGTTTGTCTGCGCGATTTCGTATCTCAAAAGGCAGCGCTTGATAGGCTCGCCAAAATCCTTCCGTGGCGCGGTGTTCCATTCACTCAAAGTGGACGGACTCTTCCATGCTTTTCATCGTCCAGCGCGTTTTGCACGGCCCCGTCCAGTCGCCCTGCCGCCAGGTCCGCCTCGATCCGGCGATCGAGCGGTCTCGGTCCCGCATATTCATCGAGCCACACCCGCAGCTCTTCCAACTCTTCCTGCGTGAGCGTTCCAATCACCCGCTCGATTTCCTCAACTCTTTTTCCGCTCATGCCCGGCGCCTGCCCGCAATTTTTGTCCGTTAAGACAACAGTATATCACTTTCGTCCCGCTCCCCTTCGACCTCCCGCCTTCTCTCCGAAACCTCAGCGCAGTCCGTGTCTCTTCGCGGGCCACCTTATCTGCGGTCCTGTTCTTCGCGGGTGCGGGTGCCCCACCTCGTTTCTGTAGAGTGGGTGTTCGGTTCTCGAGTCTCAACCCATCCCACAATTCTCCGCCCTCGCACCAACCGCCGCCCACTCCCAATCACCTCAATTCCCTACTGACCATTCACTACCCACTTCCTAATTCGTCTCACCAAACTCCCAAATTCCCGCCAACCACCTCAATTCACTGCACTTCCCCGTCTCACGTTCGAACGTTACGCACAGCGTACTATGCCTTGACAGTAATGCAAATCCATGCTATCCTTACACATGTTCAGCTCGCGACAGCTTTCACTGCCCGCACCCCGTGCTTCCCCTCCCTGCCCCAAAATCCCGCCTCACATTACGCCCTCCGCAACTCGCTTAGAATCAACGTTTATGCAAGTGTTGATTCCACGAAACTTGAAGTCTTTTGGAATGAGCGTTTGCGAAAAAACCAGGGGGGTAGGCCGGATATGGTTAACTAGACGCGCCAGGAAGCGCGTCTATCCTGAGCGACCATCAGCGAGTAGCACTCATACGCCCCTCAGCGGCGCCCGCGCATCCAATTCTTCGGGTCAGGCAGCAGCGCAAAAACGACAAGGAGCGCAACGATGAAACCGAAGGCGACAATTTCGAGGGCCAAAGAAAAATCGGTCAAAGAACTCCCCGCGGCAAAAAGCGGCGAATTCTGCATTGGCGGGGATTTGCCCGTCTGGCGGCTCGGATTCGGCGCCATGCGCATTACCGGCAAGGGCGTTTGGGGCCCGCCAAAAGACCATGGCGAATCCATTCGCGTCCTTCGTCGCGCGATGGAACTTGGAATCAATTTTATTGACACTGCGGATTCGTATGGGCCGCATGTTAGCGAAGAGCTAATTGCCGAAGCGTTGCATCCTTATCCAAAGGGACTGGTGATTGCGACGAAGGCAGGGTTTGACCGTTCGGGCCCGGATCAGTGGACCATGAACGGCCGCCCCGAACATTTGCGCGAAGCCTGCGACGGCAGCCTCAAGCGTCTGAAGCTCGAGCGCATCGACTTGTATCAACTGCACCGCATCGATCCGAAATTCCCGGCGGAAGACCAGCTTGGCACGCTGAAGGATTTGCAAGCGCAGGGAAAAATCAGGCACATCGGCCTTTCCGAAGTTTCCGTCGCGCAGATCGAGCACGCGCGAAAGATCGTGCCCATCGTTTCGGTGCAGAACCGTTACAGCCTCACCGACCGCGCCGCCGAAGACGTCCTGGAATATTGCGAACACGAGGGCATCGGATTCATTCCCTGGTTCCCGCTAGCAGCGGGCGAATTGTCCGCTCCAGGCGGCAAACTCGCGCGAACTGCGTCCGAAATGAAGGTCACCACTTCTCAGTTGGCCCTTGCGTGGCTCTTATGGCGCTCGCCAGTCATGCTTCCAATTCCCGGCACGTCAAAAGTGAGTCATCTCGAAGAAAATGTGGCCACGGCAGCTGTGAAAGTGGACGATGACAAGATGCGCCAGTTAGGCCAGCTCGCAAAATCCGCATGAGCACGTTTTCAGAGGCTCGCAACTTTACTGCGAATCGTTGCCAGCGCGCGCTTCAGGAAATGTTTTGCGCGCAAGAACCGAATCCCAAGACGTGATGTGCAAGCCGACAGATTGTCCCAAAATGTCGACGCAAACCTGCTGCTTGTTGCCCGGTGCGAAGGCGCACCATTCCGTAATCTTCGCGCCGGTAAGCTGGTCGAGCTGATCTTCCTTGCGAGAAGACCACTCCGCGGGAGTTAGCACCTGGAACTGCGAGACTAGCTTTTGAAATTGCCTGTTCGCCGCTGAGCTGGAAGTTTCAGGCCAAAAGCAAGCGTACTGCATTCCAAGCTCCGTGGACTGGGGCTTTGCGACGGAATCTACGCCGCAGTCCCCCGCTCCTTCGAGTTTCAGCGTAACTCCCGAAGTCCCGCCACCGTTCGTTTTGGCGGCGCTGATCTCGGCGAAGTCGCTCAGGCGAGCTGCAAACGCCTTCTTCAGTCCCTGGCACAAGTCGTCGCAGCTCGCGGGAATGCTCGGAGGATCAGCACGTGAAGGGGCCGCCGGCGGCGCATTCTCGAGATAAGGCGATGAGAGCGAACTCATCCAAAGATACACCTTGGCCATCCCGTTGCCTTGCCGCGTGATTTGAAAGTGCAGCGGGCACTGGCCGATGTAGGGCCCTTCGGTCGCGGGAACCAGGCAGTCGGGAGGGCCTGCGTCGACAAAATGGTCCGCATTCGGCGAGTTGATCTGAAATTGCCACGATGGCTGGAGAGTGCGCGCGGACGCGAGCGTATTGATATACCAGCTTTCCGCCTCGCTATAGGGAACTTCGCCGGAACAAATATACATGGCGACGGCGTTTGCCCACTCCGTCGTTCGGCAAGGAATTCTCGCTCCGACGATCGAGACATCGGGCGCAGCCACAAGATTCATGCGATAGCCTCTAAAGTCGGTTTCCGCGTTGTAGAGGATATTGTTCAGATTCTGACAAAGCTGGTCTCTGCACTGTGCACGAGCAGAGGTGGAATAAAAGGTGACGCAGAAAAGGGAAAGTGCTAAGAGCCTTTTTATACTCATGGGAACCCCCAGCGAAGAAATCAAGGTAAGCCGAGACAGGCAAGGGCGGGGTGGGTTCGTCCTGACAAACAATCGTGTCTCACGCACATAAGAATGCCAATACGCCTCGTTGGTTGTCCGGGAACAAACCGGATTTCGACCGGACCGGAGCGGTTTGGGGCGCGAGCCGTAAGCCAGGCGCCACGCGCGTGAGGCCAAGGGCGCGCGGCGGGAAGCAAAACGCGTGGGACCGGACTTTGCACAACGCAGACGTAGTGTAGAATCCGAGGCGCGATGGCGGAGAAAGCGCAAATTCTGGTGGGGACGTCCGCGTTTACGGCGGCGGGATGGGAAGGCAGCTTCTATCCGGCGGGGATGCGCCCTGCGGAATATTTGAGCTACTACGCGACGAAGTTCGACACGGTGGAGGTGGACAGCACATTCTATCGGACCCCGGCTCTAGCCACGGTGCAAGGGTGGTACGCGAAAACGCCGCCGGGATTTGTGTTCGCCGCAAAAGTGCCGCAGGTGATCACGCACGAAAAAGTGTTAGTGGATTGCGAAGAAGAGCTGGCGACATTTTTGAAAACGATGGACGCTTTGCGCGAAAAGCTTGGACCATTGCTTTTTCAGTTTGGATACTTCAACAAGACGGCGTTCAAGAGCGGGAAGGAATTCGTGGCGCGTCTGGCGCCTTTCTTGAAGAAGCTGCCGAAGGGATACCAATTCGCCGTCGAGATACGAAACAAATATTGGCTGGACGCGCGGTTGGCGGACTTGCTGCGTGAAAACGGCGTGGCGCTGGCGGTGATTGATCAATCGTGGGTGCCGCGGCCGTGGGAGATGAAAACGAAGTTCGATCTGATTACCGCGGATTTTACGTATGTACGGTGGCTGGGAGACCGCAAAGGGATCGAGGAGCAAACGAAAACGTGGGAGAAAACCATTATCGACCGGCGTCCCGAGATGGAACGCTGGGTGGAATTGTTTAGAGAATTTGTGACGCGCAACATCAAGATATTCGCATACGCCAACAATCACTACGCGTTATGCCGATGTCGGCATAATGCGTATAATGCCGCCTTCCGAATTATGCCGAATTGAGTCTCGTGGCCAACACCGTTTCCCCTTCATTCCTGCCTTTCCTCGCACGCTGATGCTTGATTAAGTCGGCATAATCCCACCCACTTCTCTGGACGGTCCTTCAGACCGAAAGGAGAAAATTCACATGCAAAATCATTTGGATAGGAATTCGTCTGTCCGCCTGGGACAGATAAGCGGCCCTTTGTATTCCTTCATCCCCGGTTTCACCGCTTCGCTTACCAGCCGAGGATATTCCAAAGCTTCCCTCGCCTACAGACTCACCCTGCTACGAGATCTCGACCAGTGGATGCGACAACGCCGGATGGCAATAGAGGAATTCAGCGAGGAGCGAATCCGGCAATTCCTTCTTTACCGACGAAAGCACGATAGCAAGCGGCGAGGAGATAACGCTACTCTGCGATCTTTGCTGAAACATTTGCGGAAGGCCACGGTAGTTAGGCCTCCCATTTCCCAAGACCAGATGAGTCCCCTGGACCAGTTGCAGGCCAGCTTCGCACAACACCTGAGGGAGCAACGGGGCCTCAGGCCGGCAACGCTGGAACAATATCTATTTCACACCCGACGATTCCTCTCTGAGCGCTTTGGAACGGGCGCGCTCTCAGTGGGGAAGCTGAATGCCCAAGATATTTGCCGATGCATGCTTCGTCAGGCCAGAACCATTAGTCCACATGCCGCTCGTTGTATGGGCAAAGCCCTCCGAAGTCTGCTCCGATTTCTGCATCAGCGGGGAGACATCTCTACGAATCTGGCGGCGTCTGTTCCATCGGTAGCCAAATGGCGTCTGGCAGAGTTACCCAAGTATTTATCGCCTCAACAGGTCGAGCTCGTGTTGAAAAAGTCCGAGCAGGATGACCCAACCGTACAACGGTATCGGGTGATTTTGCTCCTACTCGCTCGACTGGGTTTACGGGCCGCTGAAATCGTGCACATGACACTAGACGATATCGATTGGGAAGCAGGTGAGCTGACCATCCACGGCAAAGGAGGACACCGCGACAAATTACCCCTTCCGAAAGATGTGGGCCAGCCCCTCGCAAATTATCTGAAGCAACTTAGGCCTTCGTGCGTATGCCGGAGAGTCTTCATTCGATCGGCGGCTCCTCACGAAGGATTCTCCGACTCTGCGGCCGTCGACATTGTCGTGCAACGAGCTCTCCGACGCGCTGGAATTAACGCGCCCACCCGAGGGGCGCACCTGTTTCGCCATTCGCTCGCTACCCAGATGCTTCGCAATGGAGCGTCCATGTCCGAGATCGCCAAAATACTGCGCCATCAGTCCGAAAAGACCACGGCCATCTACGCCAAAGTTGACCTGGCGGCACTGCGCTCCATTGCTCATCCTTGGCCCGGAGGTGTGGCATGAGCAAATTGCGAAAATCTCTCCGCAGCTACCTCGCTCTGCGGCGAGCGCTGGGCTTTAAGCTCGAGTCGCAGGGGCGGCTCTTACATAGGTTTGTCGATTTCGCCGAAGAGCAAGGTGCGTCGTTTATCACGCGTGATTTGGCCCTTCGGTTCGCTTTGGCGTCTCCCCATGGGCAGCCAGCTCTTTGCGCGAAACGGCTGCAAATCGTCCGTACGTTTGCCGAGCATCAAGCGGGCGTGGACCCTCGGACAGAAGTTCCGCCGCACGGATTGCTGCCTGATGGCTATATAAGAAGATCTCCGTATGTGTACAGCGATAACGACATCCGAAAACTCATCGAGGGAGCTCTGAGACTCGGTTCTCGGCGCGGGTTGCGGCCGACGACATTCGCTACATTGTTCCGACTACTTGTAGTCACCGGCATGCGGATCGGTGAATGCCTCGCACTGGATTGCGAGGATGTGGATCTCATCAACGGCATCATTCATGTTAGGGACGCGAAATTTGGAAAGTCCCGGCTGGTTCCTCTACATCCGTCGAGTCGTAATGCGCTGAAACACTATGCCGCATTACGCCACCAAATCTTTCCCCAGCGCAAAGGCAACAGCTTCTTTGTTTCGGAGCTCGGCGCAGGATTAAGTCTGTCGCAAGTGCAACATACTTTCCGCAAGCTGGTTCGGCGCGTCGGATTGCGAAGCCCGGCTGGGCAGGGCGGTCCGCGGATCCATGATTTTCGGCACGGATTCGCCATTCGGACCCTTGAGCACCTCTATCATGCTGGCGCGGATGTCGAGCGGCAATTACCTGCTCTCGCTACCTATCTTGGCCATGTCGACCCGGTCAGCACCTATTGGTACCTGACCGCGACGCCCAAACTCATGCGCTTGGCGTCGCGCCGTCTAGGTCGAGAGAGAAAAGGGGTTAGGCGATGAGCACCTGCCTCCAGTTCTCGGAACTCATACAAGCCTTCTTCACCGATCGTTTAATGCATCAGAGACAAGCCAGTCCTAATACTATCGCAAGCTATCGCGACACCATCCGACTCCTCTTACAGTTTGCACAGCAACAGACCGGCAAGCCGCCTACGAAGCTGACGATGGGACTTTTGGAACCCGGTTTTCTCGCCACTTTCCTGAATCATCTGGAAGTGGAGCGCGGCATCTGCCCACGCAGCCGGAACGTGCGTCTGGCCGCGATTCACTCCTTCTTCCGCTTTGTAGCCTTCACCGAACCGTCCTACCTTGCCTTGGCCCAGCGTGTGCTCGCTATGCCCAGTAAACGCTTTGATCGAAGGCCCATTGAGTACCTGACCAAGCCCGAGATAGAGGCACTACTCTCTGCTCCAGATCGATCTACCTGGGGAGGCCGAAGAGACTACGCGTTGCTGCTCGTCGCCACACAAACCGGGCTCCGTGTATCAGAACTTGTTGGTCTTCGTTGTGATGATGTGGTCTTGGAAGTCGGAGGTTCGATCCGTTGTAAAGGGAAAGGGCGGAAGGAGCGCTCCACGCCCCTGCGCAAGGATGTTGTGGGAACTCTACGCGTCTGGATGCGAGAACGACTCGGGGTCCCCACCGACCCATTATTCCCCAGCGCCAGGGGTGGGCAACTCAGCCGCGACGCCGCCGAGTGCATCCTGGCCAAACATGTCGATAGTGCGGGGAAACAGTGCCCGACTCTCGCAAAGAAACATGTTTCCATGCATGTGCTGCG
>JBARBE010000239.1:0-1707 GCA_049792735.1 Candidatus Acidiferrum sp.
GTCATTAGAAAGGCCGCCCTTCGATGGCATTTGCTACGTCTCGATAACGCAGTTATGCCTGAGATGACGGCCTTTTTCTACTTCAAATCAAATCTCTTTACTCAACCCCGGTGAGAAATCCGGGTTAGTGCTTTATCAGAAGCGAGCTGTTTGTGGAAGGGACAGTGTTCGCAGGTTCTCTGGCGAAGCTTTTGGTACTGCGGAGCCTTGTAGGAAGCCACGCACTCCGACTGGGTCGTCGGCAAGCCGGAAATTGGCCTACGCGGGGAATCTAGAAGCCGGGTGAGCGGGGACGACGCTCCGGATAGCGGTATGTTGGCAGACTGATTTTCTGAATTCATCAGAGCGAACGGGCTTGGGCTCGCCGGCGGGGCGGGCCGCTTAGAAGCATGCTTGCCAGGCGTGGAGCCGAATAGGCGACAGATTCCGAACTCAGCGCACGCGCACAACGACGACTGTGGCGTCATCCGTCTGGTGCCCTCGCGAAATATCATCCATGGAGGTAAAGACCGCCTGAACAATGTGTTCAACACTTTGCGCATAGCATTCGCCCACTCTCTTTCGCAGTCCCTCTGTTCCCCACTCTTCGCCATCCGGATTTGTCGCTTCAATCACGCCGTCCGTGTAGGCGAGAAGCAGATCGCCGAGATGGAGCTGAATTGTTTCTTGCGTATAGAGTGAATCGGGAAATATTCCGACGGGCACTCCGCCGGCCCTAAGCCAGAAGACTGAGCCGTCTCGGCGGACAACCATCGGGGGATTGTGGCCTGCGTTAACATATTGGAGTCTGCGCGTGGCTCCGTCGAAAACGCCATAGAATAACGTGGCGTAGCGGTCTTCGAGTGATGATGCGTGCACCTGGCGATTCACCGACGTTAGCACCGCAGGTCCATCGTCTCCGATGAATGAGGCTGCCGTGCGCAGTGAGGACTGGACATTCGAGATCATCAACGCGGCGGCGAGCCCTTTGCCGGACGCGTCTCCAATCGCGACTGCCAGGCGATCATGCGACAAAGGCACAAAATCGTAGAAATCCCCACCCAAGGCCCGCATCTGTCGGCAACTTGCGCTGTAACGCAATGTGTCAACTGTGGGGCTAACCTGGTGCATGAACCGCTCTTGCACGTCGCAGGCTGTTGCCCAGTCCCAGGTGACATCCAAAACTTCTGTATCGGTGGTCATCTTCGCACCTCTATAGCTATGTCGTTCCTCAAGGTGCAAAGTCGACGTGGCAAGGGCCTGCTTTTTTGCTCAAAAATGCTTCTCGGCTATGTCGAAAATCGTTTCCCGGCTCCGACTAGCTTTTGAAAGCGCGAATTACGCGCTGGAACTGGAGGAAAACACATGAAGTACATTTTGCTGATGACGGGAACAAAGGCAGGAGTTAACACATACCAGGCATGGACCAAGAACGATAGGGAGGCCCACATGGCCGTCCTTCATTCCATCAACAAAGAGTTGACCGAATCCGGTGAGTTTGCGACTACTCAAGGTCTGACCCCGCCGCACGAGGCTCGAATCGTCCGCGGCGAGCGCAACGGCATGCCGCTCACCGACGGTGTCTTCCCCGAATCCAAAGAGTTTCTCCTTGGCTATTGGATCGTGGACGTCAAGACTCCCGAGCGCGCTTACGCTATCGCCGGTCGCATCTCTTCCGCTCACGGTCCTGGCGGCGCCCCCACGAACATGCCCATTGAAGTGCGCCAG
>JBARBE010000240.1:0-2732 GCA_049792735.1 Candidatus Acidiferrum sp.
GGTCACTTCCGTTCATCAAACGACCGCAGGCAAAATGATTTTTGGCCGCCTCGAGGAGCGCACCGAACAGCCCAGTTCCATGCCTCGCCAATCCGCTTCTGCCGCTGCCACTGGCCGAGGCGAGATCACCGGCAGCGCCCGCGCTGATTTTCCTTCACGCGTGGGAACCGGTTCGCGCCTCCCGGAACCGCCGCAACTTGAGCGCGGACACAGGCATGTCTTCCCCGACCCCGACCCTGATTGAAGTTCGCGGGGCCGAACAAAACATTGCTCGAGCAAAGTTTGTAAGCGAAATTTTCAAGAGTTCTTTCGATAGCCTTCCTCGTGAGCGTGCGCTTAATCAGCCTATTTTTTTGCGTTCGTGCATTCGCCTGACACGCCAGCTTGAGGTACACTCTGAAGTTTGCGGCCCATCGCTAATCCTATCCAGGCGGGTCGCCCCTAAAATGAGCCGCATTGCCGCCATTCTTCCCGCTGCAGGTCTCGGCACGCGCATGGGCGCCGAGACTCCGAAGCAATTTCTCGAGCTCGAGGGAACGCCCATCGTCATTCACAGCGTGCGCCGCATCGCCTCCTGCCCGCTGGTCACGGACATCATCGTCGCCACGCGCGCCGATGTCGTCGAATCGCTCGAGGACCGTCTTCGCGACGAACGGTTCATGCAATCCGTCCGCGTCGTACGCGGCGGCGATTCGCGCCAGGATTCCGTCGCGCTCGCTCTCAACGAAGTTCCCGACGACACGGAAATCGTCCTCGTGCACGACGCCGTCCGCCCCTTCGTCACGCGCGAACAAATCGTCCGCGTCATCGAAGAAGCGCGCCGCTGCCAGGCCGCGATTCTCGGCATTCCCGCGATGGACACGGTGAAAGAGGTAAAGCGCGCCAGCCTGCCGGAAGACGTCGCGCTCATCACCGGCACGATCCCGCGCGAACGCGTCGTGCTGGCGCAAACGCCGCAGGCCTTTGCAACCAAACTCATTAAGGAAGCCTTCGCCCGCGCGCAAGCCGATGGCGTCAACGCCTCCGACGAAGCCGGCCTCGTCGAGCGCCTCGGGCACGACGTCCACGTCGTCCTGGGCTCCGAGCGCAACATCAAAATCACCAAGCCCGCCGACATGTCCCTCGCCCGTTTCTACCTCGAGCAAGAGCGCCAGAAAACATGAGCGTGCGCTGCGGCATTGGCTACGATCTTCATCGGCTAGCAGCAGGCCGCAAGCTGATGGTTGGCGGCATCGAACTTCCTTTCGACAAAGGCCCGGTCGGCCATTCCGACGGCGACGTTCTTGCTCACGCCATGTGCGATGCGCTGCTTGGCGCGGCTGGACTCGGCGATATCGGCAAGCTGTTTCCAGATACGGATCCAGAATGGAAAGGCGCGAACAGCCTGCTCTTCCTGGAACACACGCGAAAATTGCTAGGCGGGAAGAACTTTGTGATTGAGTATGTCGATGCGGTGGTCATTCTGGAAAAACCCAAGCTCGGCCCGCACTTCCCGAAAATGCGCGAAGCTCTTGCTCGCTCTCTCGGCATTTCCACCGAACAGATTTCGCTCAAAGCCAAGACAAACGAAGGCGTCGACGCCGTCGGCCACGGCGAAGCCATCGCCGCACACGTTGTCGCCACGCTTTCTCAGCGATAGACATGCCGTTACTCGCAAGCCAGCCTACTAACGTGCGCTAGAATCCCTCTGATGGCTCCTCCAGAAACTCCGAATCCCTCTTCCATCGCCGCCACGAGCGCTTTCACAGCCCGTGACGTAGCCGAAATTCTGCGCGAAAAAGGCTGGCTCCTTGTCGACGCCTCTCCTGCGCAATTCGCCTGGTGCGAACGCGCCGCTGCTATTCTCGGCCCTCAAGTTCAGGACCGCCGCTCGCTCTCCGACCTGTTGCAGATTGTATTTCACTACGACGCGCAAGAAATCCTCGCCAAAGTCGAAACCCACGCCGTCCTCTCGCGCTACGCTGCCCGCGACGTGCTCCGCCATCTCGCGCTTCTCCTGCTCGACGGCGCACCCGTCGCGACGGAGCGATTCAAAGAGATCATCGCGGCGTTGAAAGACCGCGTGGGCCTGGGCAGCCGCGAACTTTTTCATCCCCTCCGCCTCGCGCTTACCGGCCGCGCCGGCGAAGGCGCTCTCGATCGCGTCATCCTGCTCCTCGATGAAGCCGCCGCTCTCAGCTTCGCCTTCCCCGTAAAATCCGCTCGCGACCGCATCGTCGAATTCTGCGCCGCCCTCGATTGAGCCCGCCGCCGTCTCCGTCGCACGGGCTTGATATATCTTGCCCGTTCTTCTCTTCTCCTCTCTTCTCTTTATCTCTCTGCGTCCTCTGTGTCGGCGTTTACCCCGACCGGGTCGGGGTGGACCTCTGCGTAAAAATTCTTTCTTTTAATCTTTACCTCATTACTTCCTTACGTCATTACGTCTCTCGACTTGACTCCCATTCCCACTTGATCAACGATCCCGATCGATCAATGTGGCGCAGACTTCAGTCTGTGCTCTTGGTTTGTTCCCAATCCATGCCGACTCTCCCCACTCCCGCCTCCGCCGACCCCGTGAAGGCCACGCTCGCCTTCGACGACCCCAAGCACCACCTCCGCATCTACCAATCCGACTGCCTCGCCCTCATGCAGAACCTCCCCGCCTCCTCCGTCGACCTCATCTTCGCCGACCCGCCCTACTTCCTCTCCAACGGCGGCATCACCTGCCACGCCGGCAAAATGGTCTCCGTCAA
>JBARBE010000241.1:0-8857 GCA_049792735.1 Candidatus Acidiferrum sp.
TCTCGGACACGGATGGCCGCGTGATGTGCTGGTCCTCGGCCGGAGCCATCGGCTTCAAGGGCTCGCGCAAGGGCACGCCCTACGCCGCGCAGCAGGCTTCGCTGGCTGCCGCGGGCGTGGCGCGCGACCAATACGGCATGAAGAGCGTCGAGGTCCGCGTGAAGGGGCCGGGCTCGGGACGCGAGTCCGCGGTACGCGCGCTGGCCGCGGCCGGGCTGCACATTTTGCTCATCCGCGACGTTACGCCGATTCCGCATAACGGCTGCCGTCCTCCGAAGAGGCGCCGCGTTTGATTTTGTAGCACAGGCACTCTTGCCTGTGCGCTTTTGGGTTCGCTTCGGCGATTGCCTCGTGATTCCTAATTCCGAAATCACGAGGCTCGTTGAAGCTAGGTACGATGGACCGGGAAGAAGGGTTGCCAACCTGTAAACCGGTCGTCACCTGAGTTAAAGGAGAAAAAGTTGGCAAGACACCGAGATGCAGTCTGCCGCCTGTGCCGCCGGGAAGGGCAGAAATTATTTTTGAAAGGGCTGCGGTGCTTCACCGAGAAGTGCGCGATCGAGAAGCGCAACTTCATTCCGGGACAGCACGGGCAGTCGCGGCGGCCGAAGGTCGCGGGCTACGGTTTGCAGTTGCGCGAGAAGCAGAAAGTGAAGCGCACCTACGGGCTCCTCGAGCGGCAGTTCCGTTCGTATTTTGAAAAGGCTGTGCGGGCCAAGGGTCCGACGGGCGAAAACTTGATCATCACCCTCGAGCGGCGTCTGGATAACGTAGTGTGGCGTGCAGGCTTGGCGTCATCGCGTTCGCAGGCGCGTCAGCTCGTGCTGCACGGACATGTTCGCGTGAACGGAAAGAAGGTCAACATTCCTTCTTATCTCGTGACCGTGGGCGAAGAAGTAGCCATCAAGGAAAAAATGCACCAGAACGCCATGGTGCTCGAAGCGCGCAACGTGGCGCAGAGCCAGAGCGCGGTGCCGTGGCTCGAACAGGACCGCGAGCAATTCAAAGCCAAAGTGGTGGCGTTGCCGAAGCGCGAAGACGTGCAGACGCCGCCGATCAACGAGCAGTTGATCGTCGAGTTGTACTCGAAATAAGAGCGGGAGGGGCAAGCCCCTCCCCTACAGACCTGCGGCGCGTGGCGCCGTACGCGTCCGGCGTGACCGGACAGTAGCTGGGTTTTAGGCGGCCGATTCTTCGGCGGCCAGAAGGAAGGAACACGATGTGGAAGGGTTTTCAAAAGCCAAAGCGACTTGCATCCGAACTGGAATCTTTGACCGAGAAGTACGGGCGTTTTTCCGCGCAGCCGTTTGAGCGCGGCTGGGGCACGACGGTCGGAAACGGCCTGCGGCGCGCGCTGTTGAGCTCGATTGAAGGCGCGGCGATCACGGCGGTAAAAATCGAAGGAGTACTGCACGAATTTTCCTCGATTCCCGGCGTGGTGGAAGATGCGACGGACATTATCCTCAACCTGAAGCAAGTGCCGATCAAGCTGAACACCGATCTGCCGAAGACGATTTTCTTCAACGTCGACCATCCGGGTCCGGTGACCTCGGCGCAAATCGAGGAAGACGCGGACTTCGCCGTGCTCGATAAGAGCGTGTACATCGCGACGGTCAGCGAAGGCGGCAAACTGCAAATCGAAATGCGCGTGAAGAACGGCCGCGGCTACGTCGCTGCCGACCGCAACTACGACGAAGACCTGCCGATCGGCTACATTCCGGTCGACAGCGTTCATTCGCCAGTGCGCAAGGTCAACTATTCGGTCGAAGCAGCCCGCCTCGGCCAGATGACCGACTACGAAAAGCTGATGATCGAAGTGTGGACCAACGGCGCGATCACTCCGCAAGACTCCATCGGCCTCGCCGCGAAGCTGGTGAAGGATCACATGAGCATCTTCATCAACTTCGAAGAACCAACGGAAATGGCGGAGTTGCCGCAGGAAATCGCCAACGATCCGCGCCTCGAGCATCTGGACCGCTCGGTCGAAGAACTCGAGCTTTCCGTGCGTTCCTACAACTGCCTGAAGAACGCGAACATCCAGACCATCCGCGAGCTCGTGCAAAAGAGCGAGAACGAAATGCTGAAGACCAAAAACTTCGGCCGCAAATCGCTCAACGAGATCAAGGATATACTGGTGAAGATGGGCCTCAGCCTGGGCATGAAGTTCGACGAGCACGGCCGCATCATCTGGCCGCCGCTGCCGAGCCAGACGGCGCCTCCGGTGTCGGAAGATTCGCTGGGCGGGGGACTGTAAGAGCAGTCAAGAGTTCAAATTAGGAGAGCCGAAAAAGCTCTCCTAATTTTGGTTTCTTGCTGTTAGCTCTCGGCTGTGAGCTGTCAGCTTTCAAAAGCAAGTGCTTCACCGCCCGCTTGAAAGCGGGCCGTTTCAAGATCATGGACGATAAAGGGATAGACGATGCGGCATCTTAATTCAGGATCAAAGCTGGGACGCAATCCGTCGCACCGTCGCGCGACGCTGCGGAACCTCGTAAATAATTTGTTCGAGCACGGGCGAATCACCACCACGCTGACGCGCGCGAAAGCGGCGCGGCCGGTGGCGGAGAAGATCATCACGCTCGGCAAGCGCGACACGCTGCAATCGCGGCGGCAGGCGGCGGCGTATCTGATGACTCCCGCCGTGACGCAGAAACTTTTCGGCGAGATTGCGCCGAAGTTCGCGGACCGCGCCGGCGGCTACACGCGCATCATCCATGCAGGCATCCGCGTCGGCGACGGCGCGAAAGTCGCCATCCTCGAGATCGTCGGCTACGAAATGAAGAAAAAAGAAAAGAAAGAAAAAACCAAGAAGGAAGAGCCCGTCGAAGCCGCCAGCTGATTCACGTGACCCGTGTTCCGTGACCCGTGATCCGTGGAAAGCCCGCTCCGAATTTCGAAGCGGGTTTTTTGTTTTTTTGGCTTCGCTGCCGGAACGTTGCTGTCCCCAGTTCCTCGAAGAAGAGTCAAAACCCGCAGCCTGAAAACCGCAGCGTTGCGGCACCTCGTCAAGCGCCTGCGGCACCCAGCGACGGCGCCAAAGTCGCCATCCTCGAAATCGTCGGCTACGAACTGAAGAAAAAAGATAAGAAAGAAAAAGCCAAGAAGGAAGAGCCCGTCGAAGCCGTCAGCTGATTCACGTGACCCGTGACCCGTGATCCGTGATCCGTGGAAAGCCCGCTCCGAATTTCGAAGCGGGCTTTTTGTTTTTTTGGCTTCGCTGCGGGAACGTTGCTGTCCCCAATTCCTCGAAGAAAAGTCAAAACCCGCAGCCTGAAAACCGCAGGGTTGCGGCACCCCGTCAAGCGCCTGCGGCACCCGGCGGACTACTTCTTCTTAGAACGCTGGCCCAGCGCGAGACACGTTTCTTTGTCTTGCTGGATGAAGCGCGCGACGATCGTCGCGGCAGTTCGCAGCAAAAACTCAATTTGCGCGCTCGCGCAGTTGTTGGTGCGCAGCCAAATCACCTTGGGCGGCGAGCCGAGAAGAACACTGCGCTCCTGGAAATCAGAGTCCTTGGAAACGATCGTCAAGCCATTTTCCCGGGCGAACTCCCATATCGCGGAATCGCCGGAAGCGCTCAGCCCACATTGATGCACATGCAAAGAACCGTGATACGTATCGGCGAGCAACTCGACGAGGCGAGGAGGAAGGTTTTCGTCAAAAAGCAGTTTCACTCGGTAATCGTTTCCAGTTTGCGTTCCCGGTCCGCGGCGAAAGCGAGACACGCGCGAATATCTTCTTCCGTCAAATAGGGAAATTCCTGGAGCAGTTGGTCGTGCGTCATGCCGCACGCCAGGTTTTCCAGCACATCATAAACCGTGATTCGCAGGCCCCGAATACACGGCTTCCCGCCGCGTTTTCCTGCTTCCACCGTGATGATTCCCGAGTAGTCCATACGCTCCACTTTAGGCAAAAATTCCGGCGTAGGCAAACAGAAATCCAGCCGCCGTGCTGCCGGTCCCATCCTTGGGCAAGGGGCCGAAGATGCCGGCGACGGCGGTCACAAGTGCGCGCATATCCGCGCCCTCGACAAGGGCAACTTCGGTTGACCCTGAGCTTCGAAGGGACAGCCCGACATCCAATCGCACCATCAAAACCGCAGGGTTGCGGCACCCCGCTGGCCTTTGCGCCACGCGCCTGCGGCACCCCGTAGGCATTCTCTGCTCCACCCGTCCACCCGTCCAAAGTCGCCATCCTCGAGATCGTCGGCTACGAGCTGAAGAAGAAAGAAAAGAAAGAAAAGACCAAGAAGGAAGAGCCCGCCGAATCAGCCAGCTGATTCACGTGACCCGTGATCCGTGACCCGTGACCCGTGTTCCGTGAAAAGCCCGCTCCGAAATTCGAAGCGGGCTTTTTTGTTTTTTTGCTTCGCTGCCGGAACGTTGCTGTCCCCAATTCCTCGAAGAAAAGTCAAAACCTGCACCCTGAAAACAGCAAGGTTACGGCACCCCGCTAGCCTTTGCGCCACCGGCCCCAAAACCGCGGGCCTGAAGGCCCGCCGCTACAAAATCTACTTGTTGCGGTAGACGATTCGGCCGCGCGTTAAGTCGTACGGCGCAAGCTCGCGTTGCGTGCGGACTATATCATGGTATATACTGCAATTCGGTTGGAATTATCGGGAGGAGGTGCACGGCATGAAGACGGCGAAGCTGTTTCGCAATGGAAGAAGCCAAGCGGTGCGATTGCCCGCAGAGTTTCGGTTTGAGGGGCAAGAGGTTTTTATTCGGAAGGATGAAAAGACCGGGGATGTCATTTTGTCGAAGCGGCCGGAATCCTGGGATGAATTTTTTCGGATTCGCGACGCTGCGATCAAGGCTGATCCGCGGGCGTTTGCCGAATTCATGGCGGATCGCAGGGACGAGCCGCCGCAAAAGCGCGAGCTGTTCGGATGAGCGTGCGATATCTGCTGGATACGAACGCGGCGAGTTATCTGATTAACAAGAAGAGCGCGGCGATGGATAGGCGCTTATCGAAAGTAGCTGTCGACGAGCTGGGAATTTCCGCAGTCACGGAAGGGGAATTGCACTACGGCGTCGCGCGCAAAGGTTCGACGCCGCTGCGCACCGCGCTTGAGCAATTTCTTTTGACGGTTACGACCGTTGCCTGGGATTCCGCGGCGGCGCGAGAGTATGGGCGGCTCCGGACTGAACTCGAGAGGCAGGGACGATTGCCTGGAGGCTTGGACCTGATGATCGCAGCCCAGGCAATGGCGTTGGGAGTGATTTTGGTCACGGGCGACAGGGCGTTTGGCCGGATTAAGAATTTGAAGACGGAAGACTGGACAAAGTAACTGCTTGCGTGACGTGGTATTCGTAGGCAAGAAGAGTCAAAACCCGCACCCTGAAAACCGTAGGGTTGCGGCACCCAAATTCATTTTGGCGTTTCGATGGGTGCTCCACCCGCCACCCACAAGATCTTAGATAGTTCTAATCTTGTGGTTTATGAGCAGGTAACGTGCTTATTGCTTTATGGTAGAATGTTTTGGTACGCTCTGCTCAACCGCGATGGCCTCAACCCCTTCCTTAAAGCCGCCGCGAACGGAAGCGGATTACGCGCTTTCGTTCAAGAAATGGGACACGTTATCCGAACTGGTCGGGCAGGTTATCAAGTGGGGTGGCTTCTGCTTTATCGCTTACATGGGCTACAAGACTGTCGGTGTACTCGCTGGAAAAGGAACGTTTGCGGATATTGCCGTCCGACTGATAGCAAACGCGAAGGTCAGCAAAGGCATCATATTGTTGCTGACTGGCAGTGGATGGGCTTATGGACTAGGGCAGCGCTCGTTGCGTCGTAAGAACATCGAGCGGCTTGTTCCTTCCAAGAATGCCCGGGAAAAAGAGTTAGACCCAAAGAGGACTTCCAGCAATCTGACGGGTAGAGGGACTACCCCGCCATCGAAACGGAGGAGGTGAACGATGAACGCTTACTTTGCTCTCATGTCACTTCTCGGCCTGTTCGGTCTCTGGACCGTCGTCTACTACCTCTGGCCGGATTTTCGCAACGATGCGTTTCGTGAGGACATATTCTCGGTGCGTGACGAGATGTTCGAATACGCGTCCCAGGGTAGCGTCTCATTCGATCATCCAGCATACACGCTCTTACGGAGCCGAATGAATGCGCTGCTACGGCACGGACACAATTTAACGCTGACCCGGTTAGTGGTCATCAATGCAACGCTCAGGGACGCCAAGAGCGAGATGTTTGGCGCATGGAGAGCCGCTGTTGAGCAGCTTCCAATAACAACGCAGGAAGCACTAAATGACTTCGATCTACGCACTACGATCTTCGTGTTTCAGCACGTCATTTATGCTTCCCTGTTTCGCTACCTGTTGCTCCGGCCTTGTATGTTTTTCGTTCGGATTCGGGTAATAGCCAACTACACCAAGGTTACGTCCAGCGTGGAACAACTTGAATCAGCAACAATTGAAGAGGAATGCTTGGTGAGCGAGCCCGTAACGGCCTAAATCTCTTAATTCTTCATCGTGACAGCCAAAGAACGCGCACCGTCGAAAGCGAAGGATGTGACGCGCCTTTGCGCCACCCGCCCAATGGGCGCGGGGTGCGCTCGCCTATTGGCATGGAAAGGCTTGAGCAAAGGCCTCGGTAACGACAAAGAGCGGCGGTAAATTCAGTTTTTCAGGATGATCATGCCCATACTTCACTACAATCTTCGTAAGCTGTGTTGTTGAGGCGCTATCCGCGACACAGTAGCCAGCTTTTGTACCCGAAGCAGAGTTCAGTGTATTCCGCATATCCACTAGGCCAGCAATGTAACCAAGACAAAATGACAGACCCGATGCGTCCTTTGCAGGCGCTAGTTTGTCCCGCATGTCCATTCGTTCAACAGCTTCGCAATTACTTAGAAACGCTTCGGTATTTCCACCGCGTACGAAAACTTTAATGTCATCCTGTGCAATCGTCTGCGGAGAAAAAATGCCGAGAATTAGCGAAATCACAAGCGCCAGTTTCACAGGCTTCCTCCGCACTACACGATCAAGAACTATTTCCCCGAGGGTACGGCCACGCTCTTGCATTCTTCGCAACTTTGTTTGTGCCACTGCATGGATTGTAGTATCTCGCGCGTCCTATCTTGGGCTTGACGCGCCAGCTTCTTCGATTGGCGGTCAGATGTGCCACGCAAGGCTTTGTTTTGAGGATAAGCAAAGTAGGCCCATTGTTGCTGCGCGCTTTGATACTGGCTCTGCAAGTTCTTGTATTTCTCGCAATCCACAGAAGGAACGTAGGGGGCAGGTACTATCCTCCGGCCTCGAACAACCCTAATGGCGCTTATCGTGTCGTATTGCTTGGGCGCGTGCAGGACCGGGCGGTTATCTTGAGTCGGATCATCGCCATTGAATTCAAGTGTCTCGGTGTTTCCCGAGCCAAAAACTGCCGTCATCGAGTAGTAGCCAACAGCATTCTGCTTTTTATCAATTGCCAGCGAAAGCCGTCTAGAGGTGGAATCAAACCCCAACATCCGAACCGCTATTTGATTATCTTGGAATACTGTCTGAAATTTCAGGATCGCTTCGCCGTCTGTCATGGTTCACCAGCCTGCCTTTACCTTGACATTATAACACCTGCTGGCGGGCCACCGCGATGCGGGCGGGCTGGAATAATGTGCCGAAGAACAGTTGTTCCTAAATCATCCTTGGGCGGCGGCTTTCTTTTCATCATCCTCCACAAGCTTTTCAAATCCCGCCGCCGAATACTTTTTTTCGGCATACCCGAAAATCGAATCCTTTGCCTTGATTATGCCATTGACATCTTTCTGTCCGTTCTTGAGTAAAGAAATTGATCCGCTGCCCCAGATGTCAACCCTGTCGTTTCTTGTAACGAATCTATCTATCCTTCCGTAATCCAGCGGCATTTTGTTTTGTACCTTTTGACGCTTAGCCGGCGAGGATCGGAGTTTTGTGTGGGTGGCCCTTGCGGGGGAAGGGCGGGTGGCGGACCCTTTGGGTTCTGGTTTTAAAAGGGTGCGGGTTTTGACTCTCCTCGCTGTATGGAACGCGGCCCCGAGGTATTCTCTCCTTCGTTACGCTTGACGTAACGCGTACTTAACGATACTCTGATTCGGTGATTGTCAGTTACCGGGACAAGAGGACCGGGGACTTCGCCGCTGGAAGATGGGTCAAGGCGTTCTCTGGTTTTGACCGCTCCGCGCGGCTGAAACTCGACCGTCTTGAGGCAGCCACGTCGCTGAGAGACCTGGCCGCATTGCCCGGCAATCGTTTTGAGGCGTTGCATGGCGACCGCAGGGGCCAATACAGCATCCGCATTAACGATCAGTGGCGGATTTGTTTCGAATGGCCGGACCGTTCGCCGGGTCCGTCAAACGTCGAGATTGTGGATTATCACTAGGAGATTCGTTATGCCCGTCACTGCTATCCATCCGGGGGAGCACCTGGCCGAAGAATTGGAAGCGCTTGCTATGAGCGCCGCCGAACTGGCGCGAAAGCTCGACGTGCCCACCAATCGCGTGACGCAAATCTTGAATGGCACGCGCTCGATCACGGGCGACAGCGCTCTGCGGCTTGGGCATTTCTTTGGGACTAGCGCGCAGTTTTGGCTCAATCTACAAAGTCTCCACGACCTGCGGCTCGCTCAGCAGAAAACTGGGAGGGCCATTAAGTCTCTCCCTCGCCTGAAACGGCGCGAGGCCGTTCCGGCTTAGAGGGCCGAACCTAATAGCAGGAGTTGGGACCACGCCAGCGGAAAAGCGGCAGCAGAGCTGCCGCACTCCACAGGGTCTTAATTCCTTATGAGGGAATGTACGCACTGGCTCAGTGTTGCATCCTGCTGCATAACCTCCCGCAGCCTCCGCTACACGCTTGAGAGAAGAGGGCACGGCATGCCG
>JBARBE010000242.1:0-14132 GCA_049792735.1 Candidatus Acidiferrum sp.
TGGCTGGAGTAAACTCCGGGGCGAGTGCCGGATACATCTTCCATTACTGGACGCACGATCTCCCATTACTCCGTCCTCGAAAAGCTTGGCGGCGGAGGCATGGGGGTTGTCTATCGCGCCTTAGACACGCGTCTCGCCCGCAATGTCGCTCTGAAATTTCTGCCCGAAGACATTTCCCATGACCCGCAAGCGATCGAGCGGTTCCGGCGCGAAGCCCGCACGGCCTCCTCCCTGAATCATCCCAACATTTGCACGACTTACGATATCGAGGAATTTGAAGGGCGCCCCTTTATCGCCATGGAGCTGCTCGAGGGCCAGACGCTTAAGCGCCGCATCTCCCGGAAATCCATCGAGATAGCCGAACTTCTGGAAATTGGCATTCAAATCGCCGACGGCCTCGAGGCCGCTCACGCCAAAGGCATCATCCACCGCGACATCAAGCCTGCGAACATTTTCCTGGTCGATCGAGGCCCGGCAAAAATCCTCGATTTCGGCTTGGCCAAGTTCGCCGCTTATCGGGAGCCGGCCTCCGAGGCTGCGGAGGATTCCTCGATGCCCACGCAACGCCATGTTCTGGACGACGCGCTCGCCACCAGTCCTGGCCAATCTGTGGGCACCGTGGCCTATATGTCGCCCGAGCAGGCTCGCGGCCAGGAATTGGATGCCCGCACCGACCTATTTTCCCTCGGGGTCGTACTCTATGAAATGGCTACAGGCAAGGTTCCTTTCGGCGGTTCTGCCGTTGGATTGATTTTTGACGGCATTCTGAATTCCTCTGCCGCCCCTGCCAGAAAGTTGAACCCAAGTTTACCGGTCGGCTTGGAAAATATTTTGGCAAAGGCGCTCGAGAAAGATCTCGACTTGCGTTATCAGACCGCTGCCGAGCTTCGCACGGACTTAAAACGCTTGAAGCGCGATCTGGACCTGGGCCACTCTGGGACGATCCCTGCCGCGCCGGCCGCGCTCGACGGCGTTCGCACCGACAGACCGCGTCGGTGGCGGCAGGCTGGGGCTCTCGCGGGCGGCGCGCTTATCGTAATCGCGGCGGCTCTGGGATATGTCTTGACCCGGCCCGTCGCGCCTCCGCGCATACTTAAAACCGTCCAGCTCACGAACTCGAATCGGCAGAAATCCGGCATAGTCACGGATGGTTCTCGGCTCTACTTCATCCAAGACCAATCACAGCTCTCCCAGGTCTCCGTGGCCGGTGGCGAGACAGTTCCTGTTCCTAATTCACTTCAAAACACTGGCTTCGCGAATCTCTTCGACATTTCGCGCGACGGTTCCTCGCTGCTGATGAATACCGCGCTGGGCACTTCTCTCGACGGCCCTCTTTGGAGCGTCCCCGTGCTCGGCGGCTCGCCGCGTCGATTGGGCAATTTGGAAGGCCACTCCGGAGTCTGGTCTCCGGACGGAAAGCGCATCGCTTATTGCAAAGCGAATGCGATCTTCCTTGCCAATAGCGATGGAAGCGATTCGCGGCTGCTCCTTCAACCCGGAGGCACCGCCAGCGATATCCGCTGGTCTCCGGATGGTACGGTTTTGCGTTTCACGGTGAACGATCCGAAAACCAACAACCGCTCGATCTGGCAAGCTTCGGCCGACGGCGCCAACCTTCATCTCCTGCTCCCCGGCTGGAGCGATGCTCCCAACGAATGCTGCGGCAAATGGACGCCCGACGGAAAGTATTTCGTGTTCCAGGCCCGGCAAGATAGCACCGCGAATCTCTGGGCCATTAACGAACGTGGCGGGTTCTTTCACACAACTCCTCAAGCGCCTGTTCAACTGACGACCGGTCCGATGAATGTCGGCGATCCCGTTTCCAGCCGCGATGGCAAAAAAATATTTGCCCAGGGTTGGCAGCCACGCGGTCAATTGCTGCGCTACGACGCCAAATCAAAACAACTCCTGCTTTACCTTTCGGGAATTTCGGCGATGGGACTCGACTTCTCCCGCGACGGACAGTGGGTCGCCTACAACGACGCCACCGACGGCACCATGTGGCGCAGCAAGATCGACGGAACCCAAAAACTTCAGCTCGTTTTTCCACCCATGCTGGCCTATCTCCCTCGCTGGTCTCCCGACGGAAAGCAGCTCGCTTTTTTCGGCCATCCTCCCGGCGAACCCTTTCAAATCTATCTAGTTCCCGCCGAGGGCGGCACTCCCGAACTGATTTATCGCAGCTCGATCAACTGCGCCGATCCCAATTGGTCGCCAGACGGCAAATCGCTGGTCTTCGGTGAAAATTCACTGAACAATCAAGGTTCTGCCGTTTACGTACTTGACCTGAAAACGCGCAAAGCGACGAAGCTGCCCGGTTCTGACGGCTTTTACTCTCCGAGGTGGTCTCCCGACGGCCGCTACATCGCGGCCATCACTCTCGATTCGCTAAAGCTAATGCTTTTCGACTTCACATCGCAAAAATGGACCGCGCTCGCCAACATTTTCGTGGCCTATCCAACGTGGTCGCGCGACGGCCGCTATATCTATTTCGACGGAATCCTCGATAACCAAGAAAGCTACTACCGCGCGCGGGCCAGCGATGGAAAACTTGAGCCCATCTTCAGCATGAAAGGTTTTCAGGCTGCCGGCGGCGCCTTCGGAAACTGGAGCGGCCTTGCTCCCGACGAGTCTCCGCTGCTCGTCCGCGACGCCAGCATCCAGGAAATCTACGCCCTCGATTGGGATCGCCCTTAATCTACCTTAGCGTCGCGTGACTCCTAAATAGGCAACCGCAGAAATTCCTCTGGGAGAACCCAGCTGATACTCAAGGTAAACTGACAACATAAATCCAAGAGGGAGCGGAGAAGGCCGAACGAGATGACTGCGCGATTGCAAGTAATGAAATTTGGAGGCACGTCCGTAGGCGATGCAGCGTGCATGGCCAGAACGGCGCAGATTATTGCGCAGGGGGCCCGGGCCGGGGCATGTGTCGCGGTCGTTTCCGCAATGAGCGGAGTGACGAACCGGTTGATTGAGGCGGCGAGGCGGGCGGGAGCAGGAGAAAGAGAGCCAGGGACCGCGGTTCTGGATGCATTGCGCACGCAGCATGAAGCGGCGCTACGGAGCCTGGTGCGCGATGAGCACGCTCGCAAGTCCGTCATGGAAAATCTCGAAGAGGTTTTCGCGGAAGGGAGCAGGCTGTTTGAAGGGACTGCGCTTCTGCGCGAACTGACGCCGCGAACGCTGGATGCGATCTCGAGTTTGGGGGAGCGGCTGTCGGCGCCGCTGGTCGCAGCGGCAGTGAGAGAGCTTGGACTGCAAAGCGAGGCCGTGGATGCAACACGGGCGATTGTCACGGATGCGTTTCACGGAGGCGCGGAACCTTTAATGGATCTGACGCGCAGGAAATGTGAAGCGCACTTGCGGCCGCTTCTTGAAAAAGGAATCGTGCCGGTCGTCACCGGTTTTCTCGGCGCGACCGCGGAAGGAATTTTGACCACGCTGGGGCGCGGAGGATCCGATTATTCGGCGACGATACTGGGCGCTGCTCTGAAGGCCGACGAGGTGATTATCTGGACGGACGTGGACGGCGTGCTGACGGCCGATCCGCGGCTGGTTCCGGATGCGCGGACGATTCCTGTAATTTCTTATCGCGAAGCAGCGGAACTCGCTTTTTTTGGAGCGAAAGTGCTGCACCCGAAAACGCTCAATCCCGTGATGCAGGCGGCGATTCCTGTGTGGATTCGCAACAGCTTTGCGCCGGAGCGGCCCGGCACATTGATTACTCCGCAGGGGCGGAGCAGCGGCGGCGGGGTGAAAGCGTTGACGGCGATTCAGGATGTGGCGCTGATCAGCGTGGGAGGGCCGGGGATTGTGGGCTTGCCCGACGTTGTCGGAAGAACATTTTCAACGACGGCGGAATTGCGGGCCAACGTCTTGCTAATTTCGCAATCGTCTTCGCAGAACGATATTTGCTTCATTGTGTCCGCAGGAGACGCACAACGGACGGTGGAAGCGCTGCGAAAAGAGTTCGCGCAAGACCTGGCGCACGAAAAAGTCGAGCACATCACTGTCGATTCCAACATTGCGATCGTGGCGGTGGTTGGCGAAAACATGCGCGGGACGCCGGGAGTGGCGGGAAGAACCTTCAACGCACTGGGCCGCGAGAACGTGAACCTGATCGCGATTGCGCAGGGATCTTCGGAGTCGAATATTTCGTTCGTGGTCGAAGAAAAGGCGATGAAGACAGCCTTGATCACGGCGCATCGCGAATTTGCTTTGGGCGCGCCGACGAACTGAAATGTTCAGTTGGGCTTTTCTTCGTCGGGGGGAATAATTTTGATGTCGTCGATGGCGCGCGGAGTACTGTTGGGATCCTTGACGAGACTGTTGAGCGTGGTTTTGGCGTGTTCGTCGACAGCGCCGACGGCAGCCACGAGGCAGGAATAGAGAAACGCTTTGATGCCCGAGCGGAATTGCTCGGTGGATTGTTCGGTCGTGCGTGTGACGTCGTCGATCATGGTGCGGCGGCGGGTTTCGCAGGCGGCGCGACTTTCCGCATCGAGAGCGGAGAGCGCGGATTGGACCCGCTCGGTCGTTTCCGAGATGGCGAGATCGACCTGCACCTCGGCCTGACGGCGAAACTCTTCGAGAGTGCTTCCCGAAGCGCTGTGGAGTAGGGCTCGTGATTCGGCGACGCGGGCGTCCAGTTGCGCCGCGGCTTCGCGGACGACCATGCGCGTGGATTCCATCACACGAACGAGCTGGCGATCGGAGATGCGATCCGCAGCCGCCTCGAATTGTTCGGTGGCCTGGCCGAGCGATTCGTCCAAACGGCCGCGCGTTTGTGGCTCGATTTCATAAGTCGCTTTCTCGATGAACTTCTGCGTTTCGGCGAGATTGCGCTGCGTCTCAGCGGCGAGCAACTCCAGGCGCCGTGCGATTTCCTCGGCTTGCGCGCGATAGGCGTTTTGCTGCTCTTCCCAGTGGCTTTGCACTTCGCCGAGGCGCAACTCGAGGTGGCCGAGAATTTCTTCCCGGGAAGCGCGCATCAGAGATTCAAAACGAAGTTCGGAAAATTCATGAAGTTGCTGGACATTGTGTTCGCGAACGCGCTCGATTCGCGCGAGGGCGTCACTGATGGCCTCGTCGAGATGGGTGGCCAGCGCGTTTTGGACAACTTTCTCGGCGGCGGCTTGCAACTTGCCTTGCATGGCGGCGACAAGCTGGTCGATGGTGATGGCCACACGCTCCGGTTTGGCGGGTGACGCCTCTTTCGCGGTTTGCGTGCCGGCTGCTGCAGGAAACGGCGACGGAAACGGGGTTTCCTGTGTGTCTGTCCCCTCGAAAGCGGCTCG
The DNA here is from genome assembly GCA_049792735.1 of Candidatus Acidiferrum sp. Classification (GTDB taxonomy): domain Bacteria; phylum Acidobacteriota; class Terriglobia; order Acidiferrales; family UBA7541; genus Acidiferrum. The sequence continues at coordinate 5,301 of JBARBE010000242.1, forward strand.
CGGCGGATGGGGAGCCGGAGGGAAAGCCATAGCGGCGGCTGGCGGAGTGGGGGGCTCGGGGCGCTCGAGCGCGGGAGCGACGGCAGCCGACATGCTTGCAGACGCTGTGCTGCCTCCGAGCAGGCGATTCCAATCGGAGGGCGGTGGAGAAACGTTCCAGATATTCGCGGGAGATTCGAGCTCGACGCCTACCTGGAAAAGTTCGCGTGGACTTGCGGGCGGATGGACGGATTTTACGAAGGCGCGAATGACGGGAGAGATGGTTTCGCCGTCCGGTTGGAGGACGCGTAGGCCGACAGAGGCTCCGACAGGATATTCGTGGCGCGATGGGTAGCGGCAGCCGTGAAGATTGAAGCTGACTGTCGAAGTTTTCTCCTGGAAGGACAAACCGGTTCTGGTTTGGCCGAGCACGACAAGCGGAACGGTGCGATCGATGCGCGTGCTGCGGCGGCCTTCGAGGCCAGTCAGAGAATGCAGGTGATCTGGGGGAACGGCTAGGCTCACGTCTTGCCTCCGACTTACCAACTGGGAAGCCTACCACCGTCGCGGCGGAGCGCAAAAGAAATGTTGTTGATGGGCAGTGAGTAGTGAGCAGTGCTCCATGGTTCCACGATCCGCGTTTCGTGACCGATGGCTCCTGTCTGGAGAGGAAGGGTTTCCTACCGTATGCAGCACGGGCGAAGTATCTTCTGCCGAGGGGAGGATGGCTTCCTTCCGGCAGTCTCGACCCGTCCGGTAGTCGGAATTCTGGTTAACAATAACCGGGAGTACCCCCTAGTTTTTTCGCAAACGCTCATTCAAACGCACTTAAAGTCATTTGTTTTGATGCACATCTGTAGGTGTTGATTTTGCATGAGTTAGTGAGGGGCTCTTTTGGCGGGGATTTTAGGACGCCGACGGGGGTGAGGCAGGCGCTCATCGGCGTGGGAGCTGATGAATTCGTGCTGAGAGAGTTGGATGGTGCGCACCATGGTTTGGGAAAGGTGGGCGAGGATGGAGGCGGTTTTGGGTTGGCATTGGCCGTGGGCTACGGCGGGCAAGAGGTCCGCGAGGACGGCGCTGAGATCGCTGGCGGAGACGCTCTCTCCCGTGAAGAAGAAAGACAGGTCGGTGCGGGGCGGATCGGGGGCGTGGGCCTGGGCTTCTTTGCGGGCGTGGTCGAAGCAGAGGCGCGGGTGGCTGCTCGAGAGGGGAGTGCGGCAACGGCGGCCGTCGGCGAAGGTGAAGGTACACAAGGACGCGCGGTCCTGCGGGCGAATCGAGGACATGGATGTCTCCTAAGAGTTGAATTTTGGGTTTGAAAAAAACAGCACAGCCAGGGTTGGCTGTGCCACAAAAGAAAAGCCCCGCTGGGAGGCGAGGCGCAAATTCTTCCAGGCACAATATAACGGGTTGGTAATGAATTTGTCAAGCAAAAAATCATCTATAAAAAGTCCTTGTGGGTGGCAATGGCGGGAAGTGCGGCTTCATTTCGAACAAGTGAGCCTCGGCAAATATAGAGGCGTGGGAACCAGTAGGAAAAGCGGCAGCGGGGCTGCCGCACTCCAAATAGCTTGTTCGCGATATTATGCGAGACTCAGAAGGGGCTAGGGGAGTCCGGCGCGGGTTCGCGGAAGGCGGGGAAGAGGCGCTCGGCTAGGGCGAAGCCGCCGAAAAGGAGGGTGACGTAGACAGCGTCGCCGGCGAGGGTGTTCCAGAAGAAGGGGACGGCGGCGGCGTAGCAGGCTAGCAGGCCGGTACCGGTGCGCGGATAGGTGAGGCCGAAGACCCAGACTGCAAAATTGGTGATGAGGAAGAATTGGATGGCGCCGAAGAGAGTGGCGGCGCCGATGCGAGCGACACCGCGACGTTTGCGCAGCCAGAAGCCGATGGCTACGCTGATGAGAAAGCTGGCGTAGACGATTGGCATTAGTTTGTGGAAGCCGATGAAGATGTCGCCCGCAAAGAGAGCTAGGAGGGGAAAGAGGAAGGCGAGGCGGCGGTCTTTGATCATGGCACCGGCGAAGAGGGCCATGGCGCCGATGGGGGCGAAATTCCAGGGATGCGGAGCGATGCGCAAGGCGGCGGCCAGGACGATTAAGGACAGAACAAGGAGCGTACGATAAAGCAGAGTTTCTTTTTGAGAGAATTGCGTGTTCATAGTGGTGCCTCCTCTATTCTAGACAGTAGATCGCAGAAAACAAAGCCATCGCGGTGGACGACTTCTCCCGTGCGGACGGGAATGGGAAATTTGAAAATGGGGCCGTCGAAGACGAAGGTGTGGAATTCGCCGTTTTCGCCACAGGGATCTGCGTTGGGCGGAAGATAGCGGAAGAAGGATTCATCGAGTTCGCGGCCGGCAAAGCTGGGAGCGAGGATATTGGGATCGACGCAAACGGTGATGGCGCGAAATTTGTTGGCGTGGAAGGAACGAATCAGCTCGCGTGTATCGCGCTTCCAAATGGGGAAGAGGGCGGTCATGCCGATGCGAGCGAGATTTTTTTCACGATAGGCGCGCAGGTCTTCGAGGAAAATATCGCCGAAGGCTACTTTGCGGACGCCCTTTTCGAGATAGATGCGCAGAGCTTGTTCCATGCGCGCTTCGTAGACGGGATTGACGCACCGCGGCGGGATGCGGACTTCGTGAAGCGGCAGGCCGATGGATTGAGCCTGGCGCTGGAGAAGTTCGCGGCGGACGCCGTGCATGCTGATGCGCTCGTAGGTTTCGGTGACGGTGGTGAGGAGCGCGGCGACGTGAACGTCGTTCTGCTGGAGGAGCGTGTGGAGAGCCATGGCGCTGTCTTTGCCGCCGCTCCAGCAGAAGAGGATGGGTTCGGACATTTTTTTAAAACCCTCCGTGATCGTTTGGCATTGCGTCTTGCCGAAGAGGGCGGGGCAAGCCCCGCCCCTACAAAATCTCGCGGCCCTGCCGCGATGGGCGCAACAAGTTAGTTGCGGCCTTTGAAGGTGTAGCGAATACCGGCGCGCACATCGCGGCCGAGAGCAGGGTAGCCGAGAGCGTCCTGGTATTGTTTGTCGAAGAGATTGGCTGCGCGCGCGTAGAACATGACGCCGTGGCCCAGATCGTAGTGCGCGGCGATATTGAAAAGTGCGTAGCCGGGATTGCTGGTGAGACCGAGGCCGAGAAAATCCGAGTCGGTGCGAACGCCGGTGAAATAGCCGCTCATAGTCACGCCAAACTTGCGAAAAGCGGCGTTCAAAGTGAGCGATCCGGAATTGACCGGACGCCGGGCGAGGTGGTTTCCGGGAAGCTCCGTAGGATCGAAAGCGTTGGGAGACTCGAGGACGCGGCTGTCATCGTAGGTGTAATTGCCGGCTAAGTTGAGCCAGCGAGTGAGCCTGGCTTGGCCGATGAGATTGATTCCGCGTGCGCGGGCGAGGTCGGTGTTGAAGTAATAGCCGTAGTCATTCATGAGGCCCGGAATGGCCATGTTGCAGAAGCTGTTTGCGGCTGTGCAGTACTCAAAGCTGACGATGTCGTAGAAGCGGCTGGAGAAATAATCGGCGGAGAGCCGGATTCGGTCGTGGAGCAGTTTTTGATCGAGGCCGGCGGTCCACGTCTTGCTGGCTTCGGGTTTGAGCGAGGGATTGCCGTAGTCGCCGAAATCGTCGCCGTAGATTTGGTCGAAACGCGGCTCCTTAATGCCTTGGCCGTAGAAAACGCGGAGGAGCGTTTCACCCCAAAATTGACCGCCATCGCGCGCAAGGAAGGAAGCTCCGGCGCGAGGAACCACACGAGTGCCGAAATCGGCGTTGTCTTCCGCGCGGCCGCCGAAATTTAGTGAAATACGGCGCTGGGGACGATAGCGGAAATCCAAGAAGCCGCCCTGGTTGTTGCGGCGTGCGTGAGGGACGTCGATGGAAGTCAGAAAAGCATTTTCCACTTCGTACTCGTAGCCAGCCGTGACGGCTAAATTTGTGAGCACGTAGCTGGATTGAGCGCTTACGTTGGCGCGGTTGTACTGAAAAAGGCTGCTGCCGGTAAAGTCGCAGAATTCGGCGGTCGGGACGGCTGCGGGATTGGTTTGCGGACAAAACGCGTTGGGATCGGTGGCATAGAAGCTTTGTATGGGATTGTCGCTGGATTGGCGGGTGTAGGATTCGGCGCCGCTGATTTCGTGGCGCCAGTGTTTGCCGGTGGAAAAATTCCAGCGGGCGCTGGAACTGAAAATGTGCTGGCCGTAACGCTGGTAAAGGCTCGGCGGTTCGAAGATGGTTTGGCCGGGAATGCCGGCGTCGCTGTCGTTGTTGCGGAGAGTGAGGCGGAGCTGGTCGGTGTCGCTGATGGCGTAGCCGAAATTTCCGGAGAGAGTGCGATTGATGAAATCGTCGTTGGGTCCTTGGCCGTCCGTCTGCATGTAGGACGCGGCGGCGGAGTAGTCGAATTTGCCGAGCAAGCCGCTGAGCTGGGCGCCGCCTTGGGCGGTAGAGAAACTGCCTCCATCGGCATAGACGCTGAATTCAGGTGTGCGCGTTGAGCCGCGATGGGTGAAGAGCTGGATAACGCCATCGACGGCGTCGGTGCCGTAGATGGCGCTTTCCGCGCCGCGAACGATTTCCACTTTGTCGATGTTATCGAGGGTGAGATCGGAAAAATCCACGGAAGCACCGGGAGGGTTGATGGGAGCGCCATCGACGAGGACTTTCGTGAAATTGGAATTGCCGCCGTTGAGAAAAACGGAAGCGCTGCCGCCTTCAGGGCCGGTGCGGCCGATGGCGACGCCGGGAGTGAAAAGGAGAGCGTCGGTCAAAGCGACCCATTGCGAGGCATCGATTTCTTGTTTTGTGATGACAGAGACTGGAGCGGTGGTTTGGTCCGCAAGAATAGGCTCCGCTTCGGCGGTGATGATAACGCTGGAGGAGAGAGGCTCGAGATTGAGAGTCAGGTCCAGAGTGTGGTGTTGATTGGGGGCTAGTTCCACAACGAAATTGCGGGAGACAAATGGGGAACGCTGGAAAGCTACGTGATAACGGCCGGGTGGAAGCGTCAAGCTGTAAGCACCATCGGCGGAAGAGATTTCCTTCCACTCGCGAGCTCTTTTCTCGCCTTCCAATTGCGCGGTGACGTTTACTCCCGCGACTGCTGCGCCGCTGGAATCCAAAAGAGTGCCGGAAAGACGGGCATTCTGGGAATCGCTTTGTGCTTTTGCGGAAAAACTGACTACCAGAAAAAACAGGAAAAGGAAGAAAGTTCGAAGAGGCGTGGTTTTCATGGTTTCCTCCGCTCCCTCTCGCGCGGGAGTTGAAGGCTGGCCCGGCGATTTTAAAAATCGCCCGGGCTTGCGGACTTCGCCGGTCTCCTGGCTTGGCGGCAGTTCCGTCCGCGCTGATAGAAGATTCAGCGAGGCCGGTGCCGAGCCTTCCCGCTGCGCTGCCCTTTATTTCTGACGCCGATCCTTTTGGGGAGGAGCGCGTCAGTGAGCGATGCGCCGCAGTGGCCGCGGCAGTACCTTATTCCGCCTTACAGTCGCGCGGCGGCGACGGCTTCTTTCACGAACGGCCCGGCGTTGGCCAGGGCGAACGCACCGTCTTCCCGTGCACGAAGTCCGCGGTGATTGTGGGGGACCCCCTTGCCGAGGATCCGCTATGGGTGATTCAAGTGCCGCGGCGTTGCTAAGCGGCGTTGGGGTGAACGATGGAACGGCTACTTATTTAGCAGACGGCAGTATCACGCGAGGACGGCCGGACGAGCCGAGCTCGACGGTGAGAGACGTCTGAAAAACTTGTTCGAGCAATTCGCGCTGGAAGACAGTCGCGGGCGGACCAACGCGAAGGCACTTGCCTTTTTGAAAAAGAGCGACCTGGTCAGCATATTGGCCGGCGAGATTCAGCTCGTGAGTGACAACAACAACCGTGTAGCGGTTGGCGGCTGCCAGGCGGCGAAGAGTTTCGAGGAGATCGACTTGCGCGCCGATATCGAGATGGAGGGTGGGCTCATCGAGGAGAAGAAGCAGAGGCTGTTGGGCCAGAGCGCGGGCCAGGATAACGCGTTGTTTTTCGCCGCCGGAGATTTGATCCATCCAGCGGTCGCTGAGATCTTCCGCGCCGACCTGTGCGAGCGCGTTGCGGGCGATGAGGATGTCGTCTTCCGTTTCGAAGCGCAGGGTGCGACCGTAGGGATGACGGCCTTGAAGAACGAATTCCCAGGCGCGCGAAGGAAAGAGCAAAGGGCTTTCCTGCTGGACCATGGCGATGCGCTGGCCGCGGGTGCGGTGGGGAAGCTGGTGAGTGACGAAGCCGTTGAGGAGTACGCGGCCGGAGAGCGGCTCGAGGGCGCCGGCGATTAATTTTAGGAGCGTGGATTTGCCACAGGCGTTTGGGCCGAGGATGGCGACGATTTCGCCGGGGCGCGCCTGAAAGCTGGTGGCTTCGAGAGTGAAGAGCGGAGCCTGCGTGGGATTCGCGGAGTAGGCGTAGCTGACTTGCTCGACGCTCAACCGAATGTCGGAGTTGAAATCTCCGGCGTCGCCGATTGGTCGCGCGGAGGCAGAGGATGCGGAGCGCGCGTAGGTGGTCACGCAAGCCTCCTGCGCATTAGATAGAGAAAGAGCGGGGCGCCGGCGATGGCGGTCATGGCGCCGACGGGGAGTTCGGAGGGAGAGACGACGGTGCGTGCGAGAGTATCGGCGACGACCAGGACGATGGCGCCGCCGAGAGCGGCGGTTGGTAAGAGGATGCGATGGTCGGAGCCGAAGAGAAGGCGCATGACGTGAGGGACGAGGAGGCCGACGTAGCCGATGGCGCCACTGACGGAGACGGCGAGGCCGGTTAGCAGGGAGGCGGCAATGTAGACGACGAGGCGGACGCGGCGGACGTCGACGCCTAAGTGCATGGCTTCTTTTTCGCCGGAGAGGAGCAAGTTTAGGTCGGAGGCGGTGGTGTAGATGGCGGCAGCGGCGAGAAAGAAACCGAAGCGGAGGACGAGGCTCACCACGCGCTGGGGCGGCGTGGAGAGATCACCCATCATCCAGAAAGCCATGCCGCGATAGTTGCCCCCGGTGAGCGTGGACATGAAAAACATGATGATGGCGGACAGAAAGGAGGCGGTAATGATGCCGGCCAGGAGCAGAGTGCCGCTGTCGATTTGGCCTTGGCGAAGGCCGAGGAAGTAAACGGCAGTGACGGTGATGGCGGCGCCGAGGAAAGCACCGATTGGAGTTAGGAGCGCGGCGACGGCGGCGGGGAGAGCTAGATGAGGCTCGACGATCAAGGCGACGATGGCACCGACGGCTGCGCCGCTAGAGACGCCGAGAACGTAAGGATCCGCGAGAGGATTGCGAAGCAAGGCTTGAAAACTGGCGCCGGCGACGGAAAGCGACGCGCCGACAAAAATGCCGAGGAGAATGCGCGGCAGGCGAATATCGAAAATGATGAGCTGGTATTCGCTGGAGAGCTGGCTGGTTTGGCGGAAAAGGACGCGGAGGAGATCGCGACCCAAGCCGTAGAGCGAGACGGGGACAGCGCCCATTTTGAGCGCGATGACCACCACGACGAAAAGAATGGCGGAGAGGATGGCGCAGTGTGCGAGCAAGCGGCTGAGGGTTAAGGGGCGCAAGAGCAGGTCTCCAAGTAGGCGGAATCTTCGCTGGAAGAATCTCTGACGCCGGAAGAGAGCTGTGGCTGAGCGGGGGAAGGGTTTTTCTGGTCTTTTTCGTCGGCCGGAAGAGCGGGAAAAGCTTCCGGGTGCAACTGACGGGCGAGATCCTCGATGGCGGAAACGATGCGGGGCGCGGGGCGATTTACAGCTTCGCTAATTACGGCGAAGCGGCGGTTGCGCACGGCGTCGAGGCCGCGCCAGCCGGGGCGCTCGGCGAGGACATCGAACTGATCCTGACCGCCATCGGAGTGGGACGCTGCGAAAACTAGAAAATCGGGCTGTAGGCGGACGACTTCTTCCAGGCTCATTTGAGGCCAGTCTTGGGACGAGTCCACGATGGAGCTGGCGCCGGCCAGCCGCAGGGCATCGGCGATGAAAGTATTTTTGCCTACGGAGATGAGGGGATCAGGCCAGACGATGAAGATGACGCGGCGGGGAGGGAGACCGCTTAAGTGTTGTTGGAGAGCCGTGAGGTGGCGCTGGAGGTCGGCGCCGAGGGTGGCGCCTGCCTCGGGGACGCCGAGGACATCGGCCAGACGCTCGGTCGAGGAGATGATTTCTTCGACGGTGTGGGGATCCGTGGAATAAGAAGGGATGCCGAGGCCATCGAGCGCGTTCACGGTTTCCAGGCGATTCAGGCTTTTGGTGACGAGAACCAAATCGGGGCGCAGAGCGACGATTTGTTCGAGGCTCGGATTAATGGCGCCGCCCACTTTGGGTTTTTTCTGTGCGTCCGGGGGAAAATCGCAATAGTCCGTGTCACCGACGAGGCGGTCTTGCAAGCCGAGGGCGTAAATTGTTTCCGTGAGGCTGGGCGCGAGAGAGACGATACGCTGCACGGGCTGGGGGACGCGAACGGTGCGGCCTACTTCATCGACGAAATCCTTATAGATGGGAGTTGCGACCGGGCTCGCCGGCGGAGTCTGTGCGCGCAGCGTGGGACACCAGGATGCGGCGCATGCCAACAGCGCGACGATGACGCGTCTGACCAGGATATATTTGCTTGCGTATTTCCGCGTCGGCACAAATTCCTCTGACAGAAACAAGCTTCTCACAAAAAAAGAGCCCCGCGAGACAGCCCGGGGCTTTGTGGCATCGCTTCTTCTCGCGAGAAGCGGCGGCCTCTGCGGCGCGGGAGGGTGGTCTGGCTTACGGCACGTTCAGCCGCATACAGTGGCGGGACCGCGGCCGATTCTCACGGCCTTCCCCACTTCCCTCGCCTGCAAATTGGAAGC
>JBARBE010000243.1:0-1525 GCA_049792735.1 Candidatus Acidiferrum sp.
CTGCCCCCAAGGGACAGGGTCGGAGAGCCCAAGAGCACCGCAAAAGGCCGCCAAGGGTCGACTCGATCCTCCGTAAGTCGGCGAATGACCGCCGCCGTTCGACATCGATTCGCGACTTCGCTCCCCCTTGGCGCGCGAGACAACAGTCGGCAGCGCGGCCGCGTGGGATCAATACAGCCTTCTTATGAGAACGACCGCGGCTACGCGGCGACGGGCGTTGCGGCCCGATTGCGGCGCGATCTGCGGTAAGCGGCGAAGCCGAGGCCAGCGAAACCGGCGAGCATCATCGCCCAGGTCGCCGGCTCCGGAACCGCCGTTATGGTCACGGTGTCTGTGTCGTCGGCGGGCGCGTTCCAAGCTGCGTTATTGAGGCCAATCACCTCTGTCCCAGCATTGTCCGCGAAGCCGTTAAAGCGCAAGTCGATCAGCTCCCTGGGCCCCAATGGCGTAGAATACGTTCGCAAAACCGTGGTCGTGAAGAACGGACTGGCCGCTTGCAAATATTCGGTCTGAGATCCTCCCTCGAGCCCGATAGTTTTTCCATCGACGTAAAAGTCCAGCCAGCCGCCGTTGCTGCTCGATGTAAATCCCCAAGTTTGATCGGGTCCGCCGGTGAAACCTTGGTGACCCGGCCCAAGATCAGACAGCGTGAACAGCAAAGGGGACGAAAAGTCGTCGCCGGAAAAAGTAAGCGTCACCGTCTCGGCGCTTGCCGCCGACACGGCCGAGAATGTGAACATTCCCAGAGCGACGGCCGCATATTTTTTCATGATTACCCTAAATTGCGGCGGGCAAGTCTAAAGTCGCCGCTTGCCCCTCACGCTTTTGTTACCGCACTGGCGCAGTGCGGTCAACACTATTCGCATTCGACAAAGGGGTCATAAAATTCCGCAGCGTTTTCGGCTCCCTCTGAGAGTCCGTCCCATATCTTCGCGATTAATTACAGAGCTTTCGGAGCATGAGGCGGATTGAAGCGAGGCGGAGAAAAATGAGAGCGCTGATGTTGAGATTTTCCCAGTCCTTGGCCAACCTGCGGCAGCGGTTCAACCATCCGATGGACCGCTCCACGATCCATCTCTTTGGCAGGACCACGAAGCGCTTGGCGGCGTCGGAGCGTTTGACGATTGCCGTTTCGAGGTTCGGCAAGATCAGTGCGAGCGCGCTATGAAATACCGGCCCCTGATAAGCGCCGTCGGCAAATAGTTTCTTCAGAAACAGGAACATTCCGAACAAAGTCGACAACAGCGCGATACCGCCATCGCGATCCTGGACGTCGGCCGGCGTGATGAGCCCCTGTAAAAGCAGCCCCTGCATGTCGACGAGAACGTGACGCTTCTTTCCCTTGATCAACTTGCCCGCATCAAAGCCATGCGGATCGATGCGCGCCCCCCCTTTTCGGCGCTCTTGACGCTTTGGCTATCGACGATGCATCCGGTCGGACTGGCTTCGAGGTCAAGTTTTTCGCGGCATTTGACATAGAGGGCGTGATGGATGCGATCCAGGGTGCCGTCACGGCTCCAATCGC
>JBARBE010000244.1:0-3941 GCA_049792735.1 Candidatus Acidiferrum sp.
CTCTGCGTCTCTGCGAACTCTGTGTAATTCTTTTTCCGTCCTTCTTTCTACACAGGTTCCCCGTGCTCGCCGCCAAATCTATTTCTTAACGCTCGCCCCCGCCAGTTCCGCCACTGCCGCCAGCGTAGTCTGCGTCGCATTCAATCCCAGCCGAAAATCCGCATCCGAGTACGTCTTGTACAAATCCGTCGGCTGGTGCCATTGCGGATCCCACCCGTTTCCAATCTGCGTCCCGCGCTCGTTTTCCCGCACGCTCAGCGATGGCACCATGTCCATGAACGAACTCGAATCCGTGTTCGTCATGTGGCTGCTTACGCTCGCCGGATAATCCGTCGCGTATTTCTCATCGGCTCGCTCCAGCACCCACGCCAAAGCCTGCGCTTCCGCCGCAAACTTCGACTTCGATTGAAACTCGATATTGATGTCCGCCTCGGGCCGCTGCCCTTTGCTCACCGTTCCATCCGCGCGCGGCATTCCGTGATCGAAGAGCATCATATCGTGCGTAATCATTCCCAGCCATTTCGGCTCCGGGTACCGCCCCGAGCCCGGCGGCTCCTCTTTCCCTTGCAAACTCTCCCGCTGCTCCACGTACGCCTTGCTGCCGTTCAGTCCCGTCTCCTCGTTGTTCCACAAAATGAATCGCACCGACCGCTCCGTCCGCACGTCCGGGCTGCTCAACACGCGCGCCACTTCCATCACCAGCGCCGTTCCCGACCCATCGTCATTCGCAGCCTCGCCCCATCCAATCCCGTCCATGTGCCCGCCGACGATGTACATCTCATCGGGATGGGTCGTCCCAATCTTCGTGCAATAAACTTCTTCGCGCGCCCCCGGCGTCGATGCCTGCGAGTCCAGCGCGCGCACTTCCGCATCCGGCTGCTTCTCCGGATCCGTATTCACTCCTGTCGCCACGCGATTCCCTCGAAACCGTCCCCCTCCGACTGCCACCGGCGTCTCCCCCGCGGGTGGCCGCGGACGCCGCTCGCGGGGCGGCCCCGGCTCATAGTCATACTTCAGCCGCTCCGTATTCGTGCACCCATAACTCTTCAGTTGCGCTTCAATCCAATCCACGGCCTCGCGATTCCGGTCCGTCCCCTGCCGCCGGTCCCCAAACGCCGTCAGCCCCTTAATCGTCGCCTTATACCGTTCCAAATCCAGCCGCCCCACCAGCCCCGTTATCGACTCAGAGCTCGCAGTCTGGTCAGTTTGGTTCTGTGGCGTCAACTTATCCGCGGAATATCTCGCCGCCGAGCCGGACTCCGCCCGCATTCCGTCCGCAGATTCAGCTCGCTGCGCCCACGCCACCCCACTCACTGCAACTCCAACCACGCCCGCCGCCGCAATCACCAATTTCCATCCCATTTCCACCCACCTCCAGTTCCCTCGACTCGCCTAGCTTCATCATGCATTGCCGCTATCTTGTTGTGTCGCAGCCCGGCCCGTCGCAATCACCGACCATCTCCGGCCCGACTTCCTAACCTCAATGCCAGCCATCCTGCCCTGACTTAAGCTGGTATCGTCCTTTGCATTCCCTCGCCAATAATGCCGCCAGTATACTCGCGCACCCGTCCGCCCACATCCTCGGTTATTCCTAACAATGTATCGTCGGCCCGCCGTCCCACTTTTACTCCGCACCAAAGTTTCGCTCAATTGACATTCCCCATTAATGCGCGGGTGACTCTTTTTGCCTGACCCTCCTGGTGGCCCAGTTCGATGTCCAGTTCAATTTGGAGGAGACTATGCACCCTAATGAGAAAAGAACATGGCGAGCGCAAGCCGTTGCTTGTTTGCTCGTTTTCGCCATAACGTCCCTTGGCTTTGGCACGCCCGTGCGGGCTGGAGACGGCCACGATGACGATTGCGACTCGATCAGAACAGCGACCCCCATTAAACACGTCATCATCATCGTCGGTGAAAATCGCAGCTTCGATCACCTCTTTGCCACCTATGTCCCAAAGCACCATAACGAACGAGTCTTGAATCTCTTGTCCGAAGGCATTGTCAATGCTGACGGCACCCCCGGCCCGAATTTTGCCAAAGCGCATCAGTTCCAAATCGTGTCCGCTCCCAATGGCGGCAAATTCTTCAGCAGCGCAGATCTGGCCAACAAGCAACTCTACGCGACCTTGCCTCCCCCCGACGTCAATGGCGTGCAAAACCCGCCCGCTGCCATACTCCTGACCTTGGGTGGCGACCCAGGCTTGGCTCCCCAGGATCAATACCTTATGGGAACCGGGGGAACCGGTCTGCCCTTCACCGAGGGTCCTGACACGCGCATTCCCAACGCCACCAGTCTCCCGCCGGGCCCCTTCCAATTGACCGGTCCGAACTTGCCCTTTGACGCCTACGCGGGCGACACGGTCCACCAGTACTTCCAAATGGTCCAGCAGGTCGATTGCGCCATCGACGCTGAGCACGTATCAAAGGATAACCCGACGGGATGTCTCCATGATCTCCAGTCGGCGATCGACACCACCTACGCCACGCCCCCTGGCGGCACCTCGCACGACTCCGGGCAGACCATGGAGTTCTTCAACATGCAGAACGGCGACGCGCCTCTCTTAAAATCCCTCGCTGACCAGTACACCATCAGCGACAATTATCATCAGCCCGTGCTAGGCGGCACCGGCCCGGACAGCCAGCCCCTCGGCTTTGCCGATCAGGTCTTCTTCAGCGACGGCAATGGCAACCCCGCAACTCCTGCTGCGAAGAACATCTATAACCCGGATCCAAAGCCTGGAACCCTCAACCTCTACACAAATCGCGCGCAATGGTTCAACTGCAACGACACCACCCAGCCCGGCATCGCCGCGGTCACAAACTATTTGAATGCGCTCCCGTATAAAGTGCAGACCAATTGCGGTCCCGGCGAGTATTGGCAGGCCGTCAACGTCAACCCTGCTTTCACGCCTAAGGGAACGCCGCAATCCGGCCTCGTAGTTCCTCCCACGACGCAGCAGAGCATCGGCGATGTGCTGAGCGCTCGCAATATTTCCTGGAAATATTATGGCGGGGCCTATGATGCGAGCGGAACGGGCGCCCCATTGGATGGGATCTATTGCAACATCTGCAACCCGTTCGAGTATGAGTCGGCCTATCCGGGCATGGTTGCGGATCACATGCGCGACGTCACCGACCTCTTCACCGATATCCAAAACGGCGCCATCCCAGCCGTCTCCTATGTGAAGCCCGACGGCGTGATGGACGGCCACCCCGCCTCCTCGAAGTGGGGTCTCTTCGAGGCCTTCGCGCGCAACATTATCCAACTCGTGCAGAGCAACCCCAAACTGTGGGCCGAGACCGCCATCTTCGTTACGGTGGATGAGGGCGGCGGCTTCTATGACTCAGGCTTCATCCAGCCGGTCGATTTCTTCGGCACCGGCCCGCGCATTCCAATACTCGCCGTTTCCCCCTTCTCAACCGGCGGACACATCAGCCACGTCTATAGCGAGCATTCCTCTTTCGTGAAGTTCGTCGAGCGAAACTGGATGCTCCACACCACGCTCAGCGACCGCAGCCGCGATAACCTGCCCAACCCCCGTCAGGACGACGATTCCTACGTCCCGCGCAACATGCCGGCCATTGGAGACCTGTTCGACCTCTTCGACTTTGACCACCATGACAACGGACATCGCGGCGGCGATCACGACGGCCACTGAAGCGCCCTGACCACGCCACAGTCGCAACCAAGCGCCGGCAGGATAATCCTGCCGGCGCTTTTTTCCCCCTCGCCTGGACTCTCAGGTGGCAGCTGCTCCTGATGTCCATTTATACTGATCCCCGCATGCCGTCCACAAAACGAAATTCGCCAGCTCGCCACGCACGCAATCGCCCCAGCTCGCCCTCCTCATGGACCACCCGCACATCCCGCAGCCTCAAACTCCTCCAACTCCCCGCCTTCTCCAAACTCCCCTGGCTAACCCACGCCTTCAGCACAAGCC
>JBARBE010000245.1:0-9799 GCA_049792735.1 Candidatus Acidiferrum sp.
GTCTGCGTCAGGGTGACCGCAACGGCCTTGACGGGTGTCGCGGCGACAAAAAGCTGGAGCAGAATCAGAGCGGGAGCTGCAGCGAGGAATCTGAGCGTCATGCGGCGACGCGCGACCAGGCGGAGCATGTGAATGAGGTTGCGCGCCGCGTGAACCTGAGGCATCCACGGGCGCTGGAATGAGATTTTGCGCCCATTTCGCACCACAGCCGTCACGCGCCCCAAGACGAGATGGGTGGCGGCGTCATTTTCCTGCCCGGCGTCGGCGCGAGTAATGAGGGCGCCTGAGGATGGGGCGATGGCTACACGATGCACTCGGAACCCGTCAGGGCCATGCGTGAGAGCCACGTCGCCGCGGCGCAGTTCTTTTTGGTGTGTAGGAGCAACAATCACGGAGTCGTTATCGAGAACGTTAGGGCGCATGCTCAAACCATTTGCGCGGAAGCGCACTTTCATGCCGCTTTGCAGCAGCGCGGCACTTACATCGCCGAACTGCGCAGAATTCCTGACGACCTTGGCTTTCGGCTTAGCCACGGCAGATGGCCTCCACCGCGGATTCATCGGGAACAAAGCGGAAAATGGAGCACGGAACTTGCGAAGCGACACGATCGAGAAAATCGAGCGTCGAGCGAATGCCTTCTTCGGAGTGGTGCGTCACAAAACTGCGCGCGAAGAGTTCGGCCGCCGCGCTGCCAGGAGGCAGAGCTTGCAGCTCGTTGGATTTGCCCTTCTCAAGTAAGTAGATACCGGTGAGAGGAGCGCAGTCGGGCGTGGCGATGCCGGCAGCGCCGTGCCAGGGAGTGCCGTACATCCAGATGCGGCCTTCACGGGCGCGGAGGATGATGCGATCGTCGCTGAGGATTTTGACGCCGGGGCGATCGATCCACAGGCGGGCCGTCGTGCTTTTGCCGGCGCCGGAATGGCCTAGAAAAAGATGGCCGCGGCCTTGATCATCGGAAAGACCGACGGCGTGAAGTTCGACGCCTTCGCCGCGCGATAGGCGATGAATCATGAGCAGTTCGTCGAGGGGATATTCGAGCGGATAAACGGGACGGTCTGCGTCGAAATATTCGCGCGAGAGCAGCACGCGGCCGATGCGATATTCAGAATCGAACCAAGCTTCTTTGTAGGGAGTCATGCCGACCAGCGGCGCGAGAAAACTGAAACGGAAGCCGGTTGGCTCGGCAAAGAGCGACCAGAGCCCGCCGGAATGAAATAAGAGATTGGATGTTGGAATTTCCAGCGAATCGGCCCACGCAATTTGCAGATTCACTTCGCACGAATCCGCCGTGACCTCGAAGGCGCGAAGCTCCTTTTCCAAGGCGATGCGCAGACCGTGGTCCGCATGCAGGCCAAAAGCGATGCCGCCAATCCGGTAGGAAAGCTGTGCAGCGCCCGGGAAAAATGGTTTGTTCGTATCGTTCATTTGGTTAAATCCGTTTTGAGAGGGATTCATCGCTGATCTCTGTCCTCTCATGAGCCAATCGACCGGCAAGCGACAACGGACCGGCAGGAGCCTGAAACGGGGCCAGCCGCGCCAGTAATCTTGCAATGGCCGAGCACGGCCTCTTCGGGCCGCAGACTTACGCGGATCACTTTGGGCGGCTCGTACACCGCTCTTTCTTGCTGCTCCGGCAGATGCTTGTCGCGCTCTTGGCTCATTTTTGTCTTCGTCTATCCGAGCGCAGGGGCGCAGGAACGGCAGCCGCCGCTGTTGCATCCGGAGGAGGGTTGCAAAACGTTCAAGACAGGCGACGTGGGCCTGCCTTCGAGCCAAATGCGTGTTTCGGGCTGGAAATTTTTCAGGCGCTCGGCAGCAGCAAGAAGATCCGCATGATGCGTGCCGCCTTCGCAGCATTCGCAGTCGCCGTGTTCGGGGACTTCAAATCCGAACGAGTAAGCGCGGAGATGGGCCACCTGGCAGAGAAAAGACACGGGAGATTCGGGATCACCGTTCTCGAGTTCGCCGTTCGCCGGGCACATGCTGCAGAGAGATTGAATCTGGCAGCGATCGCAGATCGAAGGGCGAGTGCGCGGCTGGTTACGAATCTCGCGCAGCGGACCTTCCCAGCCTTCGCGGAAACTGCCCTCGCGGATGTTGTAGCCCTGTTGATGCGAGATGACGCAGATGGTCATCGTTCCATACGGGTCGATGGCGCAGCCGGCGACTCCGCCGCCGCAGGAATATTTTTGGTGTGATCCGGGTTGAGAAACTGCTTCAGCTGGGGTGCTCAAATCCTGCTCGGCCAGTTTGCGGTAATCTTCTTTGCGCTTCGGCTCGGCAAAATCGAGCTCGACGGCTTGTTCGGGAGTGAGGCGGACAGCGAGCGGGCTTTGCGAACAGTCGATGCGCGGATTGATGGCGGAATCGAATTTGAATTCGACGCCGAATTCTTCTTCGGCGAGGCGTTTCATCTCGAAAACTTCGTGGCGATTGATCGTGGTAGGAACGGTCTTGAGCTTGAGCGGGAGGTTGCGTTCGAGGAGAAGGCGAATGCCTCTCATGCAGCGGTCGTACGAGCCGGGAATTTGGGTCAGAGCTTCATAGGTCTCGCGCGTGGCACCGTAGAGCGTGATTTCGACGGCGAAGGGACGGTATTCGGCAAGGTGATCGGCGATGCGCTCGTTGATCATCGTGCCGTTCGTGAAAAGCGTGATGAGGAAGCCGCGCTTCTTGGCCTCGGTGTAGATCTCGAGAAAGTCTTTGCGGGCGAAGATTTCGCCGCCGGTGTAGAGGAGCCAGAGACAGCCGGCGTCGACGAGTTCATCGAGCAGGCGGCGATGCTCTTCGAGCGAAAGTTCCTGGGCGCGGGCCGCGTGGTCGCTCATCGGCAAGTTGTTGTAGCAATGAAGGCAGTCGAGGGGGCAACGGCGGGTGACTTCAATCGACACCTCGAGAGGCGCGCGCTTTCCCTGGAAGCGCTGGTGAACCAGGCCCGTCAACTCGCCGTAGGCTACGGTTTCCAAAGTCTTGCCTTTCCGTCCGAGCTGTTGAAATAACTAAGTACCAGTACCGGCTCGCGAAAACGCACTCGCCCACTCCATGTTTCGTGCCTGTGTTCAGGCGTCAGGAGAAGGAGGGTAGCCGGCTAAACCGTGCGGATCAGGCCTGCTTCCTGGAGTTCAGCCAAGTAAGTCTGTACGTCCGTAAGTGCCTGTTGCGCGTCTACTTCGTAGTGCGTGGCAACCCATTCCGCGAGTTCCGCTGTCGAGCGCCCGTTTTCGAGGAGTCGCCAGAGGCTTCGGCCTACAGGATTGAAGGTGTAAACCGAATCGAGATCGCCGACACCCTTACAAATCGGTACAACTATCGTCTCACCAGCGACTTCGCGGGAAACGATGGCCGAATTTCGGGTATGGCGGACCGATGCCGTATTTAACCGGTCGGTTGAAGACTCAGGCCCTGGAAGCTCTGAAACAGGGTTTGCCATGCTTTTAGTGTCCGAAATGAAACAGAGGATGTCACGTTTTGGGAAGTACAGTGTTCCGTACTAGTACCCTTTTAGTACGCTGTATCTAACGTGTAAAACAAAGTACGGACGGGCGCTATTCGCGAGAGCCGTTCTTGACGAGGCGGAGAGAGGAGGAAGACTCCCCTTGACATCCTACTGGAAGAGCCGTATCGTCGCCTAGAATGTCTACCAAAGAGCAACGCGAGCGCATTGAACTGCTGCAGGGAACACTGGATTTGCTGATTCTGCGGACCTTGCTGCTAGGGCCGCGGCATGGCCACGCCATAGCCAAGGCCATCGAATTCAATTCCGAGGATGTGTTGCAAGTGGAGCAAGGCTCACTTTATCCGGCGCTGCACCGTCTCATCAAGCGGGGATGGATATCGGCAGAAGAAGGCACTTCTGAAAACAATCGCCGGGCGAAGTTTTACGCGTTGACGCCGAAAGGCCGGCGGCAGCTCGCGCTCGAGACGCACAAGTGGGACAAACTGGCGGGAGCGATTGCGCGGATTTTGCGGCCAACGGGCCAGGAGGGCGAATAATGTGGCGGCGCAAACGGATGATGCAGGGGCTGGATGAGGATATTCGCGAGCACATCGCGAGGGAGACGCATGACAACATCGAACGCGGCATGTCGCCGGAAGAAGCGCGTCAGGCAGCGATGCGTAAATTCGGGAACGTGACGCGAGTTAAGGAAGAGACTCTGGAGGTGTGGAGTTTTGTGTGGCTGGAACAGCTTTGGCAAGACATTCGCTATGGGCTGCGCATGCTGGTGAAATCCCCAGGGTTTGCAATAGTAGCTATTCTCACGCTGGCGCTGGGCATTGGGGCAAATACAGCGATATTCAGCTTGATTGACGCCGTATTGCTACGGTCACTGCCTGTTGAGAAGCCCTCGCAGTTGGTCTTGTTGAAGTGGAGCGCGCGGAAAGCGCCGAACATTCATGGCTATCAGTCCGCCGGAGATTGCGCGAGCGATTTGCGCTTCGGCGCTTCAAACCCCTCAGGCTGCTCCTTCTCCGAGCCTATTTTCCGCGAAGTTGCGCAAGCGAACGTGTTTTCGGGGACGGCGGCTTTTGCCAACGCAGGCAGGCTAAACCTTTCCGGGAATGGGCCCGCGAGCGTCATCAACGGCCAATTGGTTTCGGGGGACTTCTTCCGCACGATGGGACTTAAAGCCGCTCTTGGGCGGTTGATCGACTCGAACGATGACACAGCGGCGGCCGCGTCTGTCACTGTGTTGAATTATGGGTATTGGCAGAGCGCCTTCGGCGGGTCGCGCGACGTCATCGGGCGCACGATCGAGCTGAATAATGTTGCGTTCACGATTATCGGGGTCGCGGAACAGCGGTTCACCGGGATTTCTCCGGGCAGCGATTACGACGTATGGCTGCCACTCTCGGACGGCCAACGCATTAACACGAGCGGTCCCTTCCGGTGGAACGACCGCCAAGCGGATGTGTCGTACTGGTGGTTGACCGTCGTCGGTCGAGTCAAGTCGGATATCCCGACTCCCCAAGCACAAGCTGTCGTGAGCGGCCTTTTCCGAAACGAGATGCTGCATGGATCTGTGCCGCTGTTCCGTGGAGGCGAACCGATGGGAGGGCCGCCACGAGGGGGCGGACCGGCAGGTGGCGGCGGAGCCCGGAGGGAAATGATTCTCGGAGGAGGGCCACCTCCGGGTGCTGGCGCTCCAGGTGGCTCGCCTGCGCCGACGCAACTAGCGCCCGGCAAAGGCCCCATGCTGGAACGGCACGAAGCGCCTGGCGGCGGAATGCCGCAATCCGCGGGAAACAAGCCGATTCTTATGCCGGCACCGCAAGGAGCAACACCTCCGGGCGGCCCGCAGGGATCTCAAATGGAAAAGGTGCCAAGGACATTATCCACTGCCGAGGATAATCCGGAAATTACGCTTGTGCCCGCGCAGAGCGGGTTGAGCGGTAGCCGCACGCGATATTCCGATCCTCTATATGTACTGATGCTCGCCGTCGGGATCATTTTGCTGATCGCGTGTGCGAATGTCGCGGGGCTGATGCTGGCCCGTTCCGCTGCGCGACAGAAGGAAATGGCTGTGCGTCTGGCGCTGGGGGCGGGCCGAGCGCGGGTTGTGCGGCAGCTCTTGACGGAAAGCGTGATGCTGTCGGCCCTGGGCGGGGGCCTCGGTATTCTGCTGGCCTATTGGGGCGCTCATGCGATTCTTTCTTTCGTTTCGAGCAATCAGCCAAGGCCGCTGGGATTCGCGATGGACCTCGATCTTCGCGTGCTGGGATTTACCATCGCAATTTCGCTGATCACCGGAATTCTATTCGGGTTGGCACCTGCCTTTCGCAGCGCGCGCGTCGATTTGACGCCGACGCTGAAGGAAGGCGAGGGCATCTCGGCGGGATGGGCGCGCGGCGCAGGAAAATGGGTCAGCACCAGCAACGCGTTAGTGGTGGCCCAAGTGGCGCTCGCGATGGTCGTGCTGGTTGGCGCGGGATTGCTGGTGCGCACGCTTCAAAACCTGCGCAACATCGACGTGGGATTCGATTCGCACAATATATTGATTTTCGGAATCGACCCGACGCTGGTCGGCTATAAAGGGCCAGCGGTGGATAGTTTTTACCGTGATTTGCAAGGGCGCCTTGCGGAAACGCCAGGAGTGAAGGCCGCCAGCTACTCAATGATGCCGCTCTTGAGCAACGGGCTGATGGTGACCAGCTTTCACTGGCCGGGAACACCGCAGGACCAGGATTCCGAAGCTGATGATCTTGGCGTCGGGCCGAACTTCTTCGAGACGCTGCACATTCCATTTCTTATGGGCCGGAGCTTTACTGCTTCCGATTTCGAGGTGGCCGCTTCGAACAGGGGAGACCAGCCAAGTTCGGCGCCCACACCAGTGATTGTGAATCAGGCGTTTGTCGAGAAATATGTGGGCAAGCAAAATCCGCTCGGAATCCATTTCGGCGAAACGGCAGCAGACGCGAACGGCCCGGCGAATCCAGGCTGCGAGATCGTCGGCGTAGTGCGCGACGCAAAATACAACAGTTTAAGGCGAGAGATTCACGCGATGATGTACACGCCGCAGAGCGCTGGCGGAGCGACGTTTGAATTGCGCACGGCGGCCGATCCCCAAGCCATTCTTCCCGCGGTCCGCGAAGTGGTGGCGCAAGTAAACACGAACTTGCCGCTCTTCAATGTTGCGACCGAATCCCAACAGATCGACCGATTGCTCTTCCAGGAGCGGCTGGTCGCACGTCTGGCAAGTTTTTTTGGTTTGCTGGCGCTGGTACTGGCGTGCATCGGACTTTACGGTCTGCTTTCCTACGAAGTCGCGCGGCGCACGCGCGAAATTGGCATTCGCATGGCGCTTGGCGGACGGGCGAAGGATGTTTTGCGCCTTGTCCTCCATCAAGGAATTGCACTTGCGGTGGTGGGAGCGGTTGCCGGCGCTGCGGTGGCGCTGGGCGTCATGCGCTATTTGAGCTCGATGCTTTATGACGTACACGCAAATGATCCGCTGACCCTGATTGCCGTCGCGCTGCTGCTGATTCTTGTGGCGCTCGCTGCGTGCTTCATTCCGGCGCAGCGCGCCATGCGCGTTGACCCGATGGTTGCGCTACGGCACGAGTAATAGACGACTCCGCGGAAGATGAATGGGCCAGTGGGCGGGAGGCCGAATGATGTGGCGACGCAAGCGCATGATGGATGGTCTCGACGCGGATATTCGCGAGCATATCGAGAGGGAGACCCAAGACAACATCGAGCGCGGGATGCCGCCGGAAGAAGCTCGCTACGCCGCGCACCGCAAGTTCGGCAACGTAACGCGCGCGAAGGAGGACACTCGGATGGTGTGGAGTTTTGGTTGGCTTTCGCAGATCGCCGAGGACATTCGCTTCGGCCTTCGCTTGCTGCGCAAGAATCCTGGCTTCACCGCCGTTGCCATGCTCACTCTGGCGCTCGGTATCGGCGCAAACACGGCCGTCTTTTCGCTGGTCTACGCCGTTCTCCTTCGGCCGCTTCCCTATAAAGACCCCTCCAGCCTGATTGTCCTCAACGAAACGACGCCGAAAGTCGGGACTGTCAGCGTTTCCTACCCCAACTTTCTCGATTGGCGCTCCCAGAGCCACGCCTTTTCGCAAATGGCCGCCGTTTATGGCGTGAACTTCAATCTCGCCGACGTCGCTCAACCGGAGAATATTAGCGGCTATGCGGTTTCGCCGAATTTTCTTTCCATGATGGGCATTCGCCCTCTCCTTGGGCGCGACTTTGATGCCTCGGAAGAAAAAGCAGGAACCACCCCGGTGATCCTGCTCAGTTATTCGCTTTGGCAAACGCATTTTGCAGGCGACCCGAACGCTATCGGCAGAATCATTACACTGGATGGCCGCGGGTACACGATCGTCGGCGTCCTGCCGGCGAATTTCCGCGCGCCGGACAAAACGGACGTGATGTTGCCAATCGGCGTCTGGGCGACAAGCCACTCCGAGGAGGTCACGGAGCGCGGCGACCGCGGCGACATGGTGGTGATCGGCAGACTCACCCCTGGCGTCAGTTTCGGGCAAGCCAGCGCGGAAATGGCGGGCATCGCGGCGCGCCTGGCGAAAGAATATCCCGGGAGCAACGATAAGTTTGGCGTGGCGCTCCAGCCCATTCGCGACATGTTCGTAGGAGCCATGAGAACAACAATTCTGGTGCTCTTTGGCGCGGTCCTGTTCGTGCTTCTCATCGCGTGCGCGAACGTCGCGAACCTCTTTCTTGTTCGTGGCGCCAGCCGCAGCAAGGAAGTGGCGCTGCGCATGGCGCTTGGCGCCAGTAGAGGCCGCATTCTCCGCCAAATGCTGACGGAAAGCTTTGTCCTTTCGCTGCTGGGAGGCCTTCTTGGCGTGGGGCTGGCGATGGCCGGAAACCGGGCGCTGGCGCAACTCATTTCCGCGGACATGTTGTCCGGCGCCACGGTGGATTTGAATTCTTCCGTGTTGGTTTTTGTGGCGGGCGTGGTTGTACTGGCTGCTTTCATCTTCGGTTTGATTCCCGCGATGCGTTCGACCCAGCAGGACGTGCAATCCGAGCTGAAGGAAGGGGGACGAACGACAAGCGGCGGTGCGGCACAAAACCGGCTGCGCGGCGCGCTGGCGACTGCGGAAATTTCTCTCGCGCTCATTCTTCTGGTGGGCGCGGGATTGATGATCAAAAGCCTCTACCGGCTGATGGAAGTTGATCCGGGGTTCCGGCCCGACCGCGTCTTGACGATGGCGATGGATCTGCGGACCGAGCAATACGCGAAAGATCCGGCCGTGTTGAATTTCTGGCAGCAGGTGCTGGATCGCGTGCGCGCCTTACCGGGCGTTGAAAGCGCCGCCGTGGGGACGGTCATCCCGCTCACGGGTGATCACAGCCGAAGCGACATCACGATCGAGGGCATGGCAGCACTTGGACCAGGAGATTATCCGCATCCTGACGTTCATATCGTGAGTCCAGGATACTTGACGACTCTTGGAATTCCCCTCTTGCGCGGCCGCGGCTTCACCGATCAGGACAACGAAAACGCGGCACTCGTAGGGATGATCAATGCCACGATTGCGCGGCGCTTTTTCCCGAACGAGGATCCTGTCGGCAAACGCTTTATGTTTGGCCACGCCTCGGCGGCCAATCCGCCGAAGTGGTACACGATTGTCGGCGTGGTGGGCGACACGAAACTCTACGGCTTGGCGAATCCCGCGCGCCTCGAAGTGTACGTCCCGTCCCGGCAGAATCCCAGCAACGGAATGGGTTTGCTGGTTAAGTCGGCGGCCGATCCCGCGGCGCTCACCTCAGAGATTCGCGATGCCGTGCATGCCATCGATAAAGACCAGCCCGTATTCGCGGTGGCCACGATGAAGCAATTGGTGAGCGACTCGGTGGCAACGCGCCGCATCACGCTGGTCTTGCTCGGCTTGTTCAGTGCCTTGGCGCTGATTCTCGGAGCCATCGGAATCTACGGCGTGATTTCGTTTTCCGTGGCGCAGCGCACCCACGAGATTGGCATACGCATGGCTCTCGGCGCGCCCCGGCGCGACGTCTTCCGCTTAGTCTTAGGCCAAGGTCTGAAACTTGCCGCGATCGGGATCGCCATCGGGATCGTGGCGGCCTTCGGTCTCGTTCATTTAATGTCCAGCTTGCTCTACGGCGTTGGCGCGGCCGATTTCGAAACGTTCGCGGGAGTCGCCATCCTGCTCGTCCTCGTTGCCTTGCTCGCTTCTTACGTTCCCGCCCGGCGCGCCATGCGCATCGATCCCATGGTGGCGCTGAGATACGAATAGCTGCCGTCGGAGGCGGGCGAGAGCGGTCGCGCGGATTCTTCGTTTGTGCGGGATGGAGGATGAACCA
>JBARBE010000246.1:0-1852 GCA_049792735.1 Candidatus Acidiferrum sp.
TGGTTCATCCTCCATCCCGCACAAACGAAGAATCCGCGCGACCGCTCTCGCCCGCCTCCGACGGCAGCTATTCGTATCTCAGCGCCACCATGGGATCGATGCGCATGGCGCGCCGGGCGGGAACGTAGCACGCCACAAGACCAACAACGACGAGGAGGATTGCGACCGTCACAAACGTGAGCGGGTCGGCGGCACGGATTCCAAAAAGTTGGCTCGCGATCATCTTGGTGGAAGCCAAGGCAATCGGCACGCCAAGGATAAGCCCGGCAGCAACCAAGATGAGGCATTCCCTTGTTATGAGCCACAACACATCGGAGCGGTGCGCACCGAGAGCGACGCGAATGCCAATCTCATGCCTCCGGCGCGAGACCCGGTACGCCATCGTGCCGTACACGCCGATACATGCAAGTAATAACGCCAGCCCGCCGAACGCGCTAGACAGCTCCGCGGCACCGCGGTTCAACCGGAGGGAATTGCTCACCTCTTCTTTCAATGGAGCGACCCGGGTGACAGGCAGGCCACCAGAGACCTGTGCCAGGGCTGGGCGAACTTCCGTTTCGATCGCTTTTGGATTGCCACTCACGCGGACTTCAACATCTTGCGCATAGGCTGAATTGTGCGAGGCTTCATCGGGCAGCTGAAATGCAGAGCAAAATTCCATCGCGGGGACGGGTTCGCGAAGAGAGTAATAGCGCGCGTCTGCGGCCACGCCGACGATGGTCATCGCTTCCTTTTCATTGAAAGGGGAGCCAAGCGAAAATCTTTTTCCGATCGGGTTGATGCCCTGAAAGTATTTCCGCGCCATCGTTTGGTTTATGACAGTGACTAGGGGAGTGCCCGGACGATCCTGTGGGCCAATATCGCGGCCGAGAAGAATCGGAATGCCCTCGGTTTCGAAGTAGTGCGGCCCTACGACTTCTTTGTGAACCATCATTTGCGCCGTGGGATTGCCAGGTAATCCCTCGATCGAGAAGTTGCTGGTCCAAGAGCTGCCGCTGAAGGGTTCGGAGTAATCCACCGTCGCAGAACGAACCCCCGGAATCACCTCGATACGGTCTATGAGGGCTTGATAGAGGGCGGGTGTCTGAGCAGGGCTGTATCCGCCCGCCTCCGGATTGATCCGGGCGATTAAAATATGATCTTCGTCAAATCCGAGTTCCTGGCTGGCGAGGTTTTGCAGCGTCCGCAGAAAGAGACCTGCGCCGACGAGAAGCACAACCGAAGCGGCGATTTGAGAAGTGACGAGTACGTTGGCGAGATCGAAGCCGAGTCGCGTACGTGCGGATCCTTTGACTTGAACTGCGAGATCCGACCGGGTGGAGCGCAGAGCAGGAACGAGGCCAAACAAGACTCCCGCCAGCACCGATACGCTCGCCGTGAAGAGAAGCACGCGCGCGTCGATGGAACCTTTGACGATCGAAGCGCTTCCCGTTACCAGAGACGCGAGGAGTTCGACGCCCCAGCGCGCGACGAGAATTCCAAGTCCGCCTCCCAGGGCGGCGAGGAGCATGCTCTCTGTCAGAAGTTGCCGGATGAGTCTTCCACGGCTGGCGCCTATCGCGAGCCGAATTGAAATTTCTCGTTCGCGCGCCGAGGAGCGCGTAAGAAGCAGATTGGCGACGTTTGCACAGACGATTAGAAGCACAATGCCGACAATCGCCGCGAGGATTTGAAGCGCTTGCGAATAGGTGGCCTTCAAGTAAGAAATACCTGCGGCGCCCGGGGCGAGCTCGATGTGGGAATTTGCAATCTGCTGGGCTGTCTCGCGGTGCGCTTGCGTGGCAAGGATCTGCTTGAGCTGGGCATTGACGTCTGTTTGGGCTTGCTGAAGCGTCACCCCTGGTTTGAGCCG
>JBARBE010000247.1:0-1834 GCA_049792735.1 Candidatus Acidiferrum sp.
CGCGCCCGTATGGGTCTTCAACTTGGGCATTTTTCTTCTCGTTGTTTCTGTGGTTTTGGAGGAGGCGTGTCTACTCACTCCAAATGCCCCGAAGGACAGGGACTTCCCTGCCCCAGAGAGGCTCTAACCAGTATAGCGCAAAGGCGGTTTGGCGGCTATGCGGGACTTTGACGGCCGACCGCCCTACTGAAACCGGTAGAGTTTCACCTTTTCCGTGTTCAGCCGGAAGGAGCTGAAGCGCCAGGCGCTGCCCTGGCTGTTCTCGTCCCCATTGAGGCGGCGGCCGGGAACCCATTTGCCGTCTTCGAAACTGCCTTCGTCGACCGACGCGATTCCTACATTCAAGCCTGCGCGCGGCGTGAACGTAACCTTGAAGCCCTTGCCGGCGCCGAGGAACTCGTCGGGCCCGGTGGCCATAATGAGGCCGAAGCCGTTGTCGGCATGATTGCCAAAAAGCTCGTCGAGGCTCACATGCAGGGTGTAGCCGCTGATCGCAAAATCGACGGAGGGATGATCCTGGTTGAGCACGAAGCCGTGCACATCGCCAGCGCTCTGATGTTCAGTGAGCAGCGGGGTCAGCGCGGTGAGCAGGGCATAGCTTGCGGCGAGGTCATGTTTCTCGTCCCTGTCGGACTCGATGCCGAAGGGTGAGAAGCCGAATCCGGCCTCTTCGCCGAGCGCGTAGAAGACGTTGGCTGCGCCCGCTTCGCCGCCGCGCGTTTCAGGCATGAAGAGCGGATTGCCTTCGCGGTGGTAGCGCTTGCACCACTCGGTGAAGTTGGCTGCGTAGAGGTCGGGCGAGTAGAAATCGATTGCGGGGCCTGCGGCCTTCCATATATCGACGACCCAGGGTTCGGGGCCACCGCTGGGGAATTCGCCGGGGGTGGCGTCGTCGCCCGCGAGCCAGGTGTTTACATACATGGGAATGTCGTAGGCGGCCTTGCCGCGCGCGGCGACGGCCTGGATGAAACGGGCGTAGTGCCAGGCCATGAAGATTTCGTCGGCCTGCACGGTGTCGCCAAAGACATCTGCCCATGTGCCGGAGGTTTTCTTCTTGTTCTCGTTGGCCTCCCACAGCGCGCGGAGCCGGGGATAGAGGGCGTTACGGTGGTCTTGCAGGTAGCGGGTCAGCTCTGCGGGAACGGGCGAATCGAAGGCGCGGTTGGCGGCCTCGGAGTGGTCGCGCGTGTCGCCGAGCACGCCCACTTCGTTTTCAATCTGCATCATCAGCACGGTGTGGTCGCGGCTGTCGACTTCCTTGATGTGCTGCATGAGGGCGGCGAAGGCGCGGGCGTCGGCCTCCTGGGTTGCGGCGCCGAGAGGGCTGAGGATTTCGACTTCGCTGCCGCGCTCGACCACGCGGGGAAAGCGGCGGGTATCCTGCTTGACCCACACCGGCGCATAGCTCGACATGCCGTTCTTCCACGAGGCCAGCCAGAGGAAGACGACGCGCTCGTGCTGCTCGCGCGCCTGGGCCAGCAGGCCGTCGACGAGGGCGAAGTCGAATTTGCCTTCGGCGGGCTCGATGAGCTCCCAACTGAGCGGCGTGACCACGGTGTTGAGGCCCCTGGCGGCCAGATTGAGCCAGAGGGGTTTCATGTAGTCCAGGCTCGACGAGGAGGAGTTGTGCAGCTCGCCGCCGAGGATGAGGAACGGCTTGCCATCGACGATGAGCTGCGTGGCGAGGCCGCGTTTTTCAAGATGCGGCGCGGAGTTTTGCTGGGCTGTTGTGAGAGCAGATTGAAGGCCGAAGGAAAGCAGAAGAATTGGCAACGCGCGGAGCGGGATTCGCATAACGATGGGGAGTCTAGCACAAATGTAAACTGGGTCGTGC
>JBARBE010000248.1:0-6007 GCA_049792735.1 Candidatus Acidiferrum sp.
CCGATTCTTTTTCGGAGGACGGGCGAACCGAGCTGTTGCATTTTGACGGCACGGGAAAACTCTTGGGACGCTTCAAGCCGCCGAACGGAACGAAACACGGCTTCAATAATTTGGTCATTCGCAGAAACGGCGAAGTGATTACGACGGATAGTCTGGCGAATGCCGTCTTTCGATTCGATCCGGCGTCCCGAACTTTCAGGGCCCTCCCCCTACATCGCCCGCTCTTTTATCCGAATGGCATAGCGCTTGGCGGCGACAATCAATCTTTGTACGTCGCGGATAGCCTGGGTGTGGTGAGAGTCGACCTCGCAAACGGAGAGAGCCGCGATGTTGATCCCGGCCCGAAAAGTACACTTGCCGGCATCGACGGCCTCTATTGGTACAAAAGCAGCCTTATCGGGGTCCAGACCGGCATCGGCTCGCCCCGCGTGGCGGCCTTTCGCCTTTCGAGCGATGGCCTTCGCGTGACTCGCACGACAGTGCTCGAAAATCGCAGCCATTTCTGCGCCTCACCGACGACGGGCGCCATAGTGGGATCTGACCTCTTCTTTTTTATTGCGAACAGTCATATAGAGGACATGAACGACGGCAAGGTCATGGATGTGACGCAGCTAGAACCTGCCCGGGTTGGCGTCTTGCGGCTGCCCTAAAATCCTGCGGCAAGGGACGCGCCTGAGCCGCGGAAGTGGAAATTTGCGGGAGCGCGCCGTAGAGTAGTAGGGGACTTGCGGCGCGCAATTGAGCGTAACAAATCGCGATAAACGTGGGTTCAGGGAGGAGACCAGATATGCGGAGAATGCGAAAAATCTTTGGCGGAGTCATTCTGGTGGTCGCGGGGGTAGCACTCGCGCTGATACCTCAACAAGTTTCTTCCAGGCCCACAGAAACTTGGAAACAGGACGCCAATGCCGAATCCGTTCCCGCCTATCACACTTCATTGCCCAAGGGTCCGCTGCCAGTAACCCTAAGTCCTTCGCTTTTCTCCGATCCCGTCGTTCAGAACGCTTATCAGCTTGCGGCCCGCATCAAGAAAGTTCTTTACCAACAACCTTGCTACTGCCACTGCGACCGCACCGAGGGCCACGGCAGCTTGCTCGATTGCTACGCGGGCCACCACGCCGCGGAATGTGGTACCTGTCTGCGCGAAGGCCTCTATGCCTACGAGCAAACACGCAAGGGCAAGACCCCGGCCCAGATTCGCGCAGGCATCGAGCGCGGCGATTGGGAAAAGGTTGACGTCAAGAAATACGAATCGCCAGTCGCCGTGCCTGCGCAGTGATCTCGCCGGGGGTTTGGTTGGCTAGGGCGTTCTTTCCTACCGGTTGGACCCGCGGAATAGTACAAGATTCTTCCCTGCAGAGTGCTCGGGGGACGCAGGGAAGATAGAATTTGATGAAACGGCGGTGGCTGGTCGTTCGTCTGATTTTCAGTTAGGTGCCGGCTCGGTGGCTCTGGACCCCTGCAAGCTCCGAAACATGAACATTTTAAGTTAGACAGGAGAAAAGCATGCGGAATCGCAAGTATTCGGTGGGAATCCTTGTGACGGTGCTTTTAGTTTCCGGCGTTGCCATCGCAGGCGCAGGACTGCGCGCTTCGGCGAAACCCGGCGCTGATTCCGGCTATTGGGGATTCGACACCGCGAATCTCGACAAATCGTGCAAGCCTTGCGACGACTTCTATCAGTTCGCCATGGGCGGCTGGATGAAAGCCAATCCGATTCCGCCCGCATATTCCACTTGGGGCTCGTTCTCTGAACTGCTCGACAAAAACCAGCAGAACCTTCGGCAAATTTTGGAAGCGGCGGAGAAACAGCAGGCTGCACGGGGCTCAAACGAGCAGAAGATCGGCGACTTTTATGCCAGTTGCATGGATACAGAAGCGATCGATGCGGCGGGCGCCAAACCAATCGACGCAGATCTGGCGGCTATAGCAGCCATAGAAAATTCCGCTGACCTGCAAGCCGAGGCGGCGCGACTCCAGGAAGAAGGTGTGGGCGTGCTCTTCCGGTTCAGCGCCAATCAAGACGCGAAAGACAGCACGCAGGTCGTTGGCGCCGCTTGGCAGGGAGGGCTGGGCTTGCCCGAACGTGAATATTATTTGAAGCAGGACGATAAATCGAAACAACTGCGCGACGCCTACGTGAAACATGTCGCTAAGATGTTTGAGTTGCTGGGAGATTCCCCGGAAGCGGCCGCGCCGGAAGCTGCCACGGTCCTCGAAATTGAAACGCATCTCGCTGAAGCTTCGATGAAAAATACGGATTTGCGCGATCCCGAAAAGACCTACCACAAAATGAAATTGGCGGACTTGCAGGCGATGACGCCGGATTTCAATTGGGAGAGTTACTTCAAGGCGATAGGCCATCCGGAATTGAAAGAGATCAATGTTGGCCAGCCGGACTTCTTCAAGGCTCTCGACTCGAAGCTCACCGCGACTCCCCTTGCGGATTGGAAGACCTACTATCGCTGGCATCTCCTGAATGCATCGGCCCCTGCGCTTCCAGAGAAATTCGTGGATGAAGAATTTGAATTTCGAGGAAAGACACTGACGGGAGCAAAGGAGATTCAGCCCCGCTGGAAGCGCTGCACGCAAGCGACTGACCGGGCTTTGGGCGAAGCGCTCGGCCAAGTCTACGTGCAGAAATATTTTCCTCCAGAGGCCAAAGCTCACGCCCTCGTGATGGTGCATAACCTAATCTCTGCGCTTCATGACGACCTGCAAACGCTTCCTTGGATGAGTCCAGAAACGCGGGCGCAGGCCACGGCAAAGCTCGAAGCCTTCGCCGTCAAAATCGGTTACCCAGATAAGTGGCGTGACTATTCGGCTCTTAGAATCGACCGCGTTTCCTACTTCGCGAATCAACAGCGCTCCGCGGAGTTCGACTTCCGTCGGCGGCTCTCTAAAATCGGCCAGCCCGTGGACCGCACGGAATGGGGCATGACACCTCCCACTGTCAATGCCTACAACAACAGCAGCATGAACGAAATCGTGTTTCCTGCGGGAATCCTGCAGCCACCCTTCTACGATCCTAAAGCCGATGACGCCGTGAATTACGGCGGCATGGGCGCGGTCATCGGCCATGAGATTACTCATGGTTTCGACGATCATGGCAGCCAGTTTGATGGCCATGGTGATTTAAAGAACTGGTGGACCGCCGACGATTTGAAGAATTTCAAGGATCGCGCCGCGTGCGTCCAAACGCAGTTCGACAATTACGTGGTGGATGGCGACTTGCACGAAAACGGTAAGTTGGTGCTCGGCGAGAGCATCGCGGACCTTGGTGGCCTTGCGATCTCCTACGCGGCGTATGAGAAATCGCTCGAAGGTAAGCCCCGTCCGCCCGTCAAAGATGGCTTCACACCCGAGCAACGCTTCTTTCTCGGGTGGGCACAGGTCTGGGGCGCAAACGACCGGCCAGAGTACGAACGCCTAATGGCCAACACGAATCCTCATCCACTGCCGCGTTTCCGTGGCAACGGTCCGCTCTCAAATATGGCCGAGTTTGCCAAGGCCTTCGGGTGCAAAAAAGGCGACCCGATGGTCCGCGAGCAAGTCTGCAAAATCTGGTAAGCTCGCGTACGCAAAGTGACCTCTACGGAAAAAGCGGTTCTTCAGCTTCTGCGCGGCGCACTTCTTCTCGCCGCGTTGTCCATGCTTATCCCCGTTGCCGCTGCGAAGTGGAAATACTTTCGTTCAGGAAATGCCGCTGACAGCACGGCCAGCGCGCGCCCGGGCTTCGTGCTCATGGGCGGCGGCGAGCAAGATCCAGCGCTAAAAGTCCTATGCGAGCGCGCGAACGGTGGCGACTTCCTCATCCTCCGCGCCAATACCGAAGATGACTACGCACAAAAAGTGAATGAAGAAATTCGTGCGCTCTGTCCGCTGAACTCGGCTGCGACGATCGTTTTTTCCGAGCGGGAAGATTCCGACGACCCGAAGCTGCTCGAACGGATCAACCAGGCGGAGGCAATTTTTATCGCGGGAGGCGATCAATCGAATTATGTCCGCTTCTGGCAGGACACCCCTGTCGAAGAGGCTCTAAACCGGCACATCGCGGCCGGCAAGCCGTTCGGCGGCTCCAGCGCAGGACTGGCGGTCCTCGGAGAGTTTTCATTTTCCTCAATGATTGACACCATCCATTCCCCAGACGCGCTCGCCGATCCTTACGGCAACAAAGTGACGCTCTCGCGCGACTTTCTGCGCATCCCGCTGCTCGCCGGCGTCATTACGGACACACACTTCGTCAAACGCGACCGTATGGGCCGCTTGCTCGTTTTCCTGGCACGTATCCTGCAGGACGGCTGGGCCACACAGGTGCGCGCGATCGCTGTGGAACAAGACGCCGCTGTTCTTCTCAATCCGGACGGCCAAGCAAAAATCATCGGTTCCGGCCCAGCCTATTTTCTCGAAGCCAAAAACCTGCCGGAGGTGTGCCGGAGGAAAACTTCGCTCAGCTTCAGCGGAATCACGGTGCGTCGCGTATCCCCCGGCGGCACGTTCAACGTGAAAGATTGGAAAGGAAGCACCGGAGACGAATATCAAATCGCTTCCGTGAATGGAAAATTGGAAACAAACGGATCAAATCACGGGATCTATTAGACGCTGGCGCGTTCTCGCGTTAAAAGTGAAAAACAACGCCGCCCATCAGTTTGAAGTTGTTTTGAGACTGGCCGAAAAAACCTGTGTGCATCCAATCGGCTTCCAACCGTCCCGAAAAGCGCGGGTTGAACCGATAGTCCGCCCCGCCTCCGGCTTCCGCCGCAAAGGAGTTTTTGCCGCTGTCGGCGGTCTGTGGTTGTTCATGCGCTCCACCCACGATGGCGTGTAACCAGGGCTCCCACCTGCTATTTATTCGCCAAGAAATTTTAGGCCCGCCGCCATAAACGAGGAGCTTAACATGCTCCCGGTCATAGATTTCTGGTGCGAATCCCGTGGCCACGTCCCCTTCGATCCCAAACCAGTCGTTCGTAAAGTAGGTTACGGAGCTGTCGACGCCCACAGCGCTGGCATCGAAAACAGAGGATCTGAATCTCATCCAATCGACGCCAACGGCGAGTTGCCATCGGGTATCATCCC
Organism: Candidatus Acidiferrum sp.; assembly: GCA_049792735.1. GTDB lineage: Bacteria > Acidobacteriota > Terriglobia > Acidiferrales > UBA7541 > Acidiferrum. The sequence continues at coordinate 5,077 of JBARBE010000248.1, forward strand.
GCTCGCCATATAGAAATTTCGGATCAGGAGCGGGCGCCGGAGAAGCCTTTGGCGCAGCGGCTGGCGACGGCGAAGCGAAACTCGGATCCGGGGCGGTGGAGGGCGCTAGGGGGAGCGTCCCGGCCACCAAAGGCTGAAATTGCGCTTCGCTTGTCTTTGGCACTGGTGAAAATGCCACCGCCACATTGTGGTTGTCTGGCGTGGCGCTTGTGACAGCTACTTCTTGAGCGCGAGCCGCGCACCCCACCCCAAGCACGAACAATACAGCAACGAGTTGCCTCTTCATATTTTTCCCCTCAGAGGTTTGACCCCACGCCTGGAATCAGCCCACTCTGCTACGGTAAACAAGACCGAGGGTCTTTGTCTACGTACTTTCGCTGTTCGGGTACAAAGTGAAACGGGCAGGGAGGGTTGCCCATACAGCACAAGTGGTAAATCCGAGTATACTCCGCCGGCTACCGGCCGTGCCTCAGATAGTCGTCCGTTTTATTCAACCAATCTTCCCGGGGCGGATTAAAAACGTCCAAATCGACCGTGTCCTCCATGGCCCAGGCTTCGTGTGGCATGTGCGGAGGAATGCAGAGCACTTCACCCGCTCGCACCACGATCTCTTTGCCATCGATCGCGAATTTCAGAGCGCCTTCCAAAATGTACGTCACCTGTTCGTTGTGATGGTGATGCAGCGGAACGTGAGCGCCCTTCTTCATCAGCACGCGCGCCAGCATGATCTTGTCTCCGACGACCATTTCCCGGTCAATCTGCGGATTCAGGTGCTCGCGCTCGACGCTCTTCCAAGCTATATACTTCATCTCCGCTGCCGCGCTCATGGTTTCTCCCCGTACAATCTTGCCGCGTTGTCGTGTAAATACATCCGCGCCAATTCCAGCGCCCTCTGTTCGTTGAACGCGCCTTCCGAGACAAGTTCCGCCAG
>JBARBE010000249.1:0-5015 GCA_049792735.1 Candidatus Acidiferrum sp.
TCGAGATTTTGTGGCCCAGCGGGCAAGTCGATCGCCTGTCGAATGTTGCCGCCGGCCAAACCGTCGTCGTGACCGAAGGCAAAGGCATCACGGCGAATCGGCCGTACACGAAAAGCATCCACTAACCTGGCGCTTCGGCGGCGAGGGCGCGGGTTTTGAAACGCGCGTCTACGCCGCTCTCTTCGAGCCATTTCCCCGTTGCGGTTTGCGTTAGATTGTGGCGCAACAGTTCGCGCAAATCGGCTTCATCATCGACATCCATTTCGAGTCGCGCGTTTCGGCGGACGATAATTCTTGCGCCGATTTTTTCGGCTTCGGCGCGATGCTTGGCGAAACTATGCGGCCCAAAATGCGAGGGGAAAAGCGTGGGCGGAGTGCGGAGAATGGCGTTTGTGCCGGTGCCGTCGCGCGAGGGGACAATGACGGTTGCGGGAGCGGCGCATTCTGTCGCGAGCAGTTCATCGATGTCGGCAGATTGCACGAGCGGAAGGTCGAGCGGCAGACGGAGGAGCGCGGTGACGCCGCGCTCGGCGCAGAGGCGCGAAGCAAAGTCGACGGAGGCGCTCTCCGAGATTTGTTGCTCCTCGCGCAGAATTTCCCATCCATTTTTCGCGGCGATTTCCGTGGCGGGCTCGTAATTTGTGACGACAAATATTTTTTCGGCGTACTGAACGCCGCGCACGGCGCGAATTGTATCCGCGAGCATCGCTTGGGCGAGGTTGAATCGCTCCTCCGATGACAGTACGCCGCAGAGGCGTTGTTTTGCGTTGCGCAGGTCTTTGATGGGCAGGAGCAGGGCGCGGAACTCGCGCAGAGAAACTCTGTTTTCCTTGCCGAAGATTTGCGCAGACGTTGATTGAGGATTAGTTTCCATCGATGGTCCGGCGGATTGCATGATATCGTTTGCTCTCACCCGTCTTTCGTGCGCGGAAAAAATCTGAAGCCATCGTACCAGAGGTGGTCGGTGGAGGCAGCGGCGGAAAGAGCGGAGTTTGGCAGCGAAAAGAGCGCGCGGGAAACTTGTTGGATGGGGCAAAGCTAAGATGAGCAGAAAAGTTGGGATTTTGGGGGGGACGGGGCCGGAAGGATCGGGGTTGGCGTATCGCTGGGCGCGAGCCGGCGAAGAAATTGTGATTGGGTCGCGCGACGCGATACGCGCTCGCGAGACTGCGGCGCAATTGCGGGCGCGCGTTGGCGGCTCGGCGAAAATCGATGGCGCTGACAATGCGACAGTGGCCGCGCAGTGCGAAGTTGTGGTGCTGACAGTTCCCTTCTCCGGACATGCGGCGCTGCTGAAACAGTTGAAGAACGTTTGGAAGCCGGGGACTGTGGTGATCGACACGACGGTGCCACTGGCGGCGACGGTTGGAGGAGCCGCGACGCGGATGCTCGGCGTTTGGCAAGGATCGGCGGCGGAGCAGGCTGCGGAATTGCTGCCTTCGGGAGTGTGCCTGGCGGCGGCGTTCCAGAATCTTGGCGCGGAGTTGCTGGCGAAGGATGCGCCGGTCGATTGCGACATTCTGGTGTGCAGTGACGACGCCCAAGCCAAACAAATCGCGTCGGAATTGGCTGAGAAAATTCCTGGTGCGCGGGCGTTGAACGGCGGGAAGCTGGAGAATGCGCGGATCGTGGAGTCGCTGACGGCGCTGCTGGTAGGGATCAATATTCGGTACAAGGTGCATAGCGCGGGGATTCGGTTTACGGGCTTGCCTGTCAAACAGTAATTGGAACGCCGGGCGATAATTGGCGATTCGTGACTGGCGGCCAGCGGAAAAGGAAGAAAGCCGGGAGTGGCTGTCCCCCTCCGGCAGCGGGGCTGGCTTGTGACTGGTTAACAATAATCGCCCTACCCCCCTAGTTTTTCTGTAAGCGCTCATTCTAAAAGTGGATAAAGTCGTTTGTTTTCTATCGGTTTTGTAAGTGTTGATTTTGAATGGGATAGTGGCGAGTGAGGAGCGGTCAGTCGAGGGCATGGATCCGCCGTCCCAGGCATACAGAGAACTGTTAAGTAAACGCATGAAAGGAATGGAGTTGCGGGCGTAGCTGTGCGTGCGCCGAGGGGTGCAAGCGGAGACGAACGGGTGCGTTGTGGGCTTTGCGCAGGTCTTTCTTAGCGCAGAGATCGCAGAGGACGCCGAGCAGGGAGGAGGAAAAGAAGAAGGGGAGCATGCGGGCGGGTTTTGGCCGACGAACATGGGGAATCATAGCAGGGAAATGGATTGATGTCAAGGTACAGTACCGGAGTACTTATCATTCGAACCTGAGACGCGGAAGTGGAGTGGATAGAAGGGGTTGGCGGGAAACTTGAAGTTTGGTGAGACGGAACGGGGAGTGAGTGGCAACTAGAAGTGTTATGCCAAAACTCGGGGTATCTGCGCGTGGGGAGAACGGAACGAAGAGATAAGAAAATGAAGGACCCACCCTTGCAAAAACCAGACCCGCAAGGATGGGCCACCCGAAGGAGAAAAACAAAGTCAAAATCGAGTGGCGGCGCTAAGGTTGTCCCGCCCGCACCAGCTTGTCTTGACGCGGCCGAGTCTTCTCTATCGGGGGCTCACCGAAAAGCGCTACCTGGGGCACCCGGCAGCCGTCCGTAGTGATATTCTCTAGATGCCATGATGTGACGATTTGCATCTACCTAGCTCGACCGACCGCATCTCCATATGCCGCAGAAGGAACCGAACAATTTAAAACCGAGAATCCTCGATCCCAAGGAGTGCGAAGCTCGTGCTCAGCGGATCATCGAGGAACTGGAGGGTGAGTCCGACAGAGGTTGCGTCCTAGTTGGAGCCAGCGTACTCAGCGATTTTCTGGAGGGGCTACTGAGGGCGGCTCTTACTACCGATTCGCACGCGGTGAAACAGGCAGTGGCTCCCCTATTTGGCGCCATGGGGCCTTTGGCTACATTCTCTGCCAAGACTAAGCTGGCTTACGCCCTCGAACTGATCCCCCGCTATTGCTTCAACGATTTAGAAAAAATAAGGCGAATCCGAAACCTTGCCGCCACCAGTATTCGGTCATGAGTTTCGAGCGCCAAGAAATTATTCGGATCACCAGCACCCTTGAGGCAGCAGATCATGCAGCCGAAGCGCTCATTGGCAAGACCTTCGAGGTGAAGCAGCCAGCAGGCGCAGCCAAACCATCCCGCAGAATATCGAAGGAACGTATGCGATTCACTCTCGCCGTCTCTTGGATCGCTGGCTACTTGGAAGCCATCGATACGATCTCTAAATTAACCGGAGATACTTGGCTGATCCGAACGATGGCTCGCAAGAAAAACCGGAGTGAAACCCCAGAATGAACCCTGGGGCAGACGAGAGGTTCCCGCATCATTTAGCCCGAAACTGTAGCTGAGTTCGAGGATCGCTCATCCGACGTTAGGGACACGTTCTCTCTGTCCCCGGTTGCCCTCCAAGAAAATGATTCAGGCAGAGATAACCGAAAGTGCGCCGTGTTCCATGCGCGCCGGCCGGCTTGAAAAAAGCGGTTTGACAGCGACAAACAGGGCCTTTAGACTGCGTTTATTGGAGCGCCGTACATGACGATCAAGCTCACACCCGAACAGGAGCAGGCGATTCAGAACGCCATTAAGAGCGGAGTTGTGCGGTCGGTGGACGAATTCATCGACACGGCTATCGCGCTGCTTCCACGGGGCAACGGTCAGACGGAGAGTTCCCGGCAGGCGGCAGTCCGCGGCATGGAGGAGTTCGGCGAAAAATATCATCTCAGCCTGGGAGAACCGATTACCCGCAAGTTGCTGCATGAAGGCCACCGCTACTGATGGCAGAGTTTGTCCTCGACGCGTCCGTTGCATTTTCCTGGTGCTTTCCGGGCGACCCAACGGAAGATACGCCCTATAGCCGCCGCATCTTGTCGAAGCTCGCAACACACGACGCCGTAGTGCCCGAGATCTGGGCCTTCGAAATCGCCAATATTATTTTCGTGGCGTTCAACAAGCGCAAGCGAATCAGTCAGAAACAGATTGATGAATATCTCCTGCGTTTGAGGGCTTTGCCCATCCGAGTGGAACTCAATGATGTTTGGGCAAATATTGCGCTGGAATCGCAAGCGCGAAGATGGAATCTGCCGGCTTATGACGCGGCGTATCTTGATTTGGCTCTACGAAGAAAAATACCTCTCGCGACGGCGGACAGTGATCTCAGGAGAGCTGCACTGGCAGAGGGAGTTGCGGTTTTGTCGTAGAGCAGAGGGTCGAGTGCCGCGGGCGTTTGATGGGGTGCCGCATCCCTGCGGTTTTCAGGATGAGGGTTTTGACTTTGTTCTAACTTCCAGCCTGCAAATTCTAACCGGTGCCTTATTCCCATTTGCAATCCGCAAGCTGCTCCCGCAGCCGTGCGATCAGCTATGGATGAGAAGGGAGATCCCGAACATGAAGCCTAATGAACCCAGCCGCACAGCCTTGATGATCGCCCAACAACGAGCTGTTCATCAGGTGCTCGATCAGGGAGCAATCCTCGATGACCCCTTTGCCATGAAGATTCTGCGCGAAGACGAAAAGGACGTGCTGCAATTCGCGAACGCACACCCCTTGGCCAGCATCGGACGGTTGGTCACCGCCGCGCGAAGCCGGATTGCGGAAGATGCTTTGGCAAGAGCGGTCGAAAGTGGGGTTCGGCAGATCGTCATTCTTGGCGCCGGACTCGACACTTTCGCTCTCCGGAATCCCCATGGCGCACGACAGATCCGAATCTATGAGGTGGACCACCCCGCGACGCAGGCATGGAAACGCCAGCGCTTGGCCGAAGCTCAAATCGCACTTCCGCCATGGCTTATTCTCGTGCCAGTCGATTTCGAGCGGGACGATGTGGGAGAGAAGCTCGCCGCCGCAGGCTTTCAGCAGAACTCGCCCGTGTTTTTCACTTGGCTCGGGCTTGTGCCATATCTGACACGGGACGCTATCGGCCGCACTCTGGACTACGTGTCGTCAATCCAGAACTCGGAGGTGGTGTTCGACTACGTGGAACCTCCCGAGGCATTCTCCGAAGAGCTAAGGC
>JBARBE010000250.1:0-2095 GCA_049792735.1 Candidatus Acidiferrum sp.
ATTACTGAACCGTTTCGTTTGCCGCAATTTCCTTTTGGATCGCTTGCCGCGTGACCCCGTGGCGCTGTTCGCGTGTCATGGTCAGCGGGTCTTTCCGTTCGCCCGACTTCACAGCTTTGGCGACGTCAGTAAATCGGGATACCTCAGCTTGGCGGATCATGGGATTCGATCCAGTCCGCTCCGTGAATTCCTTGGTCACTTGAGCCACGGCTTCCTTGCGGATCGCTTCGTCGTGCTCTTTCTGCTTCTGTTCCGCCGCTGCCTTTTCCCTGCCCGCAAAATCGTACTTCTTGGCGGCAAATTCCGAGGGACTCATGTGCGCAGCGGCCGCCTCGCGAATGATCGCGGTCGGCGAGTCCGGCATCTCGGTCCCAAACAGTTGGCGATATTTCCAAGTCGTGTCCGCCGCGAAGGAGAATGCTCCGCCGATGTCGTCGCGCAATTTCTGCTCAAACCCGGGGGAGCCGGGGACCGGATTGGCTCCGGGGACAAACTTTCCGGATGCGTCGCGGCCGGCGACAGGGGCGGTCGGCGTGAAGGGCGCTGCTTCGGCGATGAATCCGCCCGTTTTGGCCTTCTCTGCCAGCGTCTTGTAGTAACTCAACTCGGCGTTGAGGTTCGCCTCTTTGCTCGCCCAGTTCACCAAGGCCGGCGAAATTTCCTTCTCGTACAACTCTTCATTCGCGCGCTTGGCGAGCTCTGCCTGCTCAAGCGTCTGCGTCGCGGTCGAGAGCACCTGCGTCACGCCCGTAACAATCTTGGGGTCGAGAGCGGAGATCTGCTCATCGGTCAAACCGGTCGATTTGAGGACTTCTTGGACTGTAGGCATGGACGGTTACCTTTCAGTACGGCGGCGTGGAGCCGGTGGGTTGAGGTTGAGGTTGGGATACCATCGCGGTCTGCGCTTCCTGAATCCCCTGTGCGGCCTTACCGAGGCCGGGAGCCAGTACGGGGTCTTCCTGAGAGAGACGTTTGCAGAGTTGATACAACTGCGCCAGCATAACCTGCTTGGGATTCGCTGGAGCCTGCGATGGTGCGGACGCACCACCGGAGGCGTCTCCACTTGGGGGTGCGCCTCCGGCTGCGTTCGGATCAGGTTGTGCGGGAGAAGCCATGTTATCGCTTCATTCCCTTTTTGTGGCCCTTCTTGTGGCCGCCCTTGCGCTTTTTGCCGCCCTTGTGGCCGCCTACGATCTTGGTGTGCTTTTTGTGTCGCGCCATAACGTTCCTCCAAATGGAAACGGCTCACACCGTTTCGGATGTGAGCCGCTCGTATTCCTCGGGGAGGCGCGTGGCGAATCTCAGGTACAGCTATACGCCTACAGTAGAACAAATGTCAAATTTTATTTTACACTCCAAGGATTTTGCGGACTTTCTCGCGCAGTCCTTGAGGCGCTTTCGTCTTCTCCAGCAAGACAACGCGCTGCGTTCCACCTTGCGAAATGTCCACCATCAGGCTCCCGGTAGCCTTGCGCGAGCGCAGCCAGAGCATGACGGCATCCACTGGAACCTTGGGGTCCAGAGTGGTCTCGGTCACCAGAAAATCCTTATTCGCCTGCACCACTTCTTCGTCGTCCATCATGAAGATCTCCTAGGCTCAACTAGCTAGTCTTTAAGGTGGTACGCGGTTCCCCGCCTTCACTGCCTTTTTGCGCCACTTTGGGGGCCTTCTTGTTGGTGTTTGGTCGGCCTCCGCCCTTACCTTGACCCGGGCCTTCCGGTCCTCCTAAGCCAAGTTCCGCGGCTGCTTTCGCGGCCATAGCCTTGACCTTGAGCATTTCCATTTCTTCATTGACCCACTTCTCGAACTCGTTGTTGCCCTTGACCTCTCCGGGGTTATCAATCCCTACTTTATTCAGAACTGTATTCCACGAGAGTGGAGCGCCCATCTTTTTCAACTGAAGAAATTTTAATTGTTCTTCTCGCTGTGTGATTTTAAGCAGCGTCGAGGGAACGGAGATCAGGCGAAGATTTTTGCAGAAGCGCCGCATGCGCTCGACTTGAGCATAGGCCGAGGGAGATGTCGGAACCTGATTCTCTTGAATCTCTTCCGGCATGTGGCTCGGAATCATAGATGCGGGATCGAAGTCGAACA
>JBARBE010000251.1:0-4987 GCA_049792735.1 Candidatus Acidiferrum sp.
CGAAAATCTGCGGGATGGCGAGCCCCGCGGATTGCTCGATGCGATCGTCAAGATCGACGAAACGCCAAGCGAGTTGCTTGGCCAGGAGAGTGCCGACGGTTGTTTTGCCCGAGCCCATGAAACCGGCGAGGCAAACGACCTGAACGCGGGCGAAAGCGCCACGCAAAGAAGAAGGTTGAGTCACTGTCTTGTGCAGAACGTGGCCGCGAACGGCCAACTAATCCGGAGCACGAAGAATTAATCGCGCTTCATAATGCGGATTGTACCACTGTAGGAGGAGAGTTCGACCTTCGCCAAGCCCATGCCAACGGTGCCAAAGAGCCCGTGCATGAACTTCGAGGGCAGATGCTTCACGCCGTGAGAATCGGGCTTCAAGAACGCGGCTGCCTGATTGTCGACAGTGCCCGTGGAAGTCTGCGCCTTCAAATCAAACGAATCGTTGCTGGAAAAGCGCACCTCGACGAGGCCTTTGCCGCTCTTCATCGAATAAAGCCCGGTGCGGATAAAATCTCCATCAAAGAGGATATTCCCCGTCGTAGTCATCAGGTTGACGTTATTCAGCTGCGGCTGAAGAATCTGCGCATTCCCGCCAATCGAGCTGAAATCCAGCTTGCCGGCGCATTGCGTGCAAACCAGCGAACCGCCCGTCGTTTTCACAATGATGTAGCCCGAAACTTCCTTCAAATGCACGTCACCGCCGAAGCTTTCAAGCTTCATATCTCCGGTAACCTGCTCGACGTAAATCAAGCCCGTCTCGGTCTTGAGCTGTAGTTCGGTTTCCTCGGGAACGGTAAGCTGCAAATCGGCCTCGAGCTCCAACGGCTGCGCGGCCGAGTCCAGAACGTTCGCGGAAACGTCGACGCGGTCCCCGACTTGCTCGATATCAAACCCGATTTTGTTGGAAGATTGATTTCCGACGACATCCACTTGCGCATTCTTCCAGGACTTAACTTCGATGCGACCGTTCGCCACGTTATGAATCACGACCACGGGATGCCCCGTGACGTTGAAAAGCTTTTCGATGTGCTGACCGGCAGCAGCGGCCCGCGCTGGCGCCACGCTCGAAAGAAAAAGCCCCGCCGTCAGCACCGGCAAAATGCTTCGCTTCACGTATGAACCCGGCTGGGCCGGACTCACCCCCATCATTCGAAGGCACATGTCAGTTTATGCTCCTTCCGCGTTCAATCATCGCGGACAGTAATTCGGCTTTTTGCTCGTAAGCTGCGGACAGATATTCACGAGTCAATTCGTCGTCCGGCTGCTCCTTCAGGTGACGCTCGCAGTCGGCTATAAATTCATCCACTTTTTTCAGATTGTCGCGCAAGGAAACGTCCACCGGGGAAGTGCTGGCAAGGATCATTCCGGTGGCCACTGGCTCTTGATCATCCAGCGCCCGCGCAGCGCTGGCAAAGACCGGGGGCGCCTCTGGCTGAGTTTCCGGCTGCGCCGCTGCTTTCTGAACAGGATTCTGAACAGCAGGCGCGGGCGCTACCCTGGCAACTTGCACCGGCGGCTCAACAACGATAGCTCTGTCGCGCCGAACCTGGAAAACGACGGCAGCGACAATCACGATGCCAACCGAGGCTGTCACCAGGGCGCGGCTGCGGAAAAATTCGCCGATGGATTGCCAGAAAGAAGCCCGCTCGACGGGAATGACCTCCGCCGGGGTCTTGATAATTCCTTCTTCTTCCAACTGTGCGCGAAGAGAGAGCCAGACCCGGGCAGGTGGGGCAATTTCAGAGGGGAGCTTCTTCGCAGCGTCGACAAGGCTCGTAAGATCCGCGACATAACTGCGGCACTCGCGGCATTCAGCCAGATGCGCGCGCGCTTCTTCAGGAAGAGGCTCGAGCCCTTCCTGTTCCAGAACAAGTTCGATATCTTTACACTGCATGGCGGTTCACTCCGCGGCTAAAGGACCTGGGTAGCCTTCCCGCTCGACAACTCTTACCTTATATGACGCTTCCCCGAGCCTAGCAGTTGGCTGCATTCTGACTCAATCGCCGAGCCCAGCTTGCGTCTTTGCAGCGTGACGTTCCGCACGAGCCTGATCGCGCAAATCCTCCTGAAGCAGCTCGCGCAGACGCGTCCTCGCTTTATGCAACTGCGACTTCGAATTCCCTACTGAACAGCCCATGATTCCCGCAATCTCGTTGTGCTCGAATCCCTGGACGTCATGCAAGACAAATACGGTCCGGTATCCGGGCGGAAGCTTCTCGATGGAGCGCTCCAGATTGACGCGGTCCACCGCTCCACTGAGCCGCAAATCGGGCGCTCCAATATCTTTTCTTGGGCCACCTGTCTCTTCATCGGGTTCCGTCGTCTCTTCCAGAGAGGCCGCAGGGAGCGACTTCTTACGCAAACGCATCAGGACCACGTTAACCGTCATGCGGTGCAGCCAGGTCGAAAAAGCCGACTCTCCGCGGAAGGTCCCAATCTTGCGGAAGAGCTGCAGAAAAGCTTCCTGCATCAGGTCTTCCGCGTCGGATGGGTTGCCAACCATCCGCAAGCACAAGGCGTAAACGCGGCGGCTATGGAGTTGGTAGAGCAACTCAAAAGCTGCGGCATCCCCGGCCTGGGCTAGACGGATAGCTTCCGCCTCAGTCGCCGATTTAGGGGACTGAGCGACATTCACCCTATTTGGCGGCTGTAAAGCAGTCGACACACTGGGCTCGCTTGGTCGGTTCCGGGCCAACGGTCCAATTGCGGCGCATCCAACGTCTCGGATGCACCGTATACCTCCCTGAGTTGTCCTCGCAAAATCGGGCTGTTCTCAATTCGACAAGCGAGGACACAGTTCAATTCCCCTGGCTTTTCAGCTGGGTGGCCAGCCTTGGGGCTGGTTAACTTATTCTCCCCCGATTGGGGCCATACGTCTATGCCGGATGAACCTTTGGCTTAAGGTGAGTTTTTTGGGACGGGGAACGCCCATTTGGGTGCGCACGGTTGCCTGAAAGGACTCTAACTGATCGTCGGGAAGCGCCATGAGGAAGGATTTGAACAGGACGATGGCCTCGCGAAGGCAGGTATTCAGGTCGTAGTGAGCGGCATCCATCGCTTGCCATTCGGCGTCGGAATTGCTTGGCTCTCCCCCGGCAATCTCGCAGGCGGCAGCATAAAAATCCTCATTAAGATCTTCCACCATCTCGCCAAGCGTGCTGAGCTTATGTAGAAACTGGGCCCGCTCACTGAGCAGGATGCGGCAAAGCAAGCTGCTGAGCCGAGCTGCCCGCTGCCCTCGCGCACCCTGAAAATTATCGGGGTTCAGCGGCGCGGCATTCGGAACGGTTCCGTAATGTTTGGCATGTTCGCCGAGCGATCGGAGCAGTGCCCCCAGGGGGTGGGCGAACCGGCTGCAAAGGTCAGGTGTTACGCAGACCGCCTGGATGGCCTTTTCCCGGCGTCCTCCCTGGCGTAGCGATAGCGCTTCGTCCAGGGAAACGCTCATCATGTTGTAAGAGATCTCGAGCTGCCGGACGTAGGACCGAAACACCTCGTCTTTCGCTTCCGGCAACCATGCGCGCCAGTCATCTTTGACAGACATCCCGCGAGCTGAGAGGGCGCGCGCATGGTCCTTCACAAGGGTCTCCTGGGGGAGCAGGACCGGAAGTATAACAAATTCCAATATGGGAAGAAGGTTTTTCTTAGTGGGGATTCCTTCTCAAACGCTGGGTCTTTGGATGGCCTGAGATCTTCGCGTGCGCCCGGTTGTTGCTCCGATGAGCCGGTGACCGCTATACTCGCCTGCGATTGGGCTGAAAGGATCTCCCTTGCAATTTGAGCCACGCGACCAGTTTGAGCAGCGGCAGAAAAAACTCGAACAGATTCAAGCGTTAGGTTATGAGCCATTTCCGCGAGAGTTTCGCTGGACCGAGACTCCCGCAGCTCTTGTGGAAAAGTATGGCGATAAATTAGCCACCGAGCTGGAGGCTGACAAGCACGAAGTTCGCACGGCCGGGCGGCTTGTTTCCGTCCGCCTCATGGGTAAGGCGGGCTTTGCGCATCTACAAGGCTCAGGCAAGCGCGTTCAAATCTATATAAAGAAGGATATCGTTGGCGAACGGGGTTTTGCGCTGTTTCAGCTGCTGGATCTGGGCGATTTGATCGGCGTCCGCGGTCACCTCTTCCGGACCAAGACCAACGAGCTTTCCATCTGGGTGGAAGAGCTCACCTTTCTGGCCAAAGCATTGCTCCCGCTGCCCGAAAAATGGCATGGGCTGACGGATGTCGAGCTGCGCTACCGCCAGCGTTATCTGGATTTGATTGCCAACGACAAATCGCGCCAGGTGTTTGTTGCGCGGGCGCGGCTTATACAGGAGCTGCGGCGCTTCTTTGACGCGCGCGGATATATAGAGGTAGAAACGCCGATGATGCATCCCATTCCGGGCGGCGCAGCGGCCCGTCCTTTCATCACTCACCACAATACATTGGATATCGATCTGTATCTGCGTATCGCGCCTGAGCTCTATTTAAAGAGGCTGACGGTCGGCGGATTTGACCGGGTGTACGAGATCAACCGGAATTTCCGGAATGAAGGCATCTCGACGCAACACAACCCCGAATTCACCATGCTGGAATTCTACGAGGCCTACAGCAACTATCGCGACTTGATGGAAATGAACGAAGAGCTATTCGCGCTTCTAGCCATGAGCATCACTGGCTCGACCCTGGTGAAGTACGGTGAGCACCAGCTGGACTTTGCGAAGGTGCAGCGGCTCACCATGCGCGAAGCGATCATCAAGTACTGGCCCGCCGGCGCGGGAACTGTTCCTTCGGAGGCCGAATTAGCGGCGCCCGGCGGTCCGCGCGCTTGCACAGAACGCTATAACGCGTGGGCAAAATCCGCCGGCGCGCCCTACGCCGCAGCAAAGGGCACCTTGAAGGACGGAGAGTGGACGGGACTGCTCTTTGAAACCATCGCGGAAGACAAGCTGATTCAGCCCACTATCCTGTACGATTTTCCCACCGACATTTCCCCGCTCTCGAAACA
>JBARBE010000252.1:0-85314 GCA_049792735.1 Candidatus Acidiferrum sp.
TCAGGGAATGGATTGCCAGGGAAAAACAAAGTTAAGAGAAAGCTTGGGAGGTGAGGGATGGCGTGTCGGTGCATCGTCGGTTCGATGGAAGAAAATCTGGAGCTCGAGAATCTGGCCGTGAAGGAAGTTTGCGAGAAGCTGGATGAGAGTAGTCTGGTCGCAGCCGCCAAGTATGGGCAAACGGTGGCTTTTGACACTCTTTGCGAACGGCTCTCTCCAAAGATTCTGCGGTCCTTGTATCGAATTACCAGAAATCGCGAAGATGCGGAAGACGCCCTTCAGGATTCCTTCCTGAGGGCTTTCGTTCACCTTGCGGAATTCGACGGCAGGTCGGCCTTTTCGACCTGGCTCACGCGCATCGCAATTAATTCGGCACTCATGATTTTGAGGAAGAAGCGCGGCTCTCTCGAAATATCCATGGATGGTTCCGAGGATTCCGATCCGAAAAAAACGACCTGGGAGCTGCCCGATCAAGCGCCGAACCCGGAGAAGCGCTACGCCCAAAACGAACGGGAAAACATTCTTCATGGCGCAATTAGTACGCTGCGGCCCGCCATTCGCAAAGTGATTGTGTTCCAACAATTGCAGGAACACTCGATGAAAGAAACGGCAGCGAAGATAGGAATCTCCGTATCCGCCGCCAAGGCGCGTCTATTTCACGCCAAAGTTGCGCTACGGAGGGCGCCAAAGCTCAGATCCATAAGGCCGGGCCGTACGAACCGATCGAATTTACCATTTATCGTTCGAGCGACGGGCAGCGCGAGTCGCGCAGCAATCGCAGTTGTTGCGGTTGCTCGCTAACGCGAGTATTTGGTCAGCCCGTGCCGTCCCCAAGGAGCGTGGTTGGCAGTTGGCGGGATGCAATCTGCATACTTATCCACACCTGCTTGCCGGCCCCGGGCATCCAACTGTAGAGAAGAAGAGGGGAGAAAAGAAGCGATGGCAAAGAATAGTGCAGGTGCAGTCCAGGCGGAGAGCCGAAAAACAGACGCCGCCGAGACTACGAGCGGACTGAGCTGTGAAGCGGTCACGGAGATAACCAGCGAACTTCGGCCGCTGCTTGCCGACGTTTTTGCGCTTTATCTAAAGACCAAGAATTTTCATTGGCACATGACGGGGCGCCATTTTCGCGATTACCACCTTTTGCTGGATGAGCACGCGGAGCAAATCTTCGAGATGACGGACGACGTGGCCGAACGCGCACGCAAACTTGGCGGGACCACGCTACACTCGATCAGCGATATCTCGAAGCACCAGCGGCTGAAAGATAACAACAACGAGAAGAATAGCCCTGAAGAAATGCTTCGGGAACTTTACTCAGACAGCCGCGAACTTACGCAATTTTTGCGCGCCGCTCACGAAGTCTGCGAAAAGCACAATGATGTCGCGACGACCAGCCTGATCGAAAACTGGCTCGATCAGACGGAACGGCGCACGTGGTTCCTGGCCGAAATCATCAGTGGCTCTTAACTGTCATTGAAAAATCTATTTTTAACGGGCCCGCTCCGCGATCACACACGCAAAAGATAAGAAAAAAGGAGAAGAGCGCATGCCGACAATTACCACGAAAGATGGAACACAGATCTACTACAAGGACTGGGGCAAGGGCCAGCCTATCGTTTTCAGCCACGGCTGGCCTCTTTCGGCCGATGATTGGGACACGCAAATGCTCTTCTTCATGGGAAAGGGTTATCGCGTGATAGCCCACGACCGGCGCGGACACGGCCGCTCGTCTCAGACCGGCGACGGGCATGATATGGATCATTACGCCGATGACCTGGCGGCGCTAACCACGCATCTCGACCTCAAGGACGCAATCCATGTCGGTCACTCGACGGGCGGCGGCGAAGTGGTGCACTACCTGGCGCGGCACGGCGAAAGCCGCGTGGCAAAAGCGGCCATCATCAGCGCGGTACCGCCGTTCATGCTCAGGACAGCAGCCAATCCGACCGGCCAGCCCAAGGAAGTGTTTGACGGACTTCAGGCGCAACTCGCAGCCAACCGATCCCAATTCTATTACGATGTGGCGTCCGGACCGTTCTATGGTTATAACCGGCCTGGTGCGAAGGCTTCTCAGGCGGTGATTTGGAATTGGTGGCGCCAGGGCATGATGGGAGGCACGAAAGCGCACTATGACGGCATCGTCGCCTTCTCACAAACGGACTTCACCGAGGACCTGAAGAAGATCACTGTGCCAGTGCTGGTGATGCACAGCGAGGATGACCAGATCGTACCGTACGTCGCTGCTGGACCACTGTCCGCAAAGCTGCTGAGGAATAGCACTTTCAAAAGCTACAAGGGCTTTCCGCACGGGATGCCCACGACCGAGGCCGAGACGATTAACGCCGACCTACTTGCGTTTTTGAAAGGGGCAGCGACCAGCGCGGCGGCGTAGCTTCAGGGAAGCCAGCTTTGCGCGCGGCGAGGTGTTTGTTTGATCGGACACGACGCGTGGCCCGGGACTTGCCAACATGCCGGTGGGCGAGGCGGCGGTGGATACTGATGACACGGATCGAAAGGAGCGCCAAGGTGTGGAGCGGGAATTTCGTAGCCGAACATTCGTCTTGGTCAGGAGATAGCCATGTCTTCGATACCCGCGCCAACGCCTGACAACGGGATGGTGCACCTCAGCAGTCCTTATTCGGTGGCGGAAACGCTCCAACGTGTGGATTCTCTGCTGCGAGAAAAGGGCTTGACGATTTTCTGCCACGTCGATCACAGCGGGGAAGCCGAGAAAGTGGGACTGAAAATGAACCCCGCTCAACTCATCCTTTTTGGCAGCCCCAAGGCAGGGACGCCGGTGATGGTCAATGCCCCAACAATTGCCATCGATCTGCCGCTCAAGGCGCTAATTTGGCAGGATGCCGGGGGCAAGGTTTGGGTCTCGTACAACAGTCCAGAATATCTTCAGCACAGGCACGGAGTTCGGGCGGATCTGGTAAAAAACATCGGCGCGGCTGGGTCGCTGCTCCAATTGGCCATAAAGTAGCCCGATTTTCGAGTGACCGGAAGGAGCAGTAGAAAAAATACCCCCCCCCTGATTTTGCAAAATGCTCGTAAGGTACTGATATTGCTTGGATTGCGGAGATTTCTGGCTCGCGAGCGGTTTGTAACTATCAGAAAATAAATGGTTTATTTGCACGCCTTCTGCACACTTTTGCACAATCGAAAGGGGCTTTGCACGCAATCCCCCTAGAGGTTGACGCAGGTGGTGGCACCTCTGGAGTAAGCGACCAGAAATGAAAAAAGCAGGCGGTAGACCGCTTCGTTAGACATTATTATCTACGGACATCACA
Organism: Candidatus Acidiferrum sp.; assembly: GCA_049792735.1. GTDB lineage: Bacteria > Acidobacteriota > Terriglobia > Acidiferrales > UBA7541 > Acidiferrum. The sequence continues at coordinate 3,297 of JBARBE010000252.1, forward strand.
TCAAAGATAAGTTGAGGCTATCAAGAGCAGAGACAAGTCGAAAAACTGGGGACGATTGGGCGGCAAGGGTCTAAAGTGAGGAACAAGCCTTTTGAGGATTTATGCCTGAAACAGAAGGGAAGCCTTCTCAGCCTTCGAGCGCGAGTAAAGCGAACCTCGCGCGCGATCATCTGGCCAATGAGCGGACTTTTCTCGCTTGGATACGCACAGGAGTCGCGATCGTTGTATTTGGCTTTGCGCTTGGGCGCTTTGCTATCGCTCTCCGGCAGTGGATGCAATTGGAAGGGCATGGGCGGGTCATACCGACTTCGGGAATTTCCGTATGGTTCGGCACGGTTGCAATCTTTGCGGGAGTGGCCGTGTGTCTAGCGGGGCTGTCCCGCTACCGGCGCACTCGCGAGCAGCTCAATGCGGGATGCTTCCAGCCGGCGGGGTTTGTGATCGACCTCGTGGCGATTGTGACCGTGCTATTTGGGTTGGCTCTGGCGGCGTATCTGGTTTACTTCGAGCTGCACTTCTAGCTGGACATCCAGCAGCGCGTCGGGTCAGAGCCTGCAAATCAGCAATTCTCTTTCATAGACCATTTCTTTGGGCAAGTGATCGTGAAGGCCGATGAAAAGCTCCTCGTGCTCGATCACTTCTTTGCGCCAGGCTTCGCGGTCGAATTCTTGAAGCTCGTCGAATCTCTCTTTGGAGAGATCCATGCCTTTCCATTCCATGTCTTCGTAGCGGGGCATCCAGCCGATGGGAGTCTCTCTGGCGAGGGCGCGGCCCTTAGTGCGGTCGACAATCCATTTGAGGACGCGCATGTTTTCCGAGAAGCCGGGCCACATGAATTTTCCATCGGCATCCTTGCGGAACCAATTCACGTGAAAGATGCGCGGGGTGAGTGTAAGCGAGCGCTGCATTTTGATCCAGTGACGGAAGTAGTCGCCCATGTGATAGCCGCAAAAGGGAAGCATAGCCATGGGATCGCGGCGAACTTTGCCAACCGTTCCTGCGGCGGCTGCGGTAGTTTCGGAGCCCATGGTGGCTCCGATGTAAACGCCGGAGCTCCAATTGAAAGCCTGGAAAACGAGAGGCATGGTTGTCGCACGCCGACCGCCAAAAATAATGGCGCTGAGGGGCACGCCGCTGGGATCTTCCCACGCTGGATCAATCGTCGGACATTGCGAGGCGGGAGCCGTGAAACGCGCGTTGGGATGGGCGGCTTTTGCGCCAGTTTCTTTGGCAATTTCCGGAGTCCACTTTTGGCCTTTCCAGTCGAGGCATTCTTTCGGAGGAGTGTCCGTCATACCTTCCCACCAGACGCCGCCTTCGGGAGTTAGCGCGACATTGGTAAAGATGGAGTTTGTCGCGAGAGTGGCCATGGCGTTGCGGTTTGTTTTTACAGAAGTGCCGGGTGCGACGCCGAAGAATCCAGCTTCGGGATTGATGGCACGCAGGAGGCCGTTTTCGTCGGGCTTGATCCAGGCAATGTCGTCGCCGACGGTCCAAACTTTCCATCCTTCGAAGCCCTTGGGCGGGATGAGCATCGCGAAATTTGTTTTGCCGCAGGCGCTGGGAAACGCCGCGGCTACATAAGTTTTTTCGCCGGCGGGATTTTCCACGCCGAGAATGAGCATGTGCTCGGCCATCCAGCCTTCGTCGCGCGCGATGTTCGAGGCGATGCGCAATCCGAAACATTTTTTGCCGAGGAGGGCGTTGCCGCCGTAGCCGGAGCCGTAGGACCAGATTTCGCGCGTCTCGGGAAAATGCACGATGTACTTTTCTTTGTTGCAAGGCCAGGGGACATCTTTTTGACCTGCTGCTAGCGGCGCGCCGACGGAATGCATGCAGGGGACGACGCGAGGGATGCCGGTATCGATTTGCTGAAAAACCTGTACACCGATGCGGGCCATGATGCGCATGTTGACGACGACATAGGGGGAATCCGTGAGTTGGACGCCGATTTGGGACATCGGCGAACCGATCGGGCCCATGCTGTAGGGAAGCACGTACATCGTGCGGCCTTGCATCGAGCCTTTGAAAAGGTTTTTCAGCTTTTTGCGCATCTCGTAGGGATTTTCCCAATTGTTCGTGGGACCCGCCGTGTCTTTGGAGAGCGAGCAAATAAAGGTGCGATCCTCGACGCGGGCGACGTCGTTGGCGTCCGAGCGCGCGTAGTAGCATCCTGGCCAGAGTTTTTCGTTCAGTTTGGTGAGTGTGCCCGACGCGACCATTTGGCGCAGGAGGAGGTCGTTTTCCTCCTGGGAGCCATCAACCCAATGGATTGCGGCTGGGCGGGCGAGTTCCGCCATTTTTTCCACCCAGCGTAGAAGGTGTTCGTTTTTGCTGAGCGGAACTGCCGGGTTCCGGCCAGGCATGCGTGCGACTTTTTTTGCCAGTGCTTTATGCATGAAAATAATCAATCTCCGCTATTAACTTTACTAGGAGTGCCGGGCAATGTGAACTGGTTGGGGTGGACTGCGGCGCTTAAGTCGAATGCTGCTTCTAGCCGCCTTCCGCGGGTTTTATTTCGGAGCGTGGGGCGCGGTGCAGGAAATAATTGATGGCGGGAGTAAACACCAGCGACAAAACCATCGAGCTTAGCAAACCGCCGATTACGACGATGGCCAGCGGTTTCAGCATTTCCGAACCGGCGCCGATGCCGAAGGCCAGCGGCAACATGCCCGCGACCGTGGCGATGGCGGTCATGGCGATGGGACGCAAACGGCGGCGGCCTGCTTGAATCATCGCTTCCTCTGGAGAGAATCCCAGATCGCGGAAACGCTGCTCGGCATCGAGCAACAAAATGCCGTTCTTGGCGACGATGCCGATGACCATAATCATGCCCATGCGAGAAGCGACATTGAAGCTGGTTTGAGTAATCAGCAAAGCCAAAAATCCACCGAATGTGGATAAGACTGCAGAAGCGAGGATCGCGCTTGGAGCGGAGAAAGTAGAGAACTCGAAAAGGAGCACGGCAAAAAGGAAGACGAGGGCGAGCAACAAGACGATAAAGAGAGCACGGGAGGATTGTCTGTTTTCCTCGTAGAGTCCGCCATACTCGACGCGGATGGAAGAAGGCAAGTGCAAATCGCTGACGGCTTTTTGTACGGCGGGAATGCCCGTGCCGAGGTCGACACCTTCCAGGCGCGCCGTTACTTCAACCAGGCGCTGCAAATTTTCGCGTCGAATCTCGGTCTCACCAGGGTCGACTGAAATGGTTGCAAGCGAACCGAGCGTTGCGGTGTGCCCCGTGGAACTAGTGAGGAGGGTGTTGGTCATGCTATCAAGCGAAGAGCGATTGCGATCGGGAAAGCGCACACGGATGGTGTAAGAACGATCGTTCAAAATGACGGGCGTGGCGGCCGGCTCGCCTTCGAGCACTGCGGAAGCGTCGAGAGCGATTTCTTCGGGAGTAAAGCCGGCGCGCGCGGCAACGGAAGGGTTCACCTGGAAGGTTACAGCGGGACCGCTGACGACATTTTCGACGCCGTTGAGGACGTCGACCACGCCATGGACTATTGTGATGGCATCGGCAACGCGGGGAGCCGTTTCATTTAGCAGCTTGCCGTCTTGTGAAAAAAGTTTGATGACGATGGGTTCTGGCTGGCTGGTCAGATCGCCAATCATGTCCTGCAGAAGCTGGACGAACTCGACGTCCGCCGCCGGCTCGCTCTTGGTGACTTTGGATCTAATATCTTTGATGACCTCTTGAATGCTGCGGTCACGGTCCTTCTTCAGTTTGACGGTGAAATCGCCATTGTTTGCTTCGGTGACGGCGGCAAGGCCAAGCTGCAGGCCGGTGCGGCGCGAGGTGTTCTCGACTTCCGGAGTGGAACGCAAGATTTTTTCGATGTGCAGAAGGATTCGGTTGGACTCAGCAAGGGAACTGCCCGCGGGAGTGAAGTAATCCAGAATAAATCCGCCTTCATCCATCTCGGGCAGAAAGTCAGTTTGAAGGAAGTTGTAACATACGAAAGAAAGAATAATGATTACCACCGAACTGGCAGCGAGTGTCCAGGGACGTTTTATGATGACCCGCATTGCGCGGGTATAGAAGTTGACGATGCGGCCGAAGAAACCGGAAAGGTGGGCCTCTTCCGCAGCGAGCAAAGCGGCCATGTCGGGGCCTTCGGCGGAAGTTGCCGGGGCGGCAGTTTCTTTGCGGCGCACCAGATATAGGCTTAGCGCGGGAGTCCAGGACATCGCCAGACCGAGGGAAGTGATCAGGGAGACGGTCATGGTGATTGCCAATGCGCGGAAAAAGGTTCCGGTGACGCCGGTCGTGGAGATCAGCGGGAGGAAGACGACGATTGGCGTGATGGTCGAGCCGATCAGCGGTTTAGTCAATTCCTTTAGAGCGCTGCGGATCGCCTGATGGCGACTCTGGCCGGCATCGCGGTGCAGAACGATATTTTCGAGGACGACAATCGCATCGTCGATGACCAAACCGACAGCTGCGGCGAGACCGCCGAGAGTCATGAGGTTGAAACTTTGGTTCGTCACTTTTAGAACGATGAAAGTGATCAGAAGCGTGACAGGAATGACCAATCCGGCGACCAGCGAAGTTCCCCAGTCGCGTAAAAACAAGACCAGGATGATGGAGGAAAGAATAATGCCGAGCAGCACGGCGTCGCGAACGCTGGCGATGGAGTCGTGCACGATGGTGGATTGGTCGTAAAAGGGCTCTAGATGAACGCCAGGGGGCAGCGTGGGCGCGAGTTCCTGGATGAGCGAGTGCACTTCGTTGGCTACCGCCAGCGTGTTGCTCTCCGGCTGGCGATTCACGTTGAGCAGGACGGCGGGTTTGCCGTCGGCGGTCACGATGGTGTACGTGGGAGCAACCGACGGGCCGATGGACGCGATGTCTCCAAGGCGAATCGGAACGCCCGCTGGAGAAGTCTTTACGACGATTTGGCCGAGCTGCTCCGGAGTGCTGACCTGGCCGCTGATTAGGCTGAGAGTGAGCTGATGTCCGTTCTCGATCAGGCCGGGGGAATCGATCAGATTGGTGCGGCGAACGGAATCCAGGATGTCTGAAACGGTCACGCCGGCGGTGAGAAGGCGGACGGGATCGGGGATAATCTGAAATTCTGGGACGCGACCGCCTTGAATGATGACGGTGGCGACGCCGTCGAGACGATTGATGCGCGGCTTTAGATCGTAGGTGGCGATTTCCCAAAGTTTATTTTGGGGAATGGTGTCCGACGTCAAGCTGTAGCCGATGATGGGAAAAACGGCGAAGGTCAGGCGGTGCGTGTCAATTTTTGCGGTTGGCGGGAGTTCGCTTTGCAAACGCGCGACGAGAGCATCGACGCGCTGAAGCGTCAGAATCATATCGCTGTTCCACTCGAAGAAAAGATCGACTTCGGCGGAGCCGCGACTGGTAATGGATTGGTCTTTTTGCAAGCCGGGAATGCTGTTGACGGCTTCCTCGAGGGGACGAGTGATCGTGACGAACATTTGGTCGATGGGCATGACACCGTTGTCGACACCTATGACCACTCGCGGGAAATCCGTACTGGGAAAAACGGACACGGGAATCGAGAATGCCAAATAGCCGCCAACCAGGGCCAGGCTGACGATCAAAAAAAGAATTGGGTGCGACAAGCGCCGAAACCAGGGCAGGTTTTCGTCGGCGGCTTGCGCAGATTTCTGAGACTCGGACCGTGGCTCCATGCGCGGTTAGTCCTTGTCCTTGTCGTCGGGTTTGGCGGAGTCTCCCGCCTTGCTGTCCTTGCCGGCGGCGCCTGGTTTTTCGTCCGCATCTGTCTCGGGAGAAGCGGCCGCTTCGATTTTGATTTTGGTTTCGTCGGGAAGCGCGTAACCGCCGGAAGTGATGACCGGATCGCCGGCGTTGATGCCGCTTAGGATTTGTGCATCATCTCCGTTGCGGATGCCGATCTCGACCGTTTTCCAGTGAGCCTGCTTGTCCGCGCCCGCCAGAACCACGTAATCCGTTCCGCCTTCTGAATTTTTGAAGACGGCGCTTGCGGGAACGACGATGGCATCGTTCAGGGTCCTGGCATTCATGGAAACTTCCACGGTCATGCCGGGTTTCAGCGCGGAGTTGAAATGGGATGCTTCGACCCAGACTTCGATGGTGGTGCTGCCTGGATCAAGTGCGGGGCTCACAAGGGTGACGTGGCCTCTTACTGGTTCGTCCAAACCTTTCACTTTGAGCTCGGCTGGATTTCCTGCTTTAAGCGCGGCGGCCTCTGATTGAGGAACATGGGCTTTAGCGATCAGCCTGCTCAAATTCATCACGGTGAGGAGCGGTTGGTTGGCGGTCGCGAGATCGCCGGGGTATAAAGGGCGATCGGTGACGACGCCGTCAATCGGGCTGCGAATTTCGGAGTAACTGAGTATGGCTTCTGCGCTGCGCATCTGCCCTTCGGCGGAGAGCCGGGAACCGTGCGCGGATTTCACCGCTTGCTCATTACCCACGCGGTGCAAGTCGGCGAGTTGCTTCTGTGCTACGTCGTTCACACTTCGTGCTTGGGCTAGCGCAACGCTTGCGGCCTCCACTTCGCGCTGCGGAATCGCGCCCTGCTGGAGAAGTTCTTTGCGGCTGTCGTATATTTTTTGCGCGGCATCAAAGGCGGCCTTTGCCGCTGCGGCGTCGAGCTCGGCTTTTTGCATTTGTTGCGGAATCGTGGCATCGACGGAAGTGACGTAACCGGCGTCGGCTTGCTCAAAATTACCTTTGCTTGCTTCTGCTTGGCCCGCGAGATCCTTATTTTCCAAGACCGCCAGTAATTGGCCTTTTTTTACGTGGCTCCCGCGCTGCACTTTGAATTCGGTGACGGGCGCCGTGATTTTTGGCGAAACGACGGCCTGTTCTAGAGGGAAGACGATAGCTTCCGATGAGATGACTTGGGAAATTGGGCCGCGCTTCGCTGGTGTGACTTGCACGGAGACGAGCGGCTCCTGCTCTTTTTCGGTTTGGCTGCAGCCGACGAAAAGCAGCGCGGCGAAAACGGCATACGTGGCCGTTATCGGACGGAGAAACTTTCGCGGAGAACTCGTTGTTACCAGTTTCATGGAGTTGTCAGCACTCCTGTCAAGGTTTGCAGATTGGCCAGCGCTACGCGGTAGCGCACGGCTCCGTCCTGATAGGCGTTGTTCGCGAGCGCTGCGGTCGTCTGCGCATCAACGACTTCGAGCACGGTGGATTCGCCATTCTTATAGCGCAGAGTTGTTAAGCGGAGGCTTTCCGCAGCGAGATCAGCGGAACGGCTCAAGCCCGCCAGCTCGTTCATGGCCGTGTCCGCTTCCGCATAGAGCGATTGGATTTCCGCCAGAAGCTTGCGTTGTGTGAAGGACAGTTCGCGCTTTGACTGAGCGCGGCGAAGTTCGGCTTGTTTGACACGGCTTTGCGTCGCGCCCCAATTCCAAATGGGAATGTTGAGCGTGGCACTGATGGAACTGCCGAGGTTTGAATATGCTTGGCCGTTGAAAGTTTTTGGAAAGTTCACAGCGAAGTTTTCGGCGTCGATGCCGTACCAGTAGTCGAGCCCGAGCGCCGGAAGATAGCCGGCACGCGCGGCAGTTACATCGTCTCCGGCAGCGCGGGTGGCTTCTAGAGCGGCGCGGACTTCGGGGTTTTCCTGGGCGGCGTGCTGCTTCACCTCTTCAAGCGTCGGCAGCGGGATGCTGGCGTGCAGATCATCGGCGAGTTCGAAATTGTCGTTGAAGCCGGGAAAAATCAGAACCGCTAGATCGAGGCGGGCGTTCAGGAATGCGAGTTGAGCTTCCTGAAACTGCCTATGGCGATCCTGGGCTTGCAAGTCGGCTTTAATCACGTCGGCGTGCGCAACCTCTCCGCCTTTTTCGAGCTCTTGAGTCAGTTTTAGAAAATCGTCACCTTCTTGCGCAGTTTTGCGCGCGGTTTCCATTTTCTGTTGCGCGGCGGCCAACGCGTAGTAGCTCTGAACGACGGTGACGACCAGCCCGCGCGAGGCGATTTCTGCGCGCGCACGAGCAAGTGCGGCAGTGGCGGAAGCACGGTGAAAAGCTGCGATCCCTGCAAGGTCGATGGTTTCATGCACATTGGCTTGGCTGATGTATTCGTGGACCGCGTTATTCGCAATATACAGGACTGGAACTTTGGTCTCCGCAGCCACTGGAGCGGCCGCCGCTTGGGTGTAAAGCACCTCGTTGTTGTACGTCACGCTGGGGAGCAGAGCGGCGCCGGCTTGGTAGCGATCCTGACGCGCAAGGGCTGCGTCGGTTTGCGCGGCTTGGAAGTGAGCGCTGTTGATTCGGGCACGGTCCAAAGCGTTTTGAAGGGTGAGGCGCAATAGGGAACTGGCGGGGGAGGCGCTTGAATTCTGGTTCGCAGGCGCGCTTGTTTCCAGAGAACTCGATGCAACCAGCTTTGGGACCGGATTATTGGGTTGCTGGGCTGCTGCCGGACAGGAGCCCGCGACAAGCACGATGAGCGCAGTAACCACCGGTCGCTTAGAAAGTAGAAATGTTTTCACGGAAGTTCTCTAGAGCGGCCGCAAGCCTTCACGGTCCGCTCCTGTGAATGTAAAGGGCATGAGATAAACAGACGATTAATCGGCGACTTTAACTGCAACCGCCGGCCGCGGAAGATAAACCGCGAAATGACTGCCCGTCGCATCGGAGTGCACCAATTCCAGCCGCCCGTGATGTGCTTGGGCGATCCAGAGAGCGATGGAAAGTCCGAGGCCGGCGCCTCCTTCGCGCCCCGAACGCGAGCGCGCGGGATCGGCGCGGAAGAAGCGCTCGAAAATGCGGCCCTGCAAACCTTGGGGTATTCCAGGGCCTGTATCCTTGACATGGACCGCGCATTCGGAGTTTGCCGCGACACAGGCAATGTTTACGCGTCCGCCTTCGGCCGTGTACTTGATGGCGTTATCCAGGAGATTCAGAATCATCCTCCGAAGAAGCGCGGAGTTTCCGCGCAAGAGGCATTCGGAGGAAGCCTCGACGGTGAGCTCTATATTTTTTTCGCGCGCGAGAGTTCTGGCAGAATGCGCGCAGTCGGCCACCACTTCTTCGAGATAGAGGTCTTCGGGTGACAAAAGATATTGCCCCGAGTCGGCGCGCGTAAGGGTAAAGAGATCCTCGACAATTCTAGTGAGCCGGGACGTTTCTTCGTGGAGAATCCGCAGCGATTCAAGATAGTCCTCCGCTTTTCGTCCGGGCTGCGACATCGCCACCTCGGCCTCACCGCGGAGAATTGCCAGCGGCGTTCGCAATTCGTGAGAAGCGTCCGCAATGAAACGCCGCTGCCGCTCGAAGGATTGGTCGAGCCGGTCCAGTAGATCATTGAAGGTCTTGGCCAACTGTCCGAGCTCATCGTTGGCGTTCAGAACGGGAAGCCGCTCGTGCAAATTGGTGGCTCCGATGCGGCGCGCGTGCGCTCCCATTTCGATGACCGGAGCCAGACTCTTTCTGGCCAGGAAATAGCCGCCCGTCCCAGCAAGCAACAGACCCACAAGAATCATCCACGTAAACGTCAGCCGAATGGTTTCCAGCGTTTCATTTTGCGCGTGCAGGAGATGAAGAATAACCACCGAGTACCTGTCGCGGTTGGCCAGAAAGTGGCGTGAGTACGCCCGCAACCGCGGCCCCTTTCCATGAATTGTTTGCAGACTGGCTTCCTTGCCGCCGCTCGCTCTAGCAAATTGCTGAAATTCACTACTTACCAAAGCGCGAGTTACCCACGTATCGGATTTTGCGCCTGGGGCGGCAACATCATTGGAGGCGGCAAGGATTTTGCCGTTCGGGTCCAGCACGATAAAGAAATCGGTGTCCGTTCGATGCTCAATCATCGCCTGGTGTGCCGCCGACAAAATCGCGGAAGCTTGCGCATTTCCAGCATCCGCTAATTCCGCCTGGAAAGTCGCCAGGAACGAATCGGCCAGCACCGCCAAGTCCGCATCCGTGCGTTGCATGGATGTTCTTCGGACGATGAAGTAAGTAGTTGCGGACACCAGGATGAGCACAACCGCGAGAACTGCCGAATACCAAACCGTCAGCCGGACTCGAACGGAATCAAGCATGTTTCTTGCGGTCCGAAGCATTGGCTTTGCCTTGCGCGCCGCCCGGTTGTACGCGCCCTCCCGCGTCAGCCTCTTCGGCTGATTTCAAGATGTAGCCTGCCCCTCGACGGGTCTGCAAAAGTCCCGAGTGTCCGTCCGGATCGATTTTCCTTCGGAGCCGATTGATATAAACCTCGATCAAGTTTGAAAAAGGGTCGAAGCTCTCGTCCCAAACATGTTCAGCGATTTCCGCACGACTCACGACTCGCCCCGCGTTGCGGACCAGATACTCGAGCAGGGCATATTCCTTGTGCGTCAGCGAAATCGCGTCTCCACCCAGCGTCGCGTTCTGTGCCGCAGTGTCCAGCTCCAGCTCTCCCACACTGAGCCGGGGTGGATGCAATTCCGTCGAACGGCGCAACAAGGCGCGCAGCCGCGCGAGCAGTTCGCGAAACTCAAAAGGTTTGGTCAGGTAATCGTCGGCGCCGCGATCGAGCCCGCTCACACGATCTTCGACCGCGTCCCGCGCGGTCAACATGAGTATGGGCATTCGTTTGCCGGACTTTCGCAGACTGCGGCAGACTTCAAATCCGTCAGGCGGGGGAATCATGACATCCAGAATAATCAGGTCATACTCGTTGATGTCCGCCTGATACAGCGCGTCTTCGCCGTTCGAGGCAGTGTCCACTGCGTAGGCTTGTTCGCGTAGGCCTTTGACCACGAACCTACGCACGCCCGGATCGTCTTCGACCAGCAAAATCCGCATGGCAGCATAATACGTGAAAGTGCGGGCCGCTGTGCAGCGCTACCGTCTGAGAAGATCTCAACTTAGCGGTTGATTGTGCGCGGGTGATTTAGGACGCGGCGAGGTCAGAAGATTCGTATGCCATCGCGGCCATGCTCAGATGGTCTTGTCTTTCGAGTAGCAAATCTGCTCAAGATTGCATTCTACGCATTTCGGCTTGCGCGCCTGGCAAACGCGGCGGCCGTGCCAGATAATCTGGTGCGAAAACTTGATCCACTTTTCTTTGGGGATCACCTGCACCAAGTCCAGCTCTATTTTTTTCGGGTCTTCGTTCCGTGTCAAATCCAGACGGTTCGAAATGCGAATCACGTGCGTATCTACGACGATTCCGCTGGCGATGCCGTACGCCGTGCCGAGCACCACATTCGCCGTTTTTCGCGCGGCGCCCGGGAGAGTCAGCATTTCTTCCATAGTGCGCGGCACTTGCCCTGCGAAATGTTCGAGAATCGCTTTGCTCGCTCCCATGATTGACTTGGTTTTGTTACGGAAAAATCCCGTGGGCCGTATGTCTTGCTCCAACTCGGAGGGATTCGCGTGGGCAAACGCCTCCGGCGTTGGATACTTTTTGTAGAGCGTTTCCGCCACCTGATTCACACGAACATCGGTACACTGTGCGGAAAGAATCGTCGAGATCAGGAGCTGAAACGCATTCTCATGCTTCAACTCGCAGGTTGCGTCCGGATAGGCTTCGTCCAGCTTTGCGAGAATCGCCGCAACACGCTTAGGGCCGGTTCCCGCGGCGGATTTATTCGCAGGTCCGGCGCGCTTCGCGGATCGCTCGGCCTTTTTCGGAGCCGGCTTCTTGGCTGACTTATTTTTCTTTTTGGGCTTTGCTTTTTTGGTCGCCATGGAGCGCAAGAATATCACACACAACGGGACAGGCATCCTTGGCTGTTGGATTCATCCTTTAAGCCGTCCCCATCTCAGTGAAAGCGCGCTGCGCGCCGGACCTCGACTAGGAAACGCTAAACGTGCTCAGCAGCTTCCGAAATGCTTTCCCGCGGTGGCTGTGCCGGTTTTTTTCTTCCCGCGAAAGCTCCGCGAAGGTTTTCAGGAGGGCCGGGAAGTAAAACACCGGATCGTAACCAAATCCGCCGCTCCCTCGCGGCACTTCCAGAATTTCTCCATCCGCGCGCGCCGTCACAATGGCTATTGCCCTCCCGCGCTCCGCTAAAGCAATCGCGCAGACAAAATAAGCCGACCGTTCGGCACTTTTCTTTCCGCGAAGCTCGCCAAGCAATTTCGCGATTCGCTCGGCATCCGTCGCGCTTGCCCCCGCATACCGCGCCGAATGAACTCCAGGCGCTCCGCCGAGCGCGGGCACGACCAAACCGGAGTCGTCGGCGAACACAAGTCTCTCGCCGAGCCGCGAATAATGCAGCGCCTTCCCCGCAGCGTTTTCCGCAAATGTCGGGGCATCTTCGTCAAACGATGGCATCGCACCGAATCCTGGCAGCAGCTCGATTTCTGCGCACATATCATGCGTGCCGGTGACACCCGGCCCATCTGTCGCGGCCAACGCGCGATATTCCCCAAGTTTTCCCGGATTGGACGACGCCAGATACAGCTTACCGCGCGCGCGCACTGAATTTAACCGGCAACACCGCGCGTTGTTCATCCGTCAGCCGCCGAATTCCAGCCGCGGCCAATGCCAACAGGTCCTGCATTTCGCTTCCGCTAAACGGCCGGCCCTCTGCCGTCGCCTGAATCTCGACAAAATGTCCGCTGCCCGTCATCACCACATTCATATCCACTTCCGCGTTTGAATCTTCTTCATACGCCAAATCCAGCAGCGCGCGGTCATCCACAATCCCTACGCTCGTCGCCGCCACGGAATCGATCAGCGGCGAAGTCTTCAGTATTCCCGCCGCCACCAGACGTTCGAACGCCAGCGCCAACGCTACAAATGCTCCCGTTATTGAAGCCGTTCTTGTCCCGCCGTCCGCCTGAATCACGTCGCAATCGATCCACACGGTGCGCTCGCCCAGCGCCTCCTGATCCGTGACCGCGCGCAGCGACCGCCCAATCAACCGCTGAATTTCCAGCGTGCGGCCGGATTGTTTGCCGCGTGTCGCTTCGCGCGGTGTCCGTTCCTCCGTTGCTCGCGGCAACATTCCGTACTCGCTCGTTACCCAGCCCTTGCCGCTTCCTTTCAGAAAGCCCGGCACGCCGTCGTCCACGGTTGCCGTGCAAATCACGCGCGTGCTCCCAAGCTCAATCAGCACGCTTCCTTCCGCCGTCGAAATAAAATCCGGCGTAATCTTTAACGGGCGCATCTGGTCCGGCCCGCGTCCATCAACTCGCACTCTTCCTCCAGTCATATTTTCAATTCACAAGAGTTAATCGCGGTTCCGTTCAGACTGCGTCAGTTTGCCGAGCCAGCCATCGGATGTCAACGTCCCGTGCCTGGCTTCCGTGCCGGCGTGGGTGTCGTCGCGGGCTTACCAGTCGCAGGAGCTATCGGCTTTTGCGTGCTCGCCGGAGTCACTGGCTCCGCTGCAGGCGTCGCCGCTGGAGGTACAACTAGCGCCGCGTTCGTATCCACCAGAAAAGTTCCCGTCAAATCCAAATGCCCAGCGAGCGTTTCCACTTCCTGCCCATGAATCAAAATCTTCAGCCGCTCGATTTTTGGCACATCCGCTTCTAACGTCCGTGCTATCGAATCCACGGCCATTTGCTCGCTCTGAATTCCCGACGGCGTCTCCGTCGCCAGCGCCTCGGAAAAATCCGCAACGGCCGTTCCATCCGGCAACAAATAAAACGCGAGCAACACCGCGTCCGGCGGCAATGTCCTTAAATCCGCATCCACAGGCCCCGCCAGCAGCGTGTTCAGCACTTCCTTCGCTCGCAGCACCGGATCGCTCGAAAGCGGTAACTCCACCGTCGCGGACGCCAGCGTCCCGTCCCCATTTCCCGACGCCCAAAATAATTTCACTCGAACTCGCGGCTCGCCGGGATTAGCCGTAATTGGTTGCGTCAATTGGCGCCGCGCCTGCTCCACACTTTGTTGCTGCAACTTTGCGGTCCGCTCCAAGCGCCGCCGCAGGATCGGAAAGTAAAACACTCCCACGATCACCGCCACGCAAAGCACGCCCACTAGCCACCGAATCCAGCGCGCCGTCACGGCGTTCCTCCGCTCGCCGTCGGCACCACATAAGACGGCCGGAACTCCGCCACTCCAATCGCGATCGCGTCCGCCACGCCCGGGGCCATTTGATCCAGCGCCGCGCGATCTTCCACAACGACGCTCGAAACTTCCACCGCGATCGCTGGCGCCGCCGTCGTTCGCAATTGCCTCACCGCTGCGGTTTCCACCGAGCTCGGTGATCCTTTGAACCGCTGCGCTAGCAACCCCTGCACAAAATCGCCCAATTTCCTGCTCAATCCCTCGAATGGCGCCTGCGCGCGGCCCCATGGAATCAATCCGCCCGCGTCCGCCGACGTCGGCAAATCCGAATAAACGTACACGCGCACCGTGCCCGGCAGTCCCGTCGAACCGACATGCAATGTCACGAACACCGCTCCCGTTTGCGCGTTGGCCATCGCCGAGCGGTCGTCAAACGAAGGATCTTCGTCTCCCTGGCGCGTCTGCAACACTTGAAAGCCCTGCGCTTCAAGCGCTTTCTTGACCTGCACCGCAAAGTCCAGCACGATTTCGCTTTCGCGCATGCCACCTGTTCCACGCGCACCTGGATCTGTGCCTCCGTGCGCCGGATCAAGAACCACAATGTTCAACCCCGCACGCGGCGGTGGCGGTGGAATCGTTTGTAGTAATGGCGTTGTCGATGAAGGCGACGCCGCGGCAGGAGGCGTTTGAGGATTCGGTTGTTGCGCCGCGGGGTTTGCGGGCGGGGCTTGCGCAGGCGCTTGTGAGGAAAAACTCAGTGCCACGGCCCCCAGAAGAACCACCAAAAAAAGCGCGCCCATCTGAAGACTGCCCCGCACACGAGCGCGCCCACTCATTCGAAAGATAATTCCCACGTCGAGCAGCATACCAAATCTGTCCGCTTTTCCGCGTCGCTCGAGCCGATACCCATACGAAAAAGGGACGGTCTCTTAAGCCGTCCCTTCATTCCTAGCTATTGCGACCTTGGTTCAGCCGATTGCACTGTTGTTCCTATAAATCGGACCGCACCAAAACTCGCGCCCCAATCACCCCTGCGGTTGCGCTGCTGGAGGTTGTTGCTGTTGTTCCCGTCGCGTGGCCCGCATCGCCCGCACGTTCGCCCGCATTTGCTGGCGCTGTTCCGGAGTCAACAGCTTCGCCATTTCCACCCGCGCGCTGCGCCGCAGCTGATGAATCTGCGCCGCCTTCTGGTCTGCCGTCAGCGATTCGTCTAGCTTTAAAGTTTCCATCTTCGCCTTTGTCGACTCGTGGATTTTTTTCATCGCTGTCTGCTGGTCTTCCGTCAGGTTCAGCCCTTGCATTGCGCCATGCCTTTTGGCTGTTTGCTGCGCTGGAGCGGCGGGGGCCGCCTGACTTTGATCCTGCGCCGGCGGCTGGGCGGTGTCCTGTGCGCGGCTGATTCCCGGCGCAAAGGTCAGCGCCACAAATCCGGCGGCAACCATTATTTGCTTCGTAATGCTATTCCTATTCATGGAGAGTCCTCTTCTGGGCTGGCGCCCTTATTCTTACTTTTATATAACCCGCGTCCCGCCCAAATGTCGCGTTCGGGTTTCTCCATAATATTGAACGACTTGTCCCAGACCCGGCGACATCCCTCGAGTGCACTCCCAATTAGGAACGGGGCTTTTCCCCTTCCTCCACTTTCAGCGGTTGCAAGTGTTCTTTCTCAAGCAAGGAATTCACACGCATCAACTCTTTCGTTTGAATCGCCTGCCATCGCAAGAGCGTTGCCTTCCCCGCTGTTTCCCATTTCTCGCTCGCCGCTGCGGCGTCCGCCGTTGGCGCCACATCCGCGCTTTCGACGATGCCCATTAACGCTCCATAAGCCGCCGAAACTTGCCTGAGCGTCGTGGGCTCCGCGCCCGGTACAGAAAATCCAAAAAATCCGTAGCCGCCGCCGGCTCCTGAGCCAGCCACTTCGCTAACTTTCTTCTGCAAGTCCGTCAGTGCTGCGGCAAGCTCCCCGTTTCCCGCCGCTTCTTTACTTCGCGCCGCAATCTGCTTTTGCAAATCGTCGGCCCTCTGCGCCGCCGCGGAGAACTCTCCCACGCCCGCCGCGAGTTTCGAAGCCAGCACGAACTGCCGCTGCAAATCCGCGGTACTCGTCTTCACGCGTGGATCCATTTTCAGCACCAGCGGTGCAGACATCGTCTTTCCCGCCGCCGTCAACTTCACCGTGTATCGTCCCGGGACCGCCAGCGCTCCTCCGCCTCCTCGCCGAGATCTCCGCCGCGCTCCCGCAAACGCATACCGCAAATCCCACACGAACCGGTGCATCCCCGCCTCCGCCGAAGGCGGCTCCGCGTCATGGACCCAATACATCGGGATGTCGATTTGGTCCGGATTCGTTTTTTGCATCTCGTCCGCGCTCGAATAGCGCCGCACCAGTTTTCCCGCCGCGTCATAAATTTCGAGTTGCACGGGTTCCGTCTGCTTTTCCTTCAAGTAGTAGTCCAGCACCGCGCCAGTCGGCGGATTGTCCGCTTGGGGTTCATCGAGCGGAAACGGCGTCCCTTCATCCGCACCCGGCCGCACGCGATACGTCGTCTGCGGCTCGAAAAGCCACGCATCCGCACTCGCGACCTTCGCGCTCCATTGCCGCAGCGGCGTGATATCGTCCAGCACCCAGAACGACCGCCCAAACGTGGCGATTACAAGATCATCGTCATGCACCACCAAATCGCGCACCGAAGTTGATGGCAGGTTGAATTGCAGCGGCGTCCAGTTATCGCCATCGTCGTAAGAAATATAAACGCCCTGCTCCGTGCATGCATAAAGCATCCCGCGAACTTTCGGATCGTCGCGCACGCAATTCAGAAAACTTCCGTCGGGAATCCCGTTCGAAACCATTTGCCACGTTTTCCCGAAATCTTTCGTCCGGTATAAATACGGCCGCAAATCGTCCAGCCGGTGACGGTCGACCGCCGCGTAAGCTTCGCCATCCACGTAATGCGACGCGACCATGTGCGTCACCTTGCTCCACGCCGTCACTTCCGGCGGCGTCACGTTCTTCCACGTTTTTCCTTCGTCACGCGTGAGTTGTACCAGCCCGTCGTCCGTTCCCACCCAAATCTCGCCCGCGCGTAAAGGCGAGGGCGCAATCGTATAAATCACGCCGCGCCGTTTTGACGTAGGCGCATCCGCCGCCGTCGCCGGATCGAGGTTCGGCGTCACTCCCGGTTCCTCGCGCGTCAGGTCCGGGCTGATTTTCTCCCAGGTATTTCCCCCGTCCGCCGTGCGAAACAAAATCTGCGCGCTGAAATACAACACGTGCGGCTCGATTTCCGAAAATACCAAAGGCACGGTCCATGTCTTGCGATATTCCGCGGGATAAAGAAGAGTGGGCGGCACCTGCTGCACTTCCTCGTTGTGAAAATCCTGCCGCGCCACCGTTCCGCCATAAATAATTTCCGGATGGTTCGGATCCGGCGCGGTGTAATCGCTCTCTCCGCCTGCTTCCATCGGCCGCCAGTCCATAAAATTCAGCGCGCGGGAGTAGCCTCGGCTCGCTACGGCCACTGCTCCGCTATCTTGCTGCGCTGCATAAACCCAGTAGGGAAAGCGATTGTCCGTAGCAACGTGATAAAGTTGCGCCGTCGGCTGGTTGTACCACGAACTCCAGGTCTCCCCGCCGTTCCGCGTTACGATCACGCCTTGATCGCAACCCAGGATCATTCGCTGCGGATCGTCCGAATCGATCCACAGTTGGTGATAATCGTCTCCGCCCGGCGCGCCCTTAATCGCAGTCCACGTTTTTCCGCCATCGCGTGATCGATACATCGAAGTGTTCGGTACATACAGCGTGTCGGGATCTTTCGAATCCACGCTCACTTCGCAAAAGTACCAACCGCGTCCCCAAATTCGCGGATCCTTCGAGACGCGCTCCCAATTTTCTCCGCCGTCATCCGAGCGGTACATCCCGCCTTCTTTCGCATCCGCAATTAAATAAATCCGTTTCGGATTGCTCGGCGCAAACGCAATTCCCATCCGCCCCAGCTCTTCCGAAGGCAGTCCGTGTCCCGTCAATTGCTCCCAGTGATCCCCGCTATCGGTCGAGCGGTAAAGCCCCGTGCCCGGCCCTTTCGAAGGCGGATAAATGCTCCACGGCGGCCTCCGCGTTTGCAGTAACGCCGCGAACATCACTTTCGGATTTCCCGGCTGCATCGCCAGATCGATCGCGCCCGTATTTTCATCCTTAAAAAGAATCTGCTGCCATGTCTTCCCGCCATCGGCAGAACGAAAGACTCCCCGCTCCTTGTTCGGCCCGTAAGCATGCCCCAGCGCCGCCACATAAACTTTCTCCGGATCGCTCGGGTCAACCAAAATCCGCGCAATGTGTCGCGAATCTTCCAGTCCAATCCGCTCCCAGGTTTTTCCCGCGTCTGTCGACTTGTACATTCCGTTTCCGGAGGAAATGCTCGAGCGCATATCCGCTTCGCCTGACCCCACGTAAATCACATTCGCATTCGACGGCGCCACCGCAATCGCCCCAATCGATCCGACCGGCTCCGCGTCAAAGATCGGATTCCACGTCCGCCCCGCATCGTTCGTCTTCCAAACTCCTCCGTTCACCGACCCAAAGTAATAGACGTCCGCCTGCCCGCGCACACCCGTCACCGCCAGAGAACGCCCCGCACGAAACGGCCCGATCATCCGCCAATGCATTCCGCCAAAGAATTTTTGATCGAATCGTGGCGCGGCATTCGACGCCTCTTGTGCCAGCGCCGCGCCTTTCGCGTGCAGGCACACAACCGCAACAGCCACGAGCAGGAATGGCAAGAGCCTTCGCAGGTTTTTCAATTCAGGTCTCCTGATGGAAAAAAGTATCGGATTGAACTGTGGAGTATACCAGCAGCGCGCCCGCCGCGCCGTAGCTTAGTCGCCGTAAGCCGCGTTCGGCGTGGCAGCCGGAGCAATCACCGATCGCCGCAAGGGTTTAGTCGCCCAATACAGTACGACTCCGCCCGCGATAATAATTCCGCCGAACACCAGCCCGTTCATTCCCAGAATGGTTTCGCTTCCGCTCTGCACCATCGCCAGGCTCATCAGCAGCAGCGGAAATATCCCGCAGGTAATCGCCCCGGCCAATCCTCCGGGAACCTTGAACGCGCGCTTCAATTCCGGCTCGCGGATCCGCAGAACCACCAGCGTCACGAACTCCAGCATCAAGCTGGCGCCATACAACATAATGTCTAGCGTGACAAGCCTCTCGAATTCGAAGCCCAGGCACAATGCCCAGCATGCCGCGCACGCCAAAATCGCCACCCACGGCGCATGCGTCTTTGCGCTCGTTTTCGCGAACACCTTCGGCAGCATTCCGTCCCGCGCCATCGCCAGCGGCAGCCTTGAGTAACTCATCACCAGCGCGTTGAACATCCCGAACGCGCTCATCATTCCGCCAATGACAATCAGGAAACGCAACCACTCGAAGCCTAGAATCTTCCCACCAAGCAATCCCGCAACCGTGGCCCATGCACCCTCTGCTTCGAATGCCGAAGACGGAATCCCCATCAAGTACACCGCCAGGAACGGCAGCACATATGTGAATGTAACCAGCACGACCGCCGCGATCATCGCTCTCGGATACGTCCGTTGCGGCCTCTCCACCTCTTGCGCGACCGTCGACGCGTTGTCCCAACCCATGTAGTTCCACATCGCCACAAGTACGCCGCCCACCAAGCCCAGGCCCGTCGCTTCCGTCGCACCATGTCCGTTTGCAAAAGCTCCCACTCTAAACGGCGCCATTACCACAATCACTGCAAACGGCGCCGAGAGCAGAAAGAACAACCACAGCGAAGTAATTCCTACCACGCGAATCCCAGCGACATTCAGAATCGCGCAAGTCACCACAACAAACAGTCCCGCCAGCACCCCATGGCCCCACGACCCGAACCACGGGGACATTTGCCTCAAATAAATCACAAACAGCGTCGGATAAATCGCCATGTCGAAAATGCTCGCCGCCAGCGATAGCCACGCCTCTTGAAATCCCCAGAAATTTCCCATCCCTCGCCGCACCCATGCGTAGTACCCGCCCTCGGTCGGCAGCGCGCTCGAAAGCTCTCCGATCATGAACGCCGTCGGCAAGCACCACAGCACCGGCAGAAACAGCAAAATCAAAATCCCGTGCCCGTACCCAGCTCCGTGCACAATCTCTTCTGTCCCGTATGTTCCGCCCGATACCATGAAAAACGTCGCCGCCACAAGCGGCCAAAGCGTCAGCTTTGCGACTCTTTTTTTCGCTGTTGAAATTGCAGGGGAGGGAATTGGGGCAGGCAGGGATAAAGAACTCAATTTTTACTCTCGTCCTCCTAAGCGTCCCTCACTCGCGCGCTGGGTGAAGTGAGTTCGCATTCGCAGAATACTAGGTTCGTCCCTCCATGCAACAAAAAAATGCACTACACCGAATATTTTTTCATCAAACGCGCACGCCGCTCCGTGCTTGTGTGCGGACATCCTTCCGAGGATGGCCGCTCGTCCTCTGTGCTAAACTCCGCGTTTTGCTTTGGCACTCATTTCCGTCCCAGGAGTCATCTGCATGAAGCGTCTCTCGCCCATCGCCTATTTCCGACTCTGCGTACTCTGTGTCTCTGCGTTTAGCTCCTGCCTTCCCGCTCTCGCCCAATCATCGACGCCCCGCCCCGTCACCATCGACGACTACTTCCGCGTCCAAGCCGTCCACGACCCCCAACTCAGCCCCGACGCCAAGTGGGTCGCCTACGAGATCGACACCGCCTCTCTTAAGACAGACAAAACCGAAACCAGCATCTGGATGGTCCCCACTTCCGGCGGCGATTCTATCCCCCTTACCGCCGACGGGCTCACCTCCACCCACCCACGCTGGTCCCCCGACAATAAATACGTCGCCTTCCTCTCCGAACGCAACGGCGGCAAGACCCAAGTTTGGCTTCTCAATCGCCTCGGCGGCGACGCCCAGCAACTCACTCACACCGTTCAGGACGTCGACGACTTCGCCTGGTCCCCCGACTCCCGCCGCCTCGTCCTCATCCTGAAGGACCCCACGCCCGACGAACTCCACGCCCCTAAAGTCAGAACCTCGTCCTCCGCTGACTCTCCCGCCGCCGCCGACACCCCATCCGATGACAAAGAAAAGAAATCCACCAAGCCCTGGGTCATCGACCGCCTCCAATTCAATCTCGACACCGTCGGCTACCTCGACCGCCGCCACACCCACCTTTACATCTTCGACCTCGACAAGAAATCCCAAACCCAAATCACCTCCGGCGATTACGACGACTCCGAACCCGCCTGGTCACCCGACTCTAAACTACTCGCCTTCACCAGCAATCGCTCCATTCCCGACCCCGACGCCACCTACAACTCCGACATCTGGACCGTCGACGCCTCCAACTCCGACAAAGGCGCCCACCTCACCCAAGTCACCACAAACGCCGGCGCCGACACCCAGCCCACCTGGTCCCCCGACGGCAAATCCATCGCCTACGTCACCAATCTCGATCCGAAACTCTTCGATTACGCCACCAAACATCTTGCCATCTCTCCAGCTTCCGGTGGTCTCGCCAAAGTCCTCACTCTCTCCCTCGACCGCAACGTCTCTAGTCCTCACTTCTATGGAAACGGCGAATTCATCTCATTTCTAGCCGATGACGACGGAGCGTTGGTCCTCTATATGGCGGATCCTTTAGGCCGCGGCGCCGGGCGGCTCGACAAACCAGCGTACCTCACGTCGCTTCCTCCGACTGGCCCTCGCCGATCCATCAACGACTACTCCGTCGGCGACGGCTCCGGCCGCCTCGCGATCGTGCAGCTGACCACTACCGAACGCCCCGACGAACTCTTCTCCATCGTCGACGGCAAATACACCCAACTCACCCACGTCAACGATGCCCTTTTCTCCCAACTCAAACTCTCCCCCGGCGAATACGTCCACTTTAAATCCAAAGATGGCACCCAAATCGCCGCCTACCTCTACAAGCCCGTCGATTACGTCCCCGGCCAAAAATATCCGACCCTCCTTATCCCCCACGGCGGCCCGCAGTGGGCCTACTACGCCGAATACTCCCACCTCGCCCAGCTCTATGCCGCCAATGGCTACGCCGTCCTTTTCCCCAACCCTCGCGGTTCCACCGGCTACGGCCAGGACTTCTGCAAAGCCATCTTCGCGGATTGGGGCAATAAGGACTTCCAGGACGACATGGCCATGGTCGACTACGCCATCCAGCAGGGCATCGCCGACCCCGACAAGCTCGGCGTGGGCGGCTGGTCCTACGGCGGCATCTCCACCGACTTCATCATCGCGCAAACCACCCGCTTCAAAGCCGCCATCTCCGGCGCCGGCGCCGCCGAATTCATCAGCCTCTATGGTCACGACCAATATCAACGCGATTACGAAACCGAACTAGGCCTCCCCTGGGCCACTCCCGCCGTCTGGGAGCACGTCTCCTGGTTCCGCAACGTCGCCAAAGTCACCACCCCCACCCTTTTCATGGGTGGCAATATCGATGTCAACGTCCCCGTCCTCGGCGGTGAACAAATGTACCAAGCCCTAAAGCGCCTCGGCGTCCCCACCGAACTCATTGTTTATCCCGACGAGTACCACGAATTCACCCTCCCCTCCCACATCAAGGACCGCTTCCAGCGCGACCTCGCCTGGTACGCCCACTACGTCAAAGCCGATCCCGCCCCGGCGACTCCTGCGGGGTCATCCTTTTGAGGATGACCACTCACCTCTCTCGCAGCCGTGGAGATGCATCTTGTTCGCCCCAGGCCTGCCCCGCCCGCGGCATCTCTTCTGTGCTACAAAGTGCGGCTAGAACACACACTATTTGAAGGCTAGGAAAACACTCAGTGCAATACTCCGAACCCGCATCCACCCTCACCGAATTTAATCCCCGCTATTACGGCTGGCGCGTTGTCCTCGCCGCGTGCCTCGGCGTGATGGCAGGCTTCGGCTCGCTCTTCGTTTACACCTTCGCCGTTTTTGTGAAGCCTCTCGGCGCGCAATTCGGCTGGAGCCGCGGTGCCGTCTCGCTCGGTTTTGGTCTCGCCGCCATCACCTTGGGCCTAGTCTCCCCGTTGCTCGGCCACCTGCTCGACCGGTTTGGCCCTCGCCGCATCATTCTTCCTTGCATGGCCGTTTTTGGTTGTGCGATCGCTTCGCTTGCCTTCTTGCGCTCGCACTTATGGCAGTTCTACGCCGTATGCATTGTCTTGGGACTGGTCGGAAACGGCGCCGCCCATCTGGCCTATTCGCGTTCCATCTCCACTTGGTTTCAGCAGCGCTTAGGCACCGCGCTGGCTTTCGTTATGTTGGGAGCGGGCTTGGGGGCGATGATCCTACCGGTGGTCGCGCAGGCGGTTCTCAGCCGCTCCGGCTGGCGGGCATCTTACGCCTCCCTCGGGGCAATCGCCCTGCTCCTCGGCCTGCCTCTCAGTTGGCGCTATATCAGGGAGCGTGGACCAGCCCACGAACAATCCGCCCCGGTCGCACATTCTGGAGTGACTTGGCAGCTAGGCCTGCGCTCCTACATTTTCTGGATTATCGTTGCTGTTCTGTTCGTCAGTTCCATCAGCATGAACGGAGCCATCACTCAACTCTCCGCGCTGCTCACGGACCGCGGAATCTCGCCTGGCGACGCCGCACTTTGCGCGTCCATCCTTGGCGGTTCCAGCGTCTTGGCCAGGATCGGTGTGGGCTGGCTTCTCGACCGATTTTTCGCTGCTCGCGTCGCGTTCGTCGTCACTCTCATTACCGCCTCCGGCGTTTTCCTGCTCGCTCGCGCAAATTCTTTTGCTTTTGGCTCTATCGCCTCTGCCCTTATCGGCGTCGGCGCCGGGGGCGAAGCCGCCATCACTCCCTATTTGCTCACTCGCTATTTCGGCCTGCGCTCCTTTTCCACGCTTTACGGCATTACTTGGACTTTCTACGCCGCCGCTGGAGCTGCCGGCCCCGTCATCCTCGGCCGGGCCTTCGACCTTACCGGCTCCTACACTTCCTTGCTCACCATCCTGGCTGCTGCCCTCGCCGCAGCCGCCGCCATGAACCTCTTCCTCCCCAACTATCCATCCTCATTCGCATCCACTCCCCCCAAATCAATCATGTAACGTCGTCCTTCCGAGGATGACCTTTGAGGTCTGAGTCCGGAGCTTGTGAAGTATTTCGCAGCACTGCCGCAGGAGACCGGGCTTCCCTTTGCAAATCCAAAACCCAGAGGGTAGGCACCCCAGTAGGCATCAGCGGTCAACGTCTCCGCCAGCCGCCTTCAGCTGAGGTATAATCCGCTCATGGCGAACGTCAATGCACTCGCCGGCGTCGTTCCGCAAGTCGTCCATCCCGTGAACGACGGCGAAACCACCATCACCGAATATGTCGAGAAAATCGAAGGCGAAGTCGCGCTCGATACTTACGTCAAGGCGCAAGTCTCCGCGCCAGAAGTCGTGAAGCGCATCACCGAATTGGAAAATTCCCTGCAGCGCCTCGCCAGCGCCGTCATGACCACCATCGACGGCAACAAACATCCCGAACTGCGCGCTGCCGCCGAAGAAGCCAAACTCGTTCTCAAGAATCGCCTCGAAATCGACGAAAGCAAACATCGCTTCCACACCGAACTAGGAAAAATTACCGAGTAGGGGCGTCCTGGAGTTCAGCCCGATGGGGCCGGGTAGGACCGCCGCTTCCGCTGTCAACGATCCCACACTTCCGCCAACTTCAACCTAACGTCCTCATCCCACAGAAAGCGGCGGCCCAAGCAGCTCCATTCCATAAGCCCGGTACATCTCCGCCTCATTCGCATACTTCCCGCCGCTCATCTGCTTCGCGTTGTCCCGAAAGAACGCCTCCATCTTGTTGGCGGGTGCGAAAGCAATCAGCAGCTTCCCCGGCGTGTCGCCGACAAACGCCCACACGTGGGGCACTCCTCGCGGCCCAAGTATCGAATCTCCCGGTCCAAGATGGAACCGCTCCGTCCCGGCCTCGAGGATGTAGTCTCCCTCGATCACGTAGAACCACTCATCTTCGTTGTGGTGCAAATGCCGCGGCGGCCCGCCCTTCTTCGTGTGATTGTGGTGTTCGAAAAGAAAAAGTGCTCCGCCGCTATCCTTCGTCGTAACCTTGAAATCCGTCGTGCTCACTCCGATGCTGTGATGCTCACCCTCTCGGTCCTCGCCATGCGGCACAAGCGCAGCCTTCACCGCCGCCCCTTCTTCAGCCGCTCCCGAAACTTTGCCCGTCCGCCCCAGCACCGCCAATGGAAACGCGGCCAACGCCGCCCCAACAAACGCTCGCCGGTCCAAATCTCTCATCCCACCAATCTCCTGAACTTCTTCCGCCCCGCACCCAATCTTCAGGGCTCTCGCCGCGCCGGAGTATACACGGAATAAGCAAATCCACAGCAAACGCCTCTACCCGCCGAGTCGTTTCAGGAGGACTTCTTCAGCCGCACGCGTTGCCGCGCTTGAAAGCAGGGCTCGGGGGGTGGCGTAGAACGCGTGTTGTAAGTACCAACGCGCCGTACTTTCGGTTTGACAAGCACCCTTAAGGGTGATAACTTCACCCTTAAGGGTACGCGCAGGCTTATGGCTATTGAGTTCGAGTTCCGAGGCGAGTGGTACAGGGTGGACACCCCGCAAGAGGTTGTAGAACTCAAAAAATACCTTAGAGCTCATGCGCAAGAGGAAGAAGGTTCGTCCTCTGATTTCTCCGCCGGTGTCCCTGCGCATGGGAAATGGACGGGCGACCTCTTCGCTTCGCTGATGGAGAAAATTGGGTACTTCGAGAAAAAATTCCTGGCAGTCCTCCTAAGCGTCTCGCACCCCATAGACGCTAATGCGGTGTCCGGCTTCCTTCCGATTCCGGTTCGCGAAAATAAGCGGCGCAGGAAGGCGGGATGGGAGTCGTTGCTGTTCCTCGCGGGGATTCAGAGCGGGCTCGTACGCCATGTCAGAACCCTTGGGCTGGAGCCTTGCGACGTATACCAGGTCCACATTAGTTGGAAGAATGGTCAGCGCACCAGATATTTCACCGTGGATCCGGGCTTTCGCGTCGCGGCTAAGGACCAGGGATGGCCGCCCCAATTCCTCCGTGAGGCCCTGGGGACATAACAAAACAACTGGCGGAGGAAGGGACCGGTCATGGAACAAGGGCAAGGCATCGTTGGAGATTGGCAAGGAACAATCGGCGAAAAGAAGCGTCGCTTGGTCGTGCGCATTGCTGCGGCAGACGACGGCGGGTGGAAAGCTACCTTTCATCCCGTCGATCAGACCATGCAGCCGATCCCAATCGACTCTGTGGTCCACGAAGGCCACTCCCTCAAGTTAGCTATCAATGCGATTCAAGGCTCTTACGAGGGGACTATCAGTGCCGACGCGAACTCCATCACCGGAACCTTGACGCAGGGGAAATCGCTGCCGCTCGAATTGCGGCGCGCGACGAAGGAATCCGCGTGGCTGGCCGCTCCCACTCCTTATCACGTGCAGTTTATAGAAGTGGAAGCTGGCGTAAAGCTGGAAGTGGTTGACTGGGGCGGCTCCGGACGGCCTCTGGTCCTGTTGGGGGGCCTTGGAGCCAACGCCCACACGTACGACTAGTTTGCTGCCAGGCTTACACCCTCCTATCACGTCTACGGCATCACGCGGCGCGGGTTCGGAGTCTCCAGTGTTCCTCCCTCTGGCTACTCGGCCGACCGGCTCGGTGACGACGTACTCGCAGTTCTTAGGGCATTGAACGTGAATCGCCCGGTGTTGGTTGGGAATTCCATAGCGGGCCAAGAGCTCAGCTCGGTCGGATCCCGCTATCCCGACAAAGTAGCTGGGTTGGTGTACCTGGACGCCGCCTATTCGTACGCGTACTACGACAGGTCCCTTGGCGACCTGAACATCGAAGTGATCGAATCGAGGCGGAAACTCGAAGAGCTGCAATCGAAGTTCCTGCAGGATACACGACCACTGATTCAGGAACTGCTGGAGACGGACCTCCCAAGGTTGGAAAGGGTCTTGCGACAGAGACAGAAAGATCTGCAGGCGACTCCCGCAGCGCTTTTGGCTGCGTATGCGCAAGCGGAAGCCCATCTTCCTCCTGCGATTCCGGCAATCCATGCGGGGCGACAAAAGTACACGCACATTCCAGTTCCAATTCTCGCCATCTACGCGCTTCCGCCCAATTTTGAAGACCTACCGGGCGGTGATCCCGTCGAACGAGCGGCATTCGAAGCCCGGACTGCGGTTACAACCGAGGCACAGGCGAAGGCGTTCCAAGCTGGCGTGCCTTCTGCGCGCGTGGTGCGCCTGCCGCACGCCAGGCACGAAGTGTTCTCCTCGAACGAAGAGGACGTGCTCCGCGAGATGAATGTTTTCATTGGAAGCTTGCCTTAGCGCAACTTCGGGTCGGATGGCAGCCGCTTAGCCCGCTTCAAAATCTCCCGTGGCCTACCGTTTGCGCTTTTCTTTCTGACAAATCGTGGGTCACTATTCTCCTTCCCTCTCGTCTGCGGGCTGAAGGGACGCACGAGAAGCGTGTTACTAACACTAAGCAAAGGAAATTGGGGTTAAGATAGAGCAATGCAGAACTGGCGAGAGCGAATTAGCGTCAATCCGGCGGTTTGTCACGGCCGCGCGTGCGTGCGAGGCACGCGCGTGATGATTTCCGTGGTGATCGATAATGTCGCCGCCGGCGTTTCTCGCGAAGAGATTCTCCGAAGCTATCCGAGCCTGGTGGAGGCGGATATCGACGCGGCCCTGGCCTACGCGGCTGAGCTGGCGCGCGAGGGAACCGTAGACCTACCGCTGGAAACTACCGCTTGAAATTCAAAGTCGACGAAAATCTGCCTGCCGAACATGCCACCATGCTTCGGGATGCCGGTCACGAGGCGGATACGGTTGCCGATCAACAGCTAACCGGAGCGGACGATCTGGCGTTATTCAAACGGTGCCAGACGGAAGATAGAATTTTACTGACACTCGACCTGGATTTCGCCAATGTTCAGGCTTACCCCCCGAAACTTCATTCCGGCATAGTTGTATTTCGTTCACGAGCTCAAGATAAACTTACGCTTATCGCCTTGCTGAGGCGTCTGCTGCCTGTTCTCGCCAGTCGATCACCTGAACAACAGCTCTGGATTGTCGAACACGACCGCATCCGCTATCGCGAAGACTGACGTCATTGCGTTTTGGTCTTTGAGTTTGTGCCCATTCCAAAGGGCGCCGTTCGCTCCTGCTAATGACCGTTCAACCCTTATTTTCGACCTTTCCCTGTAAATACTTTTACTCCCTAGCTAATCCGTGGTACCATCCCTCGTGTTCATCAGGTTCATCCTGAGTACTGAAGAGAGACGCGAACGGTTCAGTCCGCCGAATCCGCCCAGCGCCGCTCCGACGCCTTCTCGTCCCCTCGTTCTCGACTCCCACGCATGTCAGCCCGAGCAACCCGAGGGATCTGCTTTTCCCGGTTCTGATCTACCCCCGAATCACTCATCACTAAGCGCTATCCCCTTTAGAATCCGCACTTTCGAAAAATCGGCCCGTAACCCCTTTAGAATGCGCAGTTTCAAAACGAAGGACTTAAAACCCTTTAGAATGTGCAGTTGCGAAAAAAACCCGGGGGGAGGCCCCTCTCCTCTACCCTACCTCAGCGTGCGGCGTCTATCCGGACCGAGCTGCGGAGTCTGTCCCCATCTCTTCCGTCCGATGGCACCGTTCTCGTTCTGTCTTCAGTTCTTAAAGTCATTACCTCTTTACTTCTTTGCGTCGCATCTCGGACCTCTTCACAGCCCCGCAAATGAAACGCAATCTCTTCCCCTGCCGTCACATCCCATGCAAGCGGTACCCTGTGGCGGCTCCAAACAGAACCAAGCATCGCGAAACGAACTACGGAGGAGAAGAGTGCGTAAGCATGCGAGTGTGGCGATAGCTTTTGCATTGCTCTTGGCGGTGATTCCGCTTCGAGCGCAGGCCCCGGCCATCAGTGAGACCGACCTGGCGGCCATCCATCAAATTCGCGAAGAAGGCTTCGACGCGAAGACCTCAAAGATCATGGAAATTATCAGTTATCTTTCTGATGTCTATGGCCCACGCCTCACCAACTCGCCCGACATGAGGGAGGCCGCCAACTGGACCACCGAACAAATGAAGCAGTGGCAGCTCTCGAATGTACACGTCGAGCCATGGGCGTTCGGTCGCGGCTGGTCCAATGAACGCACTTCGGTGCAAGTTATCGCGCCGCATCCTTTCCCGCTCATTGCCTACGCCAAAGCTTGGACTCCCGGCACCAACGGCCCCGTCACGGCTGACGCCGTCTTTGCCCCCATCACTAAAGACGAAGACTTCGCCAAGTACAAGGGCCAGCTCAAAGGCAAATTTGTTCTAACCGAGGCCATACCCGAAAGCCCCGAGCGCTTCGATCCGCAAGCGCATCGCTATACCGACGCCGAACTCGCCGACCTGGCCACGCAACCCGTGCCCGGCTCGCGCAACGATCTGGAAGAACGCATCGCCCAATTCCGCGCCCGCCGCGATTTTCAGCTGAAAGTGCAGAAGTTCCTCGTCGATGAAGGCGTCGCCGTCTGGGTCGAACCTTCCCGCGGCGATGATGGCACCGTCTTCGTCCAGCAGGGCGGAGGCCGCGACAAGGAAAAAGATCCTCCCGCCCCGTGCCGCGTCGCTGTCGCCAGCGAAAACTATGGCCGCATCGTGCGCGTCCTTGAAAAGAAAATTCCCGTCACCATGTATGCCGACATCCAGAACAAGTTCTATGACGACGATCTAAACTCCTTCAACATCATTGGCGAAATTCCCGGCTCCGATAAATCCAAAGCCGATCAGATCGTCATGCTCGGCGGCCACTTCGATTCCTGGCAAGGTGGCACGGGCGCCACTGACAACGGCGCAGGGTCCGCCGTCATGCTCGAAGCCATTCGCATCCTCAAAGCTACCGGCCTGAAAATGCGCCGCACCGTCCGCATCGCTCTCTGGACCGGGGAAGAAGAGGGCCTGCTCGGCTCGCGCGCTTATATCAAACAGCATTTCGGCGATCCCAACGCCGAAGATCCCGCGACCCATCTCATCAAAATCACTCCCGAACACGCCAAGCTCGATGCCTACTACAACATCGATAATGGCACCGGCAAAATCCGCGGTGTCTATCTCCAGGGCAATGAGATGGTCGCTCCAATCTTCAACGCTTGGATGGTCCCGTTCCACGACCTCGGCATGACCACGCTCACCATCCGCAATACCGGCGGCACGGACCATCTTTCTTTCGACGCCGTTGGCCTCCCCGGCTTCCAGTTCATCCAGGATCCGCTCGACTACGAAACCCGCACTCACCACTCCAACATGGACGTCTACGAGCGCATCCAGGAACCCGACATGAAACAAATGGCCGTCATCGTCGCGAGCTTCGTCTACCTAACCGCCAACCGCGACGAAATGATCCCCCGCAAACCTCTGCCGAAACCCGTGCCCGTGCGCAATTTCTGATAAAGCACCACGGTGCCAATCCGTCTTAATTTTTCCCGAACTCCTTGTGGGGCACGATTGATCGTGCCCCTCTTTTCTTTTCCGTTTCCCGCCGCTGGCAAACTTTCGCACGCCACGGAACCTTTGCCGGTTTCATTCGTCTTATCTAGCCATAGGGTGAACCATGACCAATCTCTTGCGCGACCTTCGCCACGCCTTCCGCCTGCTTCGCCTCAGCCCCGGTTTTACTATCGTCGCCATACTTACACTCGCGCTAGGCATCGGCGCCAATACGGCCATTTTCCAGCTCATTGATTCCATTCGTCTCCGCACCATCCCCGTCAAGGATCCGCAAGAACTTGGCACGATTCGCATATCCAACTTTCACTGGGGATCCGGGAGTTTTTCGAGTCAATATTCGCAGCTCACGTTTCCGATTTGGGAGCAAATTCAAAAGCTCCAGCAAGGTTTCGCGCAGATTGCAGTGTGGTCGGATGATCGCTTCAATCTTGCAACCGGAGGCGAAGTCCGCTACGCGAAGGGAATTCGCGTCAGCGGCGATTTCTTCAGCGTGCTTGGAATTCGGCCGATTCTCGGGCGGCTGCTTGGTCCCGAGGACGACCGCCCCGGCTGCGCTCTCGGCGGAGCGAATATCAGCTACGCTTTCTGGCAGCGGAATTTTGGCGGCGACCCGGCGATCGTCGGGAAACGTCTTAGCCTCAACGGAAGCTCCTTTGAAATCGTTGGCGTGACTCCGCCGAATTTCAACGGCATCTCCGTCGGCGACACGTACGACGTAGCTGTTCCAATTTGCGTCGAGCCTATCCTTAACCCGCTCAACAACCGTCTCACCATGCGCCATGGATGGTGGCTCGCGTCGATTGGCCGGCTGAAGCCGGGCTGGACGATCGAGCGGGCCAACGCGCAAATCGCCGCGGTCACCCCGCAAATCCTGCAAGAAACCATTCCAACGGTGTACGACGCAGACGGCATCAAACACTATCTTGAGTACAAGTTCGGCGCATTTTCCGCGAGCACGGGATTTTCCGAGTTGCGCGAAGATTCTGAAACGTCACTCTGGCTGCTTCTGGGAATTTCCGGCCTGGTCCTGCTGATTGCCTGCGCGAACCTGGCCAACTTGATGCTGGCCCGCGCCGGGGCGCGCGAACGGCAGATCACCATACGGCGGGCGCTGGGAGCGACGCGATGGCGCATGATTCGCGATCTACTTTCAGAAAGCCTGTTGCTCGCCCTCGCCGGATCGTTTTGCGGCCTATTCCTGGCGTACGCAGTGAGCCGCGGACTCATCGCGTTCATCAGCACTCCTCAAAATCAAATTTTGCTCGATCTGGGCATGGATTGGCGGGTGCTTGCCTTCACGACGGCGCTTGCCGTCATCACCACAATCTCCTTCGGACTGGCACCGGCCATTCGCGCCACGCGCGCGGAGCCAGCCACTTTATTGCAGTCCGGCAGCCGCGGCTCATCTGGTGGGCGCGAACGTTTTAGCCTCCGCCGCATCCTGGTTGTCTCTCAAGTGGCCCTCTCGGTCGTCCTCCTGATGGGCGCGCTGCTATTTGTCCGCAGCCTCCGCAACCTCACGACACTAAACGTCGGATTCCAGCAGAATGGGATCTTGATTGCCACGATCGACTTCGAGCATTTAAAACTGCCGGAGGAACGTTATACCGAGTTCAAACGCGACCTCGTGAAACATGTGCGGGCGATTCCCGGGGTGCAGTCCGCCGCGCACGCCATGCTTGTCCCCTTTGGGGGGAGTGCGTGGAATGAGGACATCATTAACGAAGGCTCGGATAAGGATGCGGGTGTTGCTTGGCTCAACTATCTTGGCCCGGGCTACTTCCAAACCATTGGAACGCCGCTGCTCGCCGGCCGCGATTTCAACGATCAGGACACGGCGACATCGGTGAAGGTTGCGATCGTCAATCAAGCGTTCGTGAAGAAAATCCTGAAAGGCGCGGATCCGCTCGGCAAGAGGTTCTGCATTCACGAGGCACCAGGACGGCCCCGGCCCTTTTATCAGATTATCGGAGTGACGGCAGACAATAAATTTCAGAACATGCACGAGGAATATTTGCCGTTTATTTATTTTCCGGCCACGCAGCAAGAAAAACCGCGTCCCGATGACCAGATTTTGATTCGGTCCTCGCTGCCGCTTACGAGCCTGATCGGGTCGCTAAAAGAAACCATTGCCGATGTGAACCCGGGAATCGATCTTGATTTCAAAATCTTCAAGACGCGCATCCACGATTCGCTGCTGCCGGATGAACTGATGGCCACGCTCTCCGGCTTTTTCGGTTTCTTGGCCGCCTTGCTCGCTGCCATCGGGCTCTATGGGGTCATCTCGTACATGGTGGTGCAGCGCACAAAGGAAATTGGCATTCGGATGGCGATTGGAGCGGTTCGCGGGGATGTTCTGGGATTGATTTTGCGCGAAGCCGGCTTGCTGACGCTCATTGGCTTGATCGCGGGCGCAGGGCTGGCGCTGGCCTCGGCGCAAACGGCGAAGTCGCTGTTATACGAGCTGAAGCCGCGCGATCCGTTGACGCTGGTTATCGCCATCGCGGTGCTTTCCGCCGTGGCCGCGTTCGCCAGTTTCTGGCCTGCCTATCGAGCCTCGAAGCTCGACCCGCTCACAGCGCTTCGCTATGAGTAGCCTCTTACGGTGTCCCGCGCAGCATCTGGGCCAGCAGAGGATGCGGCGACTTGGCAAAAGGATTTGCGACCGTGACTCCACGCCACGAAAAACCCTCCTGGAGGTCTTCGGTGAGGAGAAGCCGGCAGCCACCTTCAGCCGCGGCAGCAAGGATTACGCCGTCCCAAAAATTTAGCCTGTGCGTAACGGAGAGTTCGATGGCGCCAACGAGTACGGCTTGGGAAGTATCCACGAGGGGAAAAACGTCCCACCAGCCGAGCACGGCATTACGGGCCACCGCTGGTTTCCAGTTCGCCTTCCGTACCAGGACGCGAAACAACTCTCCAAGGGACTGTAACGACAGAACGCCCACCCCGAGAGCGAGCTTCTTGACCAAAGCAAGAGCTTCGCTTTTACGCAGCGCGCCATTGACGCCTTCGGCGTAGACCAAAATGTTTGTATCGAGGGCGGCTCTCACTTGCCGTCCTCATACAATTCCTCGCGAGTCCACCGTCTTCGCGCTTTGACTCCCCTTGCGGCTGGCTGCGATTCCAAACGTTCCAGCAGAGCCGCGAGTGCTCTGCTTGCTACACCCGTTTCTGTATCGGCAGGCACGATTTTGGCGACAGGCTCGCCGTGGGAGGTCACCAGGTAAGTGCGGCCTCTTTTTACTCCGCGCAACAGTTCAGAAAATTTGCGGTTTGCGTTCGCGGCTGAAACGGTCTTTTCCATGTTCATTTCCAAAAGTAGTGATATTACGTACTATCTCACACGAAAGAGCCCTTCGCAAGCCAAGGCGGCTGGAGAGCGCGCGGAGCGACAGCAGGCTCGATCTAGTCCTGCTGGCTAACGCTAAAATCCACTTCAATCGGGTCGATCAATGGCTTCAGCCAGCTCAACAATTTTTGATGTACCGGATGTGCAGCATAGGCTTCGCAGGCGGCTTTGTCCGCGAATTTCATGACGCCGCCGAATTCGTAGCCGCCGCCGCGCGGCGAATCGTTCATGCCCACCCAGGAATCCAGGATGAGCGGAATCTGGCTCTTCAATTTCGAGACTTCAGTGGTGACTTTTTCTTTCTGCTGCGCCGTTACTCTGGACTTAAATCGAAACGCAAACATGTGGATGTACATGTGATTTTCCTGTTTTTAGCAATCGCGTGATTGTCGCGCCGCCCCGCAGACCTACCTCAGCCAACTACATCTCATCTTTCGTAAACTGTGCTGCGGTGTCCTACGGCCACGACTAAGACCTTCAGATGTGAATCGCGTAATTCGCAAATGATTCGATAGTCGCGAACCCGATAGCGCCAAAGACCGAACTTGCTGTGCCGGAGCGGCTTGCCGAATGTGCGCGGATCCTCGGCCTTTCCGATACGTTTTTCCATGTAATCGAAAATCTCTCGCTGCATTTGGCGATCAAGCTTTTTGAGATCGACGAGCGCTCCTTCGTCATATTCAATCGTCCAGGCCAAGTTCGCTCCGCACCTGCGCGCTGGTATAGGTTTTCCCTCGCTTTTCCAGACGGGCTTCGGCCAGGTAGCGGTCTTCGAGATCCTCGAGATTTTCTTCGATGAGTTTGCTGGCGTAAAAGGTTTTTGTCCGCCCTGTCTCCTTGGCGAGGCGAGACAAGCGTTTTTCAATTCCCGGCTTCAGTCGAATGGACAGCATCTAGGTTTTTTCCCTCGTCACACACGCGTGACGCATATGATACGTCATACAGGTGGTGGTGTCAATTCCCGGCCACCTAATCGCGCTAACGTCTAATTCAACATTGCGGCGCTTGGCGGCTTGCCGGTTGTTATTCCAAAACATCCGGAACGTCTTGATTGATCTCTTCGGCCGCGCGATTGATTCGAGCGAATTCACACGATTGCCAAACGGCTATGCTATCTCTTTTTCTAGACATCCGGACACCCCGCCTCTGATACACTTCGCCGGGTTCGGTCCGCATTCCATAGTGAGGAGTTTTTGGCATGAAAATGGTCCGCCGTTTCGTTTTTGTTCTGTTGTGCTTTGGCTTCGCGGTTTCTGCCCGCTTTGCCCTTGCGGCGGCGCCGCAAGCGCGGCCCGGCACTGCGCTTCGCGACATCACGATTGACGATTATTTTCGGATTCGCGATGTGGGGCAGCCTGAGTTAAGCCCGGATGGGCAGTGGGTCGCTTACACTGTGCGGACCAAGATGCTCAAGGAAGACAAGAATGAAACGCGCATCTGGATGGTTTCGACGCACGGCGGCGATGCGCTGCCGATGACCGCGGAGGGCGTCTCTTCCGGACATCCGCGCTGGAGCCCGGACGGAAAATATCTTGCGTTTACTTCTTCGCGGGATGGGGGCAAAACCCAAGTGTGGCTGTTGAACCGGCTAGGCGGCGAAGCGCTTCGGCTCACTGACATTTCTCAAGGTGTTGGGGATTTTGAATGGTCGCCGGATGGTTCCCGACTTGTCTTGGTCATCCAGGATCCCAAGCCGGGCGACGCGGAAAAGGAAAAGGACAAAGAAAAGTCCGAAGGCAAGCCGAAAGCGCAGCCGCCGTGGGTGATTGACCGGCTGCAATTCAAGAGGGACACCATCGGCTATCTGGACAATCGGCGGCATCATCTTTATGTCTTCGATGTGGTGAAGAAGGCGGTTACGCAAATCACGTCCGCCGATTTCGACGACGCGCAACCCGCGTGGTCTCCTGACGGTAAGTCGATCGCGTTCACCAGCAATCGCAGCCAGCCCGATCCCGACGCGACGCGTGACAGCAATATATGGGTGGTTGCAGCAGACAACACCGATAAAGGTGCACATCTGATTCAGATCACCACCAATCCAGCACCTGACGATCAGCCCGCATGGTCTCCCGATGGAAAGTGGATCACTTACGTGACGGAATTGGATCCGCACCTCTTCTATTACTCGACGCAGCATTTGGCGATTATTCCGGCTTCAGGAGGTGTGGCGAAAGTCCTCACGCTCGCATTCGATCGCAGCGTGCGCCAGCCGCGGTTTTCCAGCGACGGCAGCTCGATCTATTTCATTGCGGACGATGATGGCACACAAAATCTTTGCCGAATCGCCGTCAGCGGCGGGGAGATTACCCGGGTGATCGGCGGCCGACTCGCTGTAGGGGCGTTTTCGATTGGCAAGGAGGACGCGATCGCCGCGGAGATCAGCACAAGCGACCGCCCGGCGGAGATTTTTGGTCAGCACGGGGGCGATCTCACACGATTGACGCAGACGAACGATGCGCTGATTTCGCAATTACGCCTGGCCAAAGTGGAATACGTTCATTTTAAGAGCAAAGACGGGACATCGGTGGCCGGCTATCTTTATAAGCCCGTGAATTTCGACGCCGCCAAGAAATATCCGGCACTGCTTCGGCCTCACGGCGGACCGGTAAGCCAATACACCGCTTCCTTCGACCATCTCGCACAGCTTTTCGCGGCGAATGGATACGCGGTGCTTCTGCCCAATCCGCGCGGCTCCTCGGGTTACGGACAAAAATTCTGCGACGCCATTTATGCGGATTGGGGCAATAAGGACTACCAAGACGATGTAGCCATGGTGGATTACGCGCTGGAGCAGGGAATCGCGGATCCCGACAAGCTGGGGGTTGGCGGATGGTCATACGGCGGAATTTCCACGGACTTCATCATCGCGCAAACTACGCGGTTCAAGGCGGCTATTTCCGGAGCGGGCGTCGCGCTGCTGACGAGTTTCTACGGACATGACCATTACCAGAGGGAGTATGAGATCGAACTCGGCTACCCTTGGGACCACCAGGCGCTGTGGGACAAAATCTCGCCGTTCTGGCGGGTGAAAAGCATTACGACGCCGACGCTTTTCATGGGCGGTGATCTCGATGCGAATGTGCCGGTTCTCGGAGGCGAGCAGATGTATGAGGCGATGAAGGCGCTTGGACGAACGACGGAACTCGTTGTGTACCCCGGCGAATATCATGGATTTACCGTGCCGTCGCACATCAAGGATCGGCTGGAGCGGTATCTCGCCTGGTATGCGCACTATGTTAAAGGCGAGTCCACGCCGGCGACGCCTGTTTCACCTACGCCGGCAGCCGTGAAGGCTGGAGGAGAATGATGCGTATCGCGCGAAGTGTACTTGCTTTCATGCTGCTCGCACCACTCTGTGGATTTTCGCTTCACGCGCAAACCCGGTTTACCGTTGGGACGGCTTCTGCCGCGCCTGGGCAAAAGGCGAACGGCTATATCGAGGTTCCGGCTGGTGTCGATGCTGGGACGAACATTCCGGTTGTCGTCGTGAACGGGGCGAAGCCCGGACCGGTGTTGGCGCTGGTTACGGGGGCGCATGGGACGGAATACGTTTCGATCATCGCGGTCGAGAAATTAATTGGCGATCTTGATCCAGCGCAAATTTCCGGCACGGTGGTTCTGGTGCCGCTGGTGAATATCGCTTCGTTCGAGCAGAAAGTGCCGCATGTGAATCCGGTCGACAACAAAAGCATGAACCGTTATTACCCAGGGAAAATGGATGGAACGCAAACGGACCGGGTGTTGTACATGATTACGAAGGACGTGGTGGACCACTGCGATTATTTGATCGACTACCACGGTGGCGATCTGGATGAGAATTTACGGCCCTATGCGTATTGGGGAGCGGTCGGCAAAGAAGAGCAGGACCGTGTTTCGAAACAGATGGTGCTCGCGTTCGGCCTGGATCACATTATCATTTGGAATGATCGTCCGACGGATCCGGCGGCGTCGCGGTATTTAGATAACACGGCTTCGTTGCGGGGGAAGCCGTCGATTGTGGTCGAAGCCGGACATGCCGGGACGGTTGAGACGGATGATGTGGCGTTGCTGGTGAACGGGACGCTGAGCACGATGCGCTATTTGAAGATGATTCCCGGTGAGCCGCAGTTCGTCGAGCATCCGGTCTGGCTGGAGAAAACAGTTGAAGTCGTTTCGGACGGGCCAGGGATTTGGTATCCGAAGGTGCAGCGCGGGACGTATGTTGCGGAGGGAATGAAGATTGGGTACGTCACGGATTATTTTGGGAAGGTGATTTTGGATGCGCGAGCGCCTGCGGCGGGCGTGATTTTGCACATCAATGCGGTGCCTTCGTTGAAAAAAGGGGACAATATTGCGGACATTGGAGTTGTCGCTGCAAAGGCGCCTTGAAAGGTGGAAATGCAATGTCCACGGACTATTTGCTGAAAACCGAACCATCGGAATATTCTTTTGCGGATTTGCAGAAGGATGGCGTCACGGTGTGGGACGGAGTGTCCAACCCGACGGCGGTGAAAAATCTTCGCGAGATGGAGGCGGGGGCGCGGCTGGTGATTTACGAAACCGGAGACCGCAAAAGCGCGGTGGGAACGGCGACTGTTGTTTCCGTCGATGCGGCTGATCCGAAAAAGCCGATGGTGAAGGTCAAAGCGGGAAAGGCGATTGCAAAGCCGATTCCGCTTGAGCAGATTAAAGCGAATAAATTATTCGCTGACTCGCCCCTAGTGCGCATTGGAAGGCTCTCGGTTGTGCCGCTCACGAAAACGCAGTACAAGACTTTAACGGGAAATTAATCTAGTAGTGCGTGCGCCGCCTGGACATTCGGCGACGCACATGATTTATTTCTGGCGATGAAAATCCTGATATCGGGAGCGGGGATTGCGGGGCCTACGCTTGCGTACTGGCTGCTCCAGTATGGATTCACGCCGACTATTGTCGAAGCGGCGCCCGGGCTACGAACCGGTGGTTACATCATTGATTTTTGGGGCGCTGGGTTCGAGATTGCCGAGCGGATGGGAGTTTTGGCGGAAATC
Organism: Candidatus Acidiferrum sp.; assembly: GCA_049792735.1. Lineage (GTDB taxonomy): Bacteria > Acidobacteriota > Terriglobia > Acidiferrales > UBA7541 > Acidiferrum. The sequence goes on from JBARBE010000252.1 coordinate 42,109, forward strand.
AAAGAAAAGGGATATGCGGTCCGCGAGGTAAGAGTTGTAGACGCTAGTGGGAAGCGCGTTGCGGGTTTTTCTGCCGATGCATTTGATCGCATGACACATGGACGCTTTACCAGTATTCCCCGCGGAGAATTGGCGGCAGCTATTTTTGGCAAGATCGAGGGCAAAATCGAAACGATATTTGGCGACAGTGTGAAGGGTATCGGGCAGACGGAGAAAAGCGTTCAGGTTACGTTCGAACGCGGGGGAGTGCAGGAGTTTGATCTGGTTGTGGGAGCGGATGGACTTCACTCGCGGGTGCGCGAGCTAGTCTTTGGCGAGGAGAGCAAATTCGAAAAGGATTTGGGATACAGGGCGGCGGCGTTTGCGGTGGATGGTTACCGGCCGAGAGACGAGTTGGTTTATGTGATGTATACGGAAGTCGGGCAGCAGGTAGCGCGATTTGCGATGCGCGGCGACCGCACGATGTTCTTTTTTTCGTTTGCGGATAGCGAGCAGACGGCAGCCGACGACGTTCAGGCGCAAAAGGCATTGCTGCGGAAACGCTTTGGGAGCAGCGGGTGGGAATGCCCGCAAATTTTGGAGGCGATGGAGTCCAGCGAGGATTTTTATTTCGATCGTGTGAGCCAGATACGAATGGAGGCGGCGCCGGGTTTGTGGTCGCGGGGGCGAGTGACCTTGATTGGCGATGCGGCCTCGTGCGTGTCGCTGCTCGCTGGGCAGGGCACGGCGTTGGCCATGGTCGCGGCGTACATCCTTGCGGGTGAGCTGCACCGCGCTGGCGGCGACTACGCGGTGGCTTTTAAGAAGTACGAAGAATTATTTGGACCGTTCGTGCTGCGCAAACAAAAGGCGGCACTGCGTTTTGCCAGTTCGTTTGCACCGAAATCGAAGTTCTCATTGTTTCTGCGCAACAAGATATTCCAACTCATGGCGATTCGGTGGATTGCGGACCTGGCTGTTGGCCGCGATCTGGCCGACAGGATAGCGCTTCCCGATTATCCGTGACGCGCCACCTTGGCCGTCTGATGTTGAGAAAATGTAAAGGAAGCCTTTAGCACACACAGGATTGGCGTGGGCAAGGCGAGGCGCGTATGATGCGGGCGCTGAACGAGGAGGTGATCGGTATGAAACGGCTCATTTTTGTTTTGACTCTGATTTTGCCTTTTGCGGCTGGGGCTCTTTTTGCGCAGGAGCCGCCGGAGATTCGATACCACTCTGTGCCCGAGTTTTTAAAATTGCCGCCGGACATTTATTTAGGAGAAGTGGCAGGTGTGGCGGTCAATTCCAAAGGGCACGTGTTTGTTTTTTCGCGCGGTAATAGCACCGGGCCGGCGTACGGGGCAGGTGCAGCACAATTGCTGGAATTTGATGCGGACGGAAAATTCGTGCGCGAGATCGGGCACAATTTGTATGCGTGGTCGTTCGCGCACTCCGTGCGCGTGGATAAGCAGGACAACATCTGGGTGGCCGACAAGGGTTCGGACATGGTTATTAAATTCAACCCCGAAGGCCGCGTCGTGAGGGTGTTTGGGCGCAAGCAGGAGGCGTCTGACGAAGGCACTGGCCCGCTGAAGCATCCGAAGCCGCCACTGCCACCTGTGGACGGAATGTTCCGGCAAGTGACGGACATGGCTTGGGATGCGGCGGGGAACACATTCATCAGCGACGGGTACATCAATTCGCGCGTGGCGAAATACGACAAAGACGGCAATTGGGTGAAATCGTGGGGCGAGCCTGGCGATCAGCCGGGACAATTCCGCACGCCGCACAATATTGGCGTGGACGCTGAAAGAAATGTTTATGTGGCGGACCGCGGCAATAGCCGAATACAGGTGTTTGATGAAGACGGAAGATTTCTGAGGCAGATAAAGATTGATGTGCCGGCGCCTGCGGACGCGCGGCCGGCCATCGGGGGTAGACCAACAGCGACAACAGGCACGATGGCTCCGGGCGCGCCGTGGACCATTTGCATCACGCCGGGACCAAATCAGGTGCTTTACACCTCCGACGCGTTTCCCGGAAGAATTTACAAACTCAGTCTCGATGGGAAAGTGCTGGGAATGTTTGGAAAGTCAGGCAAACAGCTTGGCGAATTCGGATGGATACACGAAATCGCCTGCCCGTCGGAAAACGTATTGTACGTGGCCGAGCTTTTGAATTGGCGCGTGCAAAAGCTAATTCTAGAACCTGGCCATTGATGCCTGATTACACGCGAATTGATGACTCGCGTCAATGAGCCTGAGGCTTGCCAGCCTGGCGCAGATGCAAATCGAAAAAGTCGTCGACGCGATGCCATGCGTCGAGAAGCACATGCTCCCGCGTAAAGTAGTGAAACTCGCCTGGATACATCATAAAGGAGATTAGATCGCCTTTGTGTTTCTTGAGGGCCTCGTCGATGAGCCAGACGGATTCGAGAAAGGGAACATTCACGTCGGCGGTGCCATGAAGGATGAGGAGCGGCCGTGCAAGACGATCGATGTGCGAAATCGGCGAAGCGTTGGCGTAGACTTGCGGATTTTGTTCGGGCGTGCCGATGCGGCTTGCGGTCCAACCGCCGTGGTAGGGATCGGAATAATACATCGCGTAGTCTACGACGCCCGCGACATCCACGCCGGCGCGGAAAAGCGTGGGCTGATCGGTCATGGCGATCAAAGTAAAAAAGCCGCCGTAGCTCAAGCCCCAGACGCCGATGCGGTCTGCATCGACATAAGGTAGGGTCTTTAGATAGTTGGCGCCCATCCAGGCGTCTTTGGCATCCTTGCCGCCGACGTCCATGTAAACGCCGGTACGCCAATCGCGGCCATAGCCGATGCTTCCGCGATAATCGGGAGCGAAGACGACGTAACCCTTCTGAAGAAAATATTGGTGAATGCTGTAGTAGACGGCATAGTTTCGCTGCACGTGCCAGCCGTCATAGTTTTGATTCACGCCGTCGCCGTGGATCCAGAGGATGGCAGGATGTTTTTTGGTCTTGTCCAGATTTTTGGGAAGGAAGAGCCAGCCGGGAACTGGCTGTCCATCCGGCCCGGGAAAATGCACGAACTGGGGTGCGACAAATTGGGAGTGATCCATTTCCGGAGGCATGGAACTTGTGAGCCGGACTGGTGGAGCGCCTGGATTAGTGCCGATGGTAAATAGATCCGCACTGTTGCGCGGATCGGTGTGCTGATAGACGAGACGTCCGTCGCCTTCGGACCAATGCGGCTCGATATTTGTGCCCGGCTCGGAAGGAATATAGGTGACTTCGGCGTGCGCGGGGTTGTCGCCGATTTTCGCGATGCCCAGGACACGGTCGCCGGGATGATCCTCGAGATTGGCGTCGAAGGCGATACGGGTGCTGTCGTGCGACCACGCCGGGCGCCAAGCTTCGAATTTTCCTTTGGTGATTTGAACGGCGTCACCACCCGATGCGGGCATGACATAAAGATGGTCCCAGCCGTCTTGATCGCTGAGGAAGGCGATCCACTTGCCATCCGGAGAGGGCCAAGGTTGCGCGCCTGCTTCGCCCCAATCGGGGATGCTCCAGAATTTTTCCTCGTGGATTTCGTGAATGGTCTTGGTCGAGCCGGTGGCCGCATCGGCGAGATAGATGAAATAGTTTTTGAAATCGCTGGATTCGCCATCAAAGACCAGATGGGAGGCGTCGACCCAGGCGAGGCCGCCGTATTCGGCGGGCTTGGCGATGGGGATAGGACTTCCGCCTGCGAGCTTGAGAGCGTAGATTTGGCCCGGAACATATTCGGAAATGCGGTAGATAAGTTTTGCGCCGGAATAAGAGGGCGATTCGTCGTGATGAATGACTTTGGCGCCGCCGATATAGGCAATGGATGAGCCATCGGGCGACCAGATAATTTCGTGAATGCTCACGTCGTCGTGCGCGGTAGTCGATTCCGTTCCATCGGAAAGCCAGCGGATGATTAGATCGGCCCCGTTAGACGCGTCTTCGCCAGCGGCGTGATTGCTGCGGACAAAGGCAACTCGCTTGTCGTCCGGTGAGGGGACAAAACCGCTTCCGGGATCAGGTTTGCTCCACACTGGCTTGGGAGGCGCGCCGGAAATGGACGCTTCCCACAGCTCGCCATCGTGTGGAAAGTAGACGAGATCACTGTTTTCGCCCCAGAACGCGCCAGCCACTTGGCCTTGAGAGAAGGAAGTGAGCGGCTTTGGTTCGCCGCTGCCGTCGGCGTTAGCGATGTAGAGATTGGCAATGCCGGCGCGATCCCAGACAAATGCGACAAGCTTGCCGTCGGGCGACCAGATGGGATCGGAGGGATGCTTGATTTCGACGAGTTGCTCGATGGTCAGGCGAGATTTGGAGCTGGAAGTCTGCGCGTGCGCGGCGCCTGCGAAAAGGACTGAAATAATCAAAGCCAGGATTTGAACCGCTTCAGTTCTACTGCGCATGACTCCCCCTATTGAAAACGAAAAATGAAGCAAGCCCTGAAAGCCCGACCGGCGGGTGGAGTGAAGGTATCACTCCACCCGCCCGATTGGGAACGGCGAGATATTCGAAATTTAGGCAACGGCCAGCGGCTCTAGAAATTTAACCGCAAGCCGAAGCGCGCCACGAAGGGGTTGATGGTGCTATAGGGATAAAGGTAGCTGCCGCCGTAGGTGGTTACCTCGCCGATGACCGTCTGCGCGTTGGTCACGTTGAAGAAATCCACATTTGGGGTCAGCCGCCACTTGTCGCCGTGGATTGCAAATTCGCGTGAGAGGCGCAAGTTGAGCATATTCACGCTAGGCAGCCGCAGGACGCCGGCCGGCTGGAGAATGACCGACTCGCTGATGATGTCGGCCGGAGAATTTCCATCCGGAACGCCAAAAGTCTCCGTTGGCTGCAGAGGGAAACCCGTGTAGTGCTGGAAGTTAACGCTAGTGCCAATTTTCCAGGGCAGTTCGTACGTGCTATCCACCTTGAAGACGTAGGTTGCGTCAAGATTCAGGTAGTTGTTGTTGCGGTTGATGTCGTAATTGGGATCCGTAAAATTGTCGCTGGTGGCTTCGTCGGAGAAACCTCGGCCATAGACGCCCTTCTGGCGCTGAATGGTGAAACCGCCAAGAACCTGCCACTTGTGCGACAGACGCTTGACGGCGGTGAATTCGACGCCGTTATAGGAATTGGTATCAAGCTTGGGGATGTTGGTCACAACGTAATTGAAGGCGCCGTATTTTGTGGGATCAGCGGGCTGAAAGCTGTAAAGGGTCAACGGTTGGTTCGTGATGGGATTTACGATCGGGTTACCATTCAAAGCTGTGATCGGCACGTAGTCCGATTCCGATACAGCCGTGTTCTCTATGCCGATGAGGTTTTTCTTGGTGCGGTAGTAGTAGGTCGCGCCGACCCGGAGATCGCCCCAAATCTGCCTCTCATAACCGGCGCTGATCTCTTCCGAGTACGGGCGGCTCATGTTGGGATTGATATGCGTGCTGGAGCCGCCAAACGCGCCGACGGGAATGGTGTTTGCCCCATTGGGCAGCCATTCATTTTGCTGGGGAATGCCATCGCCGTTTGTGTCCGTCCAGGTGTAGTACTTGCCGGAAAGTCCGACGGGATTAGCAGTTTCCGCGAGGCCAGTGCCTTGCATTAGATAATAGATGCCGTAGCCGAAGCGTATGACCGAATTGCCCTTGCCGGTCGGGTCGTAGGCGACGCCGATGCGGGGCGAAACGTTGTTCCAATCAACCAGGTTCCCTGAGGCCGCATACGTAGTGATCGGGAAGAGTTGAGGGAAGGTCTCGTTGGGATTGCTGGTTTGGACGGGATAGTAGGTGCGGAAGTTGTCGTAGCGCAGGCCGATGTTAAGAGTAAGGCGGCGCTTGATGTTCCACGTGTCCTGTAAAAAGAAGCTGGTGTCGCGAAAGTAGTTTTTCTGAGTCGTAGGCGTGTTGTATGCGAGAACTTGATAAGGCGTGCCGTTGTTGAGAATAACGTTGATGCCTTGATTCACGTTGTAAATGTAGGAGTTGTAGCTCTTCCCCCACTCGAAACCGAATTGGATGTTGTGCGTGCCGGCCCAATTGGGCTTATACCAGGAGCCGCCTGCAGTCCACTTCAGGACCCAAGCAGGGTTCGCGAATTGATACGGCGCCGCACCCGTTTCGGTGGAGAGGGCAACGTCTTGGACGTTTAGGTCAGAGCTGGTCACGCCGGGCTGGTAGCTTAGCGGGAAAACGATTTTGTTGTAGCCAACGCGAAAATCCAGAATGAGGTTATTGGTGACCTGGCTAGTCCAAAGTCCTTCGAGAATGTAGGCCGGCTCGATCTGAAGCCAGCTGGCTTCCTGGGTGACGAAGGAATACGCGGTATCCCGTCGGAAGAAGCGATTCTGCCCGTTGTAAAGCCAGATAAAGCTGAATTTGTTCTTCGAGTTGACCTGGAAATCGCTTCGCAGATCAGTGTTGGTTTGGTGGTTCACATCGACCACAGGGCTTCCCGCTTGATCGGTGACGGAAAGAATTTCCTGGCGCAGATCGTAACGGCGGTAAGAACCGAAGAGCCACCACTTGTCCTTGATCAGCGCCCCGCCGAGACTTGCGCTTGCGTCCATAGTGCTGTCGAAAGGCGAGCCGGAAGTGACGGGACTGCCGTTGTACATTGGAAAGTTAACGCCAGCCTGCGTGGCTGCTGTTAAGTAATAGACAGCCGCTTGGCCGTGCAATTCATTGGATCCCGATTTCGTGACCATGTTCATGTAGACGCCGCCGATTGGCACCGCAGCAGGAGCATTGTCCGCAACGACCTGGAATTCATCGAAAGAGTCGTGATTGGTATAGAACTGCGTGTAGCCGCCATTGGAGCCCGGCCAGTTCAGATCAAGACCGTTATAGCTATAGATCTGCTCCGCCTGCGTGCTGCCGTGAACCTGCATGGCCGATTGCTGGTAACTGTTGTCTCCAGCGACATCGAAGGTGCTGGAGGTCACCCCGGGCATCTGTGCGACGGTGGACCATGGATCGCGGCCGCTAGGGATGTTTTGCAATAGAGACTGATCGAAGGTCGTCGAGGTTTGTGCGGATTGCAAGTCAACGACCGGCTCACCTTCGACCTGGACCGTTTGGGTGACTTCACCTACTTGCAGCTTGGGACTAACGGTTGCAGTGAATCCCGCGGTGATCACCACACCGGTTTGGGTTTCGGTACGGAATCCATTCCCGGTGATGGTGACGTCGTACGTGCCTGGCGGAAGTAGGTCGAAGAGATACACGCCTTCTGCCGAGGTGGTTGTGCTGCGCGGAGCCATCAAGGCCGTACTCTTGACGGTAACCGTCGCATTGGGAATCGCAGCCCCGGACGAGTCGGTAACAACCCCCGTGATTTTGCCCGTGATCGCGATCTGTGCGGAAGCAAGCCCTGGAAAAAGCCCTATAAAGACAAGTAGGAATAGAATGCGCTTATTCATCGCCCCTCCTAGATGACGAGTGTCCGTACTTTTAACTAGCTTTAGGCCCCGACACGGAAAGAGACGAGCTTCCCCTTGGATGCACCTGGAAATGACCACTCATAAACCGGGAATTGTAAGGCTTATATCGCGAGGATCCGGAGAGTGTCAAATTCAGAATTCCGATTCACCGAATCACTCCGAGGGCCTTTTCGAGGTTAGACGTCGGCGGATTGAAAACATCTCATGAAGAAGGCGAAATCGTTGGGGATTGGCCCATGGCGATGACGGAGCTCGCGCGGCGGCAAGCCGCTGGGGCCTCCCGAGTGGGTAGGGAACGGATGCCTGAGCCAGCCTACTTCAGAGTTTTCTGCAAAAATGCGGTCATGCGGGCCCAGGCGTCGGCCGTCGCCTCCGGGCGGTAGCCCTCTTTGTTGTTGGGATTTTCGAAGGCGTGGCCGGCGCCTTCATAAACTTTCACGTCGACGGACTTGCCTGCGGCTTTCATGGCGGCATCGAACGCGTGGACGGAATCCGGCGTAATGCCGCGGTCATCCGCTCCGAAATTTCCGAGCACCGGCGCTTTGATTTTTTCGATGCTGGATGCTTCCGTTGGCAAGGAGCCGTAATTTACGATGCAGGCCGCGAGCTTCGGTTCGCTCATCGCCAATTTGATGGACCAGCCGCCGCCCATGCACCATCCGACGGAGCCGATTTTGTTTGCCTCGACGTCGTGACGCGCGGCGAGATAGTCGAACGCTGCCTCCAGGTCGCGCATGCCGCGGTCGTCGGGAACGCCACGCATTAGTTCGTGCGCCTCTTCCGGAGTCGTGGCCACCTTCCCGCGATAGAGATCGACGGCGAGAGCCACATATCCCTGCCCGGCGAGCTTCCGTGTTTCGTCCTTGATTTGATCATTCAGTCCCCACCATTCGTGGATGACGACGATTCCGGGATGCTTTCCAGGCCCCGCGGGAAGCGCAAGAAATCCGCTGACAGTTTCATTGCCGCTTTTGTAGCTGACAGATTCCGTCTTCAGAGGATTGGCGTGGAGCACCAGGGCGAAAGCCACCGAGAACAGTACGGCCAGCGCCGCGAGGATTTTGCGATTCATGAATAACCTCCGGGAAGCGGGATTTATTTCGAGGGGCTGGCTTGCAATTCCATGAGCGCAGCCAGGACTTCCTCGCTGTGAACCTGCGGTTTCACGTCGAGAAAAACCTTGCGCACAACGCCGTCGGGATCGATCAGGAAAGTATGGCGAGCGGAGAGCTTGGCAACGCCAAAATTCATCACTGAGTCATACATCGTCGAGACTTCCACCTTGGTGTCCGCGAGCAGCTTGAAGTTCAGCCCTTCCTTGGTGCAAAACTTCTGATGAGAGTCTTCGTCCTGCACGCTGACGCCGACGATCGCGGCGTTCTTCTGCTCGTATTGAGCGAGGTCACGCTGGAAGTTGTGCGCTTCGATAGTGCAGCCGCTCGTGAAATCCTTGGGATAGAAGTACAGCACGACCCATTTGCCTTTGAAATCATGCAGGCTGACGGGCTTGGACTCTTGCGAATTGAGTGTAAAGTCGGGCGCGTGAGTGCCAACGGCTGGAGCCTTGCCATCCGCGCGCATTCCACGAAGCCCGAAACCCAATCCGGCGAGCAAAAGCACTCCGATCACAATTCCCGCGATTTTCATGACATATCCCTCCAAGATGATCCGCGATCTGGATGACGATTATTGCAAAGCGAACGATACCACGGTGAACGAGGGCATTCTATACACACGTTACGATGCCCATTTTACCGCGCCGCGGGTGCGCAGGCTAGTGCGGGTGCGTGAACCGACCAAAGCCCACGCGAAGCTGGAGCGTGTTGATGCCGGGATTGAAGTCGCCAAGCCCGGCGTTGGAAATATGCATGAAGCGAAGCTCGACGTTCCAATTGTACTTGCTTTGCAGAAAATGCAATCCCAGTGCGCCGCTAGTCGTGAAGTTGATGCGCGAAGTGCTACCGGGCGGCACATTGGTATTTGTAAAGAGCGTGCCGCCTCCGAGTTCGAAGTAGGGAACCACTTTGCGCGGCTTCGTAAAATTCCATTTGAACGCGAAGGGGTTCAAGCCGAACCCGTATGCGTTGCCGGTGCGCTGGACGACCATGAAAACCGGCACTACATCGACCGCATACTCGAATTCACCGTGCAAAAAGCCAGGCCCGTGCGGCGCGGTCAATATCCATCCGTAGCGCACGCCCACGTTCCAAACGTCGCTGCTGGCCGTGCTCCCGTTCAATCCATGGCCGCCGCCGGTCCACACTTGCAGGTCGTGCCCGCCCTCTTCGGGGCCCGCCTGGGCCCGCGATGACGGGGTAAAGAAGAATGCTGCAAAAAGCAAACCAGCGAGCAGTCGCGTCACTATGCTGTCTCCCTCCCGCCTTCGATTCGTCCCTGGGGAATATGGGTGCACGGAAGATACAGAAAAACAGCGGCAAACGCGACATACATTTACATTACTTCAGATAGGTTCGCACGATGTGAATGACGTCGTCGGCGGCTTCTTCCGAAGATTTGGAATTGCGCGGCATGTGATTGCGGATGTGGTCTTCCATCAGCTCGCCCATGAGGCTGTTGATGGCGCCGCGCGCGGCGGCCAGGCGCTGCAGCACCTCCTCGCATTGCTCGTCTTCGTTGAGTCCGCGGAGGACGCTTTCCAGCTGGCCGATGACTTTCTTGGTGCGAGCGACGAGGTCGAGTTTTTCGCGAGAGGTATGTGACATTTGGCTTGTATACCCTATGGGGGTATGGTATCAAGTCCCGGGAGACAGACGCAATGCCTCTTCGTTCTACGGAGCCAATATATGACCCGGCTTGGGAGCCACGCGCCCGACGCCGTGTTCATCGTACTGTAATACTCCCCCTTTTACCCTCCCAAGTGCTTATTTCAAAGCATCCATCCAGCGAATCAATTCAATTTTGCGGCGCGAGGTGAGGCCAATCGATGAGACCCAGGGGTAAAGAGACGCTGGCGCTCTGCCTTCTACTAGGTTTGGTTTCAACAGGTTGTGGAGGGGGCTCCAGCGATCCGAATGCGGGGGCGCCGCCGCCGCTGCGGGTGGAAAACGCCCCGGATCCCAACGTATTTCAGGTCGATCACCCTGAAAAATACCCTTTGAAGGTGGCGGTCGAGCACTCCGCGATGTCGCAATTGTCTGTGACTGCGACAGTTAACCCGGACGTGTCCCGCACCGTGCCGGTTGTAACACTCGCTACGGGCCGCGTCGTGGAAATCATGGCCCGTTTGGGCGACACGGTTAAAAAGGGGCAAGTCCTGCTGCGCGTGCAAAGCGCCGATATTTCTGGAGCGTATTCCGACTATCAAAAAGCTCTGGCGGATGAGCAACTCGCCCGAACTCAAGCGGAACGCGCAAGGCTGCTCTATGACAAGGGCGCGATCTCCTTGAACGATTTTCAAGTCGCGCAAGACTCGGAAACCAAGGCTCAGGTGGACGTGAAGACGACCGCCGAAAAGCTCCGCGTGGTTGGCAATGGCACCCTTGATCAGCCGTCCGGCGTTGTAGATATTCACGCTCCCGTCTCAGGGGTCATCACCGATCAGCAGGTTACAAGCGCCGCGGGCGTGCAAGGCCTGAGCTCGCCAAATCCCATTACGATCTCGGACCTCACGTACGTCTGGATTCTGTGCGACGTCTATGAAAACGATCTTCCAACCGTGCACCTCGGCGAGAAGGCTGATGTTCGCTTGAACGCTTATCCCGACAAAGTCTTTGCGGGAACTATCAGCAATATCGGCCCCATCCTCGATCCCAATCTACGAACTGCGAAAGTGAGGATTGAAGTCCACAACCCTGGCATCATGCGCCCGGGCATGTTTGCGACGGCCACATTCTACGGCCAAAAGAAAACGATTGATGCAGCCGTTCCTGCTACGGCGATTCTGCACCTTCACGACCGCGATTGGGTTTATGTCCCGGCGCAAGACAAGAAGTTCCGCCGTCTCGAGATTTCCGCCGGCCAAATGCTTCCGGGCAACATGCAGGAGGTCCTCTCGGGAATCGCGCCCGGCCAACAAGTCATCGAGAACGCGCTTGAGTTCCAGAATACGGTGGAACAATAGTGATTCGCGCGCTTGTAGCGTTTGCCCTCAACAACCGCTTCATTGTCCTGAGCGTGGCCGCGGCCATTTTTTTGTGGGGGATCATTGCTTTCGAGAGATTGCCAATTGAAGCTTACCCGGATGTCGCGAACACCTGGGTCCAGCTGATTACCCAATGGCCGGGGCGCGCGGCGGAAGAAGTTGAGCAACAAGTCACCATCCCGATCGAGATTCAAATGAACGGCATCCCGCACCTTCAGCATGTTCGGTCGTCATCGTTGGCGGGCCTGTCCGTTGTCAATCTCATTTTCGATGATGACTCCAATAATGATTGGGACCGGCAGAAAACATTGGAACGTCTGTCGATGGTGACGTTGCCCACAAACGTTTCGCCGCAGATTGGGCCGGACTTCAGTCCCATCGGTTCCGTCTACTGGTACACGGTTCAGAGCACCAATCCCAACTATGACTTGATGGAGCTCAAATCGCTCCAGGATTGGGTCATCAGCAAGTACATCAAAGCCGCGCCGGATGTGGTGGACGATTCGTCCTTCGGCGGGCTAACCCGCGAGTATCAAGTCCGCGTTGACCCGGACAAGTTGGTTGCCTACGGCCTGAGTCTCGCCCAGGTCGAGCAGCAACTGGCCAACAGTAACGCCAATGGAGGCGGCAGCTTCATCGAACAGGGCGCGCAGCAGGTCAATGTTCGCGCCGTCGGATTAATCCGAAATGTTTCCGATATCGAGAAAACGGTTCTCAAAACGGAGAGAGGCACGGCGATTCGGATCAAGGATATTGCCGTTGTCACGCAAGGCGCGAAGATTCGTCTGGGCCAGACCGGGAAGGCCATTCATCGCGCGGACGGCGTGGTGGTGGACGATAACGACGTGGTCGAAGGCATCGTCTTCATGCGGAAGGGCGCGGAGACCGCCGCAACCATGGACGGCATCCACTCCGCCGTCCAAAAACTCAACGACCACATACTGCCTCCGGGAGTGAAGATCGTGCCGTATTTGGACCGCGACGACCTAGTCCACTTCACAACCCATACGGTGCTGCACAATCTCGGCGAGGGAATGATCCTTGTCGTGATCGTGCTCTTCCTTTTTCTCGGAGATGTCCGGGGCGCGCTGATTGTTTCCTTGACCATTCCGTTTGCCTTGCTGTTTGCTTCCATCTGTCTTGATCTGCGGCATATTTCAGCCAATTTGCTTTCTTTGGGCGCGCTGGATTTTGGCATGGTCGTTGATGGCGCCGTGGTGATGATCGAAAACATCGTCCGCCATCTGAATCGTCATGAAAGAGAGCAGCGTCCTCCCATGGAGCACATTCGGGACGCCGCGCACGAAGTGCAGCGGCCGGTGTTCTTCGCCATCGCCATCATCGTCACAGCTTATCTGCCGATATTCACTTTGCAGCAGGTCGAAGGGAAATTATTCAAGCCGATGGCATGGACGGTGGCATTCGCATTGCTCGGTGCGCTGATTTTTTCCATGCTCATTGCCCCAGCGCTTGCGAGCTTATTTTTCCAGTCGGGAGTCAAGGAATGGAAAAACCCGGTGATGAGCTTTCTGACGGCTCGTTACAGAAATGCTGTGACTTGGACGATTCGGAACCGCATGGTCACAGTGGGGGCAGGTTTGCTCTTACTTGCATTCGCGGGCTTTCTGGCATTTGGCGGAGTCATCGGCTCGGAGTTCCTCCCCCATTTGGATGAAGGAGCCATCTGGGTTCGCGGGACGATGGCGCCGAGCACGGGACCCACCGAAAGCGCCCGGATAGCGGAGATAGCCCGCCAAGTGCTTTGCTCGTTTCCGGAGGTCCCTCAGGTTGTCAATCAGATCGGGCGCCCGGATGACGGGACGGATACGACGGGATTTTTCGATGCCGAGTTTTTTGTGGACCTGCTGCCCAAGGAAAAATGGCGTCCCATCTTCCATCAAAACAAAGATTTGTTAATCGACGCGATGGACCGCGAGCTGGAGAAAATCCCGGGAGTATTCTGGGGATTCTCTCAACCGATTTCTGACAATTTGGAGGAGGCAGTGAGCGGCGTAAAAGGCGCGCTCGCGGTGAAAATTTATGGAGATAATCTCAAGATACTTGAAGAGAAGGGGGACCAGGTCGTCAGCGTGATGGGCAAAATTCGCGGCGTCGAAGATCTTGGCATGTTCCGTTTGCTCGGCCAGCCGAATCTCAATTTCGAAGTGGACCGCGACCAGGCCGCACGATTCGGCATCAATGTCTCCGATGTTCAGGATGCGATTCAGACCGCAGTGGGCGGGAACGCGCTTAGCCAAGTGCTGATCGGCGAACAAAGATACGACCTTGTGCTCCGTTACTTGCCAGAGTATCGGGACACGCGGGAGGTAATTGAAAGGATCCGCTTGTTGTCGCCATCGGGTGAGCGCGTTTCGCTGGCGCAATTGACTAAGACCAGCGTCACGGACGGCGGGTCAGAAATTTACCGTGAGGCTAATTCGCGATACGTCGCGATTAAGTTCAGCGTGCGTGGCAGGGACTTGGGAAGCACTGTGGAGGAAGCGATAAGGAAGGTGAGCGCCGCCGTTAAATTGCCCGTAGGTTACACGATTGACTGGGCGGGCGAATATGAGAGCCAGAAGCGCTCAGCGCGCCGGCTCATGATCGTGCTTCCCGTCACCATCGTGGCGATCTTCATCCTTTTATATGCGATGTTCACGTCCATCAAATGGGCGCTGCTGATTTTGACAAACGTAACTATGGCCCCCCTGGGCGGCTTGCTGGCCTTGCTCATGACGCATACGAATCTAAGTGTCTCCTCCGGAGTCGGCTTTCTCGCGCTTTTTGGCGTGTCGGTGCAGACAGGCGTCATCATGGTCGAGTACATCAATCAACTTCGGGCCAGAGGTTACACAATTGAAGAAGGCGCCGCGGAAGGAGCTGTTCTGCGGCTGCGGCCCATCTTGATGACCATGATGGTCGCAATACTGGGGCTGCTTCCTGCGGCTCTCTCGCACGGCATCGGATCCGATTCGCAGCGCCCATTTGCCATCGTCATCGTCGGAGGCCTCATCTCTGACCTGGTATTGAGCATTTTTCTTCTGCCGACACTCTACGTTTGGTTTGCCCGTGATGGTGATAAGCTTCCGCAGCCTGAGGAGGCTGTGTAAACGATTTGTGTCTTTCATGGAGACGGGCCACTCGGGCAAGAGTGCCGGTGAAAAAACCATGCCTGAAAGGCGGCCTTCAATCTGCCTTTCTATGAGACATCCGGGCGATCGGAAGGAATTCCATCATGAAAAAGACTGAAGTGTGCGCCCTCATTCGAGAGATTGGTGTCGTTCCCGGGATTCGGGTGATGTCGGCAGAGGACGCGCATTTTGCCGCGGAGTCGGTCTCGCACGGTGGAATTCCGATCGTGGAAATTACGATGACGGTCGCCGGGGCCGTTGACGTGATTTCCCATCTCGTTCGTTACCATCCCAAGATGCTCGTCGGCGCTGGCACGATCATGGACATCGAGATGGCGCGAAAATGCGTCGACGCCGGCGCGGGATTCTTGACCAGTCCGGGACTCGATCCGGCGCTGATCGAATTCGCCGCTAAAAACGATGTCGCGGTCCTGGCCGGCGCCTTGACGCCCACAGAAGTGATTAGCGCGTGGCGGGCAGGATCGGACTTTGTCAAAGTATTTCCGTGCGCGCAGGTTGGCGGCGATAGCTACATCAAGGCTTTGAGGGCCCCTTTGCCGCAGGTTCCACTCATCGCTGCAGGGGGTGTGAATCAACAGACAGCGGCCAATTTTATTTTAGCTGGCGCCACCGCCATCGGCGTGGGTACAGAGCTTATCCCTACGGAAGCGATCGAACGGCACCAATCCGCGCGAATCAAGGAATTGGCGCACCGCTTTGTCGGTTTTGTGAAGGATGCGCGCGCCAAGTTGGAGGCACGAAAGCCAAAGCACGTCGCTAAAAAGGTCGATGCCATGGAAAAGTGCGAACAGCGATGAATCAGTTGAGCGTGCAATGACGGTCCAGCGCGTCACGTGAATCGGCCCCGAGCGTTGCCCCGAAATCCGCTCCAGTCTGTTCCGATCGTCCCCGCGCTTGGCTGCGATTCCTTCCATTCCTCGGGTGATCAGAACGCATGCGTGCTCATGAAGCGTTCGCGCTCGCCGCGCATATCGTTGCCGCGTAGCTCACGCAACGCGAGGGTCACGAATTCTCCGGCCACTTTCTTTCGCCAGCTCATGTCGAAATCCGTGTTGTCCAGCGGCTTGGCTATGCGCGCCGCCAGAATGGCGGCTTCCGCAATAGTATCTGCATTCAACGCGCGCCCTGCGAGCGATTTGGCCGCGTCCACCGCGACCAGCGGACGGCACGCCGCCGAGCCAATTACGATGCGCGCCTCTTCGACAACGCCGTTACCAGAAATACGCGCAGCGGCGGCTACCGACAGCACCGGAAAGTCGAACGATCCGCGGCGTCGCAGTTTCCAATAGGTGCTTTTCCATCCGTGCAGGTCATCCAGCAAAACTTGTGCAAGGATTTCGTTGGGCTTCCGCTTGATATAGTCCAGGCCGTCATTGTTGTAGAGATCCGCGAGCAATACTTCGCGCTCCTGGTTTCGCGAGACCAGGTGCACGCGAGCGCCCAGCGCGATGAGCGCCGGCGCCGTGTCCGTCGAAGAAACTGCCATGCACTTCGAACTTCCCGGCGCGACCCAGCAGGTATCGCCGTCTTTTTTCAGGCAAAAGTTGATCGCCTTCCTCCACTCATAATTCTGATCGTAGTAATTGCACCGCGTATCGAGGCAGAGATTGCCGCCCAGCGTAGCCATGTTTCGAATCGGCGGCGTTGCCACCAACGAAGCCGCTTGCGCGAGCGCCGTCAAACCGTTTCGAAAGCGCTCGTCAGCCGCAATGTCCGCGAGAGTCAAGCAAGCCCCGAGTCGCGATCCAGAATGCTCCAATTGAACGTGTGTCAAATCTTCGATGTAACGCAGGCTCATCAGAGTCTTCGGGACTTGTTGCCTGCGCTTCATGTTAGGAAGCAAATCCGTTCCCCCGGCGAGCGGCATGGCGTTCGTTTCCTCGCCATCCAGAATGCGCGCTGCTTCCTCGAGCGTCCGCGGCGCGCGAAATTCGAAAAGTGGCAGCCGCATCATGAGCTGAGCACCTTTTCTTTTTCGGTCGAGCGCCTGCTCGTCTGTGGGACATCGTTCACCGCGTTTCCATCGCCGCCTTCCCATGGTGGCGGCACGCGCAGCGCCTCCGGCCACTCGACATGCGGAAAATTCCCAGGCCCATAACGCGGCTCCCGCCCAGCCTTTTTTTCTGCGAGCGCCTTCATAATCTTTTCCGGCGTGATCGGCACTTCATCAATTCGCACGCCCACCGCGTCGTAAACCGCATTCGCAACCGCAGGCATGATGGGCAAAAGCGGCCCCTGCCCGACTTCTTTTGCGCCAAACGGCCCGCGCGGATCGGGTTCCTCAATCAACTCCGTAATAACTTCCGGCATGTCCAGAGAAGTCGGGCTTTTATAATCGAGCATCGACGGAAATTTATGCACCAGCGCGTGCGAAAGTTTTTTCGGAAGCCGCCGGAACTCCTGTTCTTCCATCAGCGCCTCGCCCAAACCCATGTAAACGCTGCCTTCCACTTGCCCGCGCACGAGCGTCGGATTCAGCGCCCGCCCGATGTCGTGCGCAATCCAAATCTTCGGCACCGTGATCCAGCCTGTCGCCGGATCAACCGTAACTTCGACGACTGCAGCGGTGTACGAATACGTCGGCGAAGGGCCCACCCCTCCACCTTTGTAAAGCGCCGGAGATTTCGGCGGAGCGTAGGAGCCCATCGTGCCGATCGTTCCGAAGCGCGCCTCCGCAATGCACACCGCCTCTGCAAACGCGACGTTCTTCTCCGGCGCCGCGGAATCAAAAACGCGTTTGTCCGCGAATCGCAATCGTTCCTTTGGAACGGCAAGTTTTTCCGAAACAGCTTCCGCGATGACGTCTCGCCCGCGCTCCGCCGCTTGCAGCGCCGCATTGCCCGCCATGATCGTGACTCTGCTCGAATACGAACCCAAATCCACTGGCCCCAAATCCGTGTCGCCCGTATACAAACGAATGTCAAACGTCTCCAGCCCCAAAACTTCCGCGACGATTCCCGCGAGCACATCATCCGATCCCTGCCCAATTTCTGTCGCGCCGCAAAAGACCGCCACACCTCCGCCGCGGTCAAACTTGATATGCACTCCCGAATGCGGCATCTTGTTCCAATAAATCGGCAGCCCAGCCCCCGTCAAATAAGCAGAGCACGCCAGGCCCACCCCGCGCCCCTCCGGTAGCTTGCGAAACTTTTCTTTCCAATTTGAAATCGCAACGACGCGCCGAATACATTCCGACAGATTCACTACACTCAGCCTGAAAAAATTCGCCGTCACGGCATTTGAAGACTCCGCGATGCGCAGCCGCAAATCCGCCGGATCGATTCTTAATTTCTCCGCGATCTTGTCGAGCTGCACTTCCTGCCCAAAGCGAGGCTGCACCGTCCCATGCCCGCGTTTCGGCCCGCAAGGCGGCTTGTTCGTGAACGTGCGGCACCCCTGAAATTTGTACCGAGGAACGTGGTATGTCGTCGTTTGCAAAGCGCCCGTATAAAACGTGCTCGCGACGCCGTACGATCCATACGCGCCGCCATCAATCAGCGTCTGCAGATGCATCCCCGTGATCGTGCCGTCTTTCTTCACCCCGGTCTTGAATTTCATCAGCACAGGATGCCTGCCCCGATGGCAATAAAACACTTCCTCGCGCGTCAAACAAATCTTTACGGGGCGGTCCAGCAGCAGCGCCGCTTTCGCCACCACGATTTCGTGGTTGAACGGATCGCTCTTCCCGCCAAATCCCCCGCCGTTTGGCGTGGCGATCACGCGGATGTGCGCCGGCGGCATCTGCAAGACTTTCGCCAGCGCGCGATGCAAATAATGCGGCGTCTGTGTGCAGCTCCAGATGGTCAACTTGCCTTCGGGATCTTTTATCGCCACCGAAGCATGCTGCTCGATCGGAAGATGCGTATTCCCCTGATAAAAAAACATATCCTCAAAAACCTCATCCGCTTCCGCGAATCCCTGCTCGACATCGCCAAATTCCAGCGACACGCGCTTGTGAATATTTCCTTCTTCTCCGTAGTCGTGAATACGCGGTGCAGGCGTCGCCAGCGCTTCTTCCGGATCGGCAATCGTCGCCAGAATTTCGTACTCGACATCAATTAAGTCCAGCGCCTCGAACGCCGTCAATTCTTCGCGCGCAATCACCGCCGCCACCGGATCGCCGACGTGGCGCACGTGATCCACGCACAGTGCCTGCTCATCCTGGCTGACAGGCAAAATCCCGTATTGGATGGGGAGATCCTTTCCGGTGAGTACTAAATAAACTCCGGCATGCGCTGCTGCACGCGACGTATCGATCTTCAGGATGCGCGCGTGCGGATGCGGCGAACGCAGCAGCTTGCAATAAGCCATTCGCGGAAGAAAAATATCGTCCGCGAACCGCGTCTGCCCCGTAACCTTTGCGCGCGCGTCCACACGCCGCCGCGGCACGCCGATCACCCGCATTTCGCCGCGATCGCTCATCTCGAAGTCTTCTCAAATCCAGCTTGCGCTGTAGGGGAGGGGCTTGCCCCTCCCCCGCCCGCTGCCTTCCCATTCGTAATCCGCACCATCGCCTCTTCCACCGCCTCAAAAATCTGCTGATAGCCGGTGCACCGGCACAGATTTCCGGAAAGCGCCTCGCGAATCTGATCGCGGGAGGGATGCGGATCCTGATCCAGCAAGGCTTTTGCCGTAACCAAAATCCCCGGCGTGCAATATCCACATTGCGCCGCTCCCAAATCCGCAAATGCATCTTGCAAAGGATGGAGTTTTCCTTCCATACCCAGTCCTTCGACTGTTATAACGCTTTTCTTGTCGCATTCAATCGCCAGCAGCAAGCAGGAAAGCACCGGCTTGCCTTCCAGAAGAACGGCGCAAGCTCCGCATTCGCCCAGTTCACAGCCGTGTTTCGTGCCCGTGTGCCCCAAATCCTCGCGAAGCACTTCGAGCAACGTCTTATACGGCGCGAAGGAAACGTCTGTTTCCTCGCCATTCAGCGTCATGCGAAGGTGCGCCGTTTTCTGCGATTCCGTTGGCAGCGTAATCGAAATCACGTCAATTCCTCTCTTCCCACCAATCCTCTTCGCCAATGCTCACCGTGGAAACAGCCGCGCCGCGTTGTCGTACAAAATCTTGCGCTTGGCTTCTGCCTTAATCGGAAGCGCGTGAAACTTTTCTATGTTGCCCTTGATTTCCGGCACGCCAGGCCCCGGCCAGTCCGTCCCCCACAAAACTTTGTCTGCGATATCTTCAATCCGCGGAAAGTATTCCATCAATTTCTGCGGCGGAATCCCGGAAATATCCATGTACATATTCTTGTGCCGCCGCACCAGGAAAAATGCCTCGTTCATCCAAAGCGGCCTGCCGCCATGTGCAAGTATCACGACAAGATCCGGGTAATCGATGCTCACGTCGTCGCACAACATTGGCTGCGCATGAAGATTTCTCGCCCCCGGAAAAATCGAAGTCCCCGTATGAATCATCACCGGCATCCCGTGCGCCTGCGCCCGCTCGTAGATCTTTGCCAACTCCCCGTTTCCGCTCATGTACCCATTCGGCGACATCGCCTGATGCGAAGGATGCAATTTGATCGCGCGAATCCCCAGCTTCGCCATGCGATCCACTTCCTCGCCGCAATCCGGAACCGTCCCCGGCAACACGCCGCCAAACGCAATCAAACGCTCCGGTGCCGCGCTGCAATATTTCGCGCTCCAATCATTCGCTTCTGGCGTGAATCCAATGATTTTCGGCGCGACATAGTTGATCAGCCCTGCGCGTTCGATCTCCAAACTGTCCAGCAGCCCAAGAAACGCTTTTGGATCGTCGCAATACCGCATCACATCCGCGTAATCCCTCCTCCCGCGCTTCATCAACTCCATCGCCGCAGGCTTCATCATGTGATACGGCATGATGTGAATGTGGATATCGATGATTGGCTGCACTCTTCTCCTCGCCGTCCGCTCGAAAACTCCGTTGCAACCCACCCGCTGTAGGGGAGGGGCTTTCCCCTCCCTCTTCTCAGCGAATCTCTGTTAACTCCGCGCCTCTGCGTTATCTTTTCTCTTTCTTTCTCTTTTTCTTTTCGCTGTAGGTGGTCGGCTGTGAGCCGTCAGCTCCTCAGTTAAATCTCACATACTCAAAATCCAGCGGCCTGCTGTTGATTCCCCGCAGTGGCGGCGCAATCCAATTCGCGAATTTTCCCGGCTCGACCACCCGCCCGGTCATCAACGATTGCACAAACCTCTCGTCCGCCGGACTCGGCAGCCATTCGTATTTGCGCTTCTCCCAAGCCTCGGCCGTCAACACATCCCCGTTCACGCTGATGTGATGTCCGGCAAAATTCCCAATCGCGCGATGAAATCCCTTGTGCGGCAAAGTCAGCTTGAAGGGAATCCCCGCTTCGTCGATCACTCGTTGCCAGCGCGCCACGCCATCCGCGATCTCTTCGATGTAATCGTCGCGCAGCCGCTCGTTCAAAGCGGTCAGCGCCGGAACACTCTTCTTCACGATCTTGTCTCCAATCACTTCGTACACCGGATACTCGGCATCGCTCAGTACGTGATCGTCGTCCAGCTTCGTCTCGCGAAAGCGCCCTTTCAGTCCGTTGGTGAAATAACTCGCTGCGTTCGAGGAAACATCCGAGCCGTAGAGGTCGAGCGTCACGCTGTAATGGAAATTCAAGTATCTCTGAATCGTCTGCAGATCGATCACTCCCATCGCCCGAACCTGCACCGGATCCTCCAGCTTGTTTTCCTTCATCACTTCGCAAGTGCGCTTGATGATGCGCGTTACACCCGTCTCGCCGACGAACATGTGATGCGCTTCCTCGGTCAGCATGAAGCGGCAGGTTCGCGAAAGCGGATCGAACCCTGATTCTGCCAACGCACACAACTGAAATTTCCCGTCCCGGTCGGTAAAGAACGTAAACATGTAAAATGCCAGCCAGTCCGGCGTTGGCTCGTTGAACGCCCCAAGAATGCGCGGATTATCTGCGTCGCCGGACCGGCGCGCCAGCAGTGATTCCGCTTCTTCCCGCCCATCGCGCCCAAAATAGCGGTGCAGCAGGTACACCATCGCCCACAAATGCCGCCCTTCTTCGACGTTCACCTGAAAAATATTCCGTAGATCGTACATCGAAGGGCAGGAAGACCCGAGCAAGCGCTGCTGTTCGACGGAGGCCGGCTCCGTGTCTCCTTGCGTCACGATCACGCGCCGCAGCGTCGACCGGTATTCTCCCGGCACTTCTTGCCACGCAGGCTGTCCCTTGTGCGTGCCAAAATTCACGAGTCGATTTTCGTCGCGCGGCTGCAGAAAAATTCCCCACCGGTATTCCGGCATCTTCACGTAGTCGAACTGCGCCCACCCATCTGGCTCCACGCTTACCGCCGTCCGCAGATACACGTCATAGTTGTGGCTCTCGTTCGGCCCCATGTCGTACCACCAGCCCATGTATGCCGGCTGCCAGTGTTCCAGCGCCCGCTGTAATCCGCGGTCCCGCCCCAAATCTACGTTATTCGGAATTTTTTCCGTGTAATCAATCATGGCCCCTTCTCCTCAGTAGCACAGGCACTCCTGCCTGTGCTGTTCCACTTGCCAGGTGGCACAGACTTCAGTCTGTGCTCTTCCCAAACGCCGCAACTCCTCTTCTTTCCCTACCTCTTTACGTCATTACCTCCTTACTTCCTCTTCTCAAACTCGCTCCCAATTAAATTTCACCGGCGCCCCCGTTCCATAAACTTTCAGCGCCCCATTCGTTCCTACGGCATTCGGCCGAATAAATATCCAGTTCTGCCAAGTGGACAATCGACCAAAAACGCGCGTCTCCAGCGTCTCACTTCCGCCAAACCGAAGATTCGCTTCCAGCCCCGTCAAAGCATCCGGCGAAAGCGCCGCGCGCGATTCCAGCGCCTGCCGAATTTCGTCATCCCAGTCGAGATCATCCGGCGCTGCGGAAACAAGCCCCGCATCCACTGCCTCACGCGCCGTAAGTTTCTTTCCGACCAATTTCCGCAAGCTCTCAACTTGCTCCGAGTCCTGGTAGAAACGCGCCGCCAAACGCGAAAGATGATTCACCATCGGCAGCGCTCCAAAATTTATCCGTGACAGAAAGACTTTGGCTAGGTTGTCGCCGTCCTGCGCGTCCCGCATGTAAATGCGGTCCGCCGCCAGCGCCAATTCAAATAGCGTCCCCGCGAAGCACGAACCCGCCTCGACAATCGCATACAAAGAACGCGAAGAAACATCGAGCCGCGCAAACGTCCGCCGCATCATTCCCAGAACTTCGCGGACAAACCAATTGTCTTGGTGATTCAGAAGAAATTCGTCCGCGGCGAGAACGGCATCTGGATTTCCCGCCGTCTTAATAATCCACAAGCCCAAATCCAGCTCGCCTGTGCGTAGCGTCAAAATTGCGTCGTCCAGCTCTCGTGCCATTTGCAGCGGCCACCAGCTCGCGCCCTCAGCTAACGCGCTCTCGATTGTGTAGGCAGGGGTAGACTCCGGCGCGCGAACGGTAAGCGTTACGGACCGCGCCTCGCGATTCAGCTGTGCATCAACATATTCATAATGCAAGCCCGCTTCATCCACCGTTCGCTTCAACGGCGTCAACGCCACTCCCTTCGCGTTCGCAGGCCGGTCGCTCTCCTCTGCAAGTTTCAACGCGCGCTGTTTCACCTGCTCCGTAAACTGCTGCGGCTTCACGATCTCATCCACCAGCCGCCAATCCTTCGCTCGTTTTCCGCGTACGCCATCCGGATTTGTGCAGAACATATCCGCATAATCTCGCCGCACCTTCCGCTTATCCGTCACGCGGGTCAGCCCGCCCGTGCCAGGCAACACTCCAAGCAGTGGCAACTCCGGCAAACTCACCGCCGATGAGCGATCATCCACCAAAATAATTTCGTCGCACGCCAGCGCGAGTTCGTAACCTCCGCCCGCCGTCGTTCCATTGCAAGCTGCGATGAATTTCAGCCCCGAGTGCGCGCTCGAATCTTCAATCCCATTTCGTGTTTCGTTGGTGA
This sequence comes from Candidatus Acidiferrum sp., assembly GCA_049792735.1. Taxonomy (GTDB): domain Bacteria; phylum Acidobacteriota; class Terriglobia; order Acidiferrales; family UBA7541; genus Acidiferrum. Next base: position 65,747 of record JBARBE010000252.1, read on the forward strand.
ACTTACAGAAGTTGACTTTCCACGCATGCGAGGAAAGTCCCAGCATGTAAATGTTCGCGCCCGAACAAAAAATGCGGTTCTTCGCGCTGGTAATAATCACGGACCGGATTTCCGGATGTTCAAACCGGATTCGTTGCAGCGCGTCGTGCAATTCGATATCAACCCCAAGATCGTAGGAATTCAGCTTGAGCTTGTAGCCAGGGCGGATTCCGCCGTCTTCCGCCACGTCCATCGTCAGCGTCGCCACGGGTCCGTCAAAAGTGAGCCGCCAATGTTTATATTGGCTCGGCTCCGTCCGGTAGTCCGTCGGTTCCATTTTTCCTGAGAGCTGTTCTGTCGCAGCAGCGTCCACGGGCTCCTCCTACTCCTCGTTCGTTTGCAGCGCGGATTTCAATTCCGCCAAACTCTCATCCACCGAATGGCCGGAAGTATCGAGATAAAGGTCCGCCTTCCGGTAGAGCGGCTCGCGCGCCTCCAAAATCCGGCGCAAATCTTCCATTGCTTGGCCGCTGCCGCCCATCACTCGAAGATCGCCCTGTGCGATCACGCGCGCCATATATTCTTCCGGCCGCGCCTTGATCCAAATGGTGTAGCAATTCGCAAGCAGATAATCGTAGGTTTCTTTTTCGGAGACCACCCCGCCGCCAACGGAAATGACGGCGCGTTCGTGCTCGTGCAGGACGCGCTCTAACAACCGCTTTTCGATTTCGCGATAACCCGCTTGCCCGTACAGCGAAAAAATCTCGCCTAGCGGCATCCCCGTGTCTTTTTCAATTTCGTTGTCCAGCTCAATAAACGGTCTCTTCAACTCCGTGCCCAGTCTGGATCCCAGGGTCGATTTTCCCGCGCCGCGTATTCCTATCAATGCCACGCGCATGCGCCGCGCTTTTTCTTCGTCGCCAAAATCGCGCATCAAACGAAACATCGCGTCTTCGACCCGATGCGCGGGAAGCCACTCCAGAAATCGCTGAATCAATACTTTTTCGTGCTGCGTTTCCGCTTCCGCCGTGAACAATTCCGCAAGCGAAACATGAAGCGCTCCCGCAATCCTCCGCAGCAACACGATGGAAACATTTCCTTCGCCGGTTTCCAGTTGTGCGAGATGCCGCTCCGAAACATCAGCTTCACGCGCCATCATCTTGCGCGTCATCCCGCGCCGGTTCCGCAATTCCCGCACTCGCTTTCCAAGCGAAAGCAAAAAACGGTCGTTCGAACCGGTTGTAATGGGAGCCGATTGGACGGCCTTCGAATTGGCGCTGGTCTGCATGGCAATTTTCGCGAAACGCCTATATGCAGTATAACGCAGTGACGCAGGCCACGGTCAAATAATCCGATGAGATTTCTAATGGCAAATGCTCTCCACAGATGAGCAATTCGCAAAATCCAATTAACACTAGTGTTTACAATCGTTTACAAAGCTAATGATTGCCGCGATGCTGACCAGCATTAGACGATGCGAATGGGCCGCATGCAGTATTCTGCCGCCGGACCAATTATCCCTCCTTTCCCGGGCGATCTTGCATCTCGCGCAGTTTGAACCGCTGCAGCTTGCCGGTGGCCGTCTTCGGAATCTCAGTTAAGAATTCGATCCAGCGGGGCCGCTTATAACCGCCGATTCTTTGTGCTACCAGCTCCTGGAGACCGTGTGTCAACTGCTCGCCAGGAGTGAAGCCCTCATTCAGCACCACGAACGCGGCGGGCTTGGTCAGGCCGTCGTGATCTTCGCGAGCGATGACGGCGGCTTCGCGGACGGCAGGATGTGCGATCAGTGCGCTTTCGACCTCGGCGGGGCTGAGCCAGAGGCCGTTGACTTTGAAAAGATCGTTGGCGCGGCCGGCGTACCAGTAATAGCCCTCTTCATCCAGAAAATATTTGTCGCCGGTATGGAACCAGCCGCCGACAAACGTTTCCTTAGTTTTTTCGTGCTTGTTCCAGTAGCAAGAGCACGTGGAATCTCCCTTGATGAGCAAGTCGCCGATTTCGTTGATTGGCACGTTGTTGCCGCTCTCGTCCACGAGCCGAGCTTCATAGCCGGGAATGATTTTCCCGCTCGATCCAGGTTTTGCTTCGCCGGGACGATTCGCGATGACCATTTGCAACGTTTCGGTCGAACCGAGCGAATCCAGAATTTCGACGCCGAAGCGCTCCTTGACACGATGAAACAGAGGCGCGGGGAGAGCTTCGCCGGCGGAGATGGCGTGGCGCACGCTCGATAGATCGAACTCGCGTCCATCTTCGCGATGGTGAGAGAGCAGAGCCGCGTAATTCGTGGGCACGGAGAAAAAAAGCGTGGGGCGATAGCACTCGATGTCCGCGTAGATCGTCGCGGGAGTGGGCCGAACAGGATCGAGAATCGTGGTGGCACCGCAGCCAAGAGGGAAGTAGCCCGCGTTTCCGAGGCCGTAGGCGAAGAAGAGGCGCGCGACGCTGAAGCAGCGATCGCTCTCGTTCATGTGCAGGATGCCCTTGGCGTAGAGCTCGCAGCACACGACCATGTCGTGATGAAGATGGACGCAGCCCTTCGATGCGCCAGTGCTGCCAGAGGAGTAGAGCCAGAAGGCTGGCTCGTCTTTGCTGGTGAGCGCGGCTTGCAATTCCGGCGAGGCGGTAGCCATCAGTGTTTGCAGAGAATGATGCGCATGTGAAGACTGAGCTTGCGATGTTTGAACTTGTGCGGCAGGAGCCTGCTTTACTCCGCTCTTTGGTTCGCAGACGACGATCTCCTGCAAATAGCGGAGTCTTTCGCGCGGAATCGATTGCAAATGGGGCAGTAATGGCTCGCTGACGATGGCGACGCGCGCGCGGCAGTCGTTGAGGATGTACTCGTAGTCCTGGGGCTTGGCTTGCGTGTTTACGGGAACAGCGACGGCGCCGATTTTGATCGCGCCGAAAAAGCAGTAGAGAAATTCCGGTGTGTCCAGAAGCAGAAGAAGAACGCGCTCCTCTGGGCGAACGCCGAGCGCGAGCAAGACATTGCCGACGCGATTCGTATTGTCCAGAAGCTGCTGATAGGTGACGCGCTCGTCGCCGCACTCGATAGCGATTTTGGGGCCGCGGCCTTCCTGGACATTGCGGTCCACGAAGTACGTGGCGACATTGAAGGTATCCGGCAACGTAATCAAGAGCTTGGCTGCCTCCCCGCCTTTGCGTCTGGAGAGCCGGGAAATCCTCCCGCGCTAGCGCAAACGGACGGGAGTATAGCACGTAGAAATTTGCCGGCTGGAGAGCCGCGTCGCGCGGGGCGGGTGCAGTACGCCGAAAAACGCAAAGCAGGTGTGAGTGATGGCCGGTGAAGAGTCAGGGGAGAAGAAAGACTGGAGACAGCCAGGACTGGCTGTCCCCCGGTTTCCCTGGTTTCGCAAAATCATCTCAGCGGTCGAACGGTAGTCCATCTGTCCGGTCGGGAGTTAAGGTCCGGCCAGCCTCCCCTCCGAGAACTAAGGCGAAGTCACCGACCGATCATGGAATCACGGATCCCCTGTGTTCCAAATTGGACAGAATGAGATCGGTTTCGGTGCAATCATGTGAGAGGGGGTCCAACGTGCAGATCGAGCAGGATCAGCGCCAAGAAGCCCGCTTGAGCGACGCCAACAAGGAAGTGGCCGTGCCGCGGATGGCCCAATCCGCCCGGCATGCGATATCCCAGCAGAATCGGAGGCCCGCTTAACCCATGAGGTTCAACAGAGAGGCCTCTCCCGAGATTTCCTTCGACTTTGCCGGAGTGGTCACAATAAGTGAAAACTTTGCGACAAGAGAAACCATTTTCTCGCAGGGCGATATCGCCGAGACGCTCATGTACGTTCAAAGAGGCCTCGTGAAACTCTCCGTGACCTCCAAAAGAGGCAAAGAGGCAATTTTGGCCATTCTGGGGCCAGGCGAATTTCTCGGTGAGAAGTGCCTTGGAAGTCAGAGTATTCGCACGGGGAACGCCACCGCGATTGCACCCACTACTCTGCAGGTCATCGAAAGAAACGAGATGACGCGGGCCCTTCATGCCGACCATGCGCTCTCTTACTGCTTCTTGTCTTATCTGATTTCGCGCAATATTCGGTTGGAAGAGGATTTAGTCGAGCAGGTTTCTCGCTCCAGCGAGAGGCGACTCGCCCGCGCTCTTCTTCAATTCGCACGGAAGGGGACCCAGCGCAGGCTGCATAAATTTGCCGGAATATCGCAAGAAACCCTGGCAGGGATGATTGGCGCAACGCGCGCGCACGTCAATTTTTTTATGGATAAGTTCAGAAAGCTCGGCTTGGTCAAGGACCATGGTCCGCTGGACGCAGGCGGCGGGATACACATTAACAGCTCCCTTTTGGCTAAGGCTCTCCGCAAATAGCTTTCAGCTTGCCCGCCCCGGCGGACTGAAACGCTCGAACGACTTGAATGCTGCTTCCATTGCGCGAACACCAGAATCCCACAACGATTGGTCCGGCTGTGATTTAGCTAACCGGGGTCTTTTGTTACTCTCGGGTGCTCGGCACAGCTATGAGCTGCGAACTCCTTGTCGCGGTCCAGTTCGAACTCCCTCTTCATCTCGTCGATGGAATTGGAATCGAGAGGCCATGAGGGGTTGAACACCCAGGCGCATTTGCTGCAAGCCCAGCCCTGAAAATTCGGTCTTTCGACCCAGATCAGTTTGCGACCTATCGGCTCCATGGCCACCTCGCGACGTGACGCGGTTATTCTTTTTCGAAGGACGACCTAGCATTGGGTTTCGAAGGCACTGCGACGACAAAAACCGCTCCTTCGCCTGACTTGAGCAAAATCCTGCTTCAGTCACGGCTTTCGAACACAAATCAAAACGGATGTGAATTCAAAAGGTCTGAAGACTACCCATAGAAAAGGACTGCTGTCTGTCGGGTATCCAACACTGGCGGGAACTGCTATCTCAGCCCGAGATCATTCTCAAATTGTTGAATGACGCCGTAGCACTCACAAGCGGTTTTCTCGAGTTTCCTGCGGTTCAAAATCTTCACTGCGCCTCGCACGTATTTTATGATCCCCTTTTTTTGCAGTACGGACGCTGCCACGCTCACTGTGGAACGGTCCGTACCCATCATGGTGGCAATGAAATCGTGGGTGATGGGAAGAAGCCCGGAATCCACTCTATCTTGCGTCATCAGCAGCCACCTCGAGAGGCGCTCCTCGATATCGTGCAGCCGGTTGCATGCCGCGGTCTGGGCCACTTGCATTCCTTGCAGCCCCGTATGCCTGTTCAAGATCACTTGTAACGCCGGGGCCGACCGGAGAATGCGTTCCAGCGCACTCCCCATCATTCGGAATCCATCGCCGGCGATTTGGATAATTTCGCGCACGGAACTCCTGCTCAAGCCGGCTGCCAGCCCAGCCCCAACGTAGCCTTCGCGGCCCACTACGCCCACCTCCACGGTTCGGCCGTCTTTAGTCACCACCACTTGAGAGACCATCCCCCGGTTCGGGAAATAGACAAACTCGATCTTTTGAGTCGGTTCATGAAGGCTCAGATGATGTGGTAGATCGATATACGCCAAGTCGGCGCGCATCAACTCGTATTCATTGTCGGGCGCCGCCAGCAGCACTTTGTTGCTTACTTGTTTTCCTTCGGCGTTGGTCCGTTGGTCCGCCGGTATGTCTCGAAAGTTTTTTACACTCATGTCAATTCTCAACAATTCGGGCCTGCGTTACCTTCATAAGGCGAGACTTCGTCAGGCTCCGCGCTGCCTCGTCGATTCAACCAAGAAAACGGTTTGACAATCTGTGCGAAAGGGAACACCGCTCAGGGCCAATGTGGAGTGGGTCATGCGTCAAGTCGGCGCGCGTTTGCATGAACTCATGGCGGGACAGTCCAAGCGGCCAAACTTAACAGGGGGAGTGTAGAATCGCGCGGGCCTGGCGGGGACCCGGGTGTTGGTTTGGTAGCCGGGCTTTTCGGCAAAGGGAGGAATGAAGGCGGGACAGAACAATTGGATGCGGTTGTTGGGCTGAGCGGCAAGGTGGCGCCGTCGAGGGGCTCTGAGTGGCTCGCGCGGATACGCTGAGACGCGGGAGTGGAAAACCCGAAGGGCTAGGCCTCGATTCGGACAATCTGGCCGGGTTGGATGGATAGGATGCTAGCGAGGCAGGCGGGCAGGAGGGGTAGCAGGTCTTTCAAGCGGTTAGACCTGGCACGGAAAATGACGATGGCGATTCTGCGGGCGGTCAGATTTTGCTGATATTCGATGCCTTGATCGACGGTCAGGAAAACGTCGAAGTGGGTGTTTCCGCAGCGGCAAGAAGGTCGCCGTTTTTCAGCCCGGCGAGTCCGGCGTAGCGGGCGGTTTGACAATCGTGGCCGGGCAGAGAGTTGCGCAAGCGTTCATCAATGCACTCGTCGATGAGGATGCGCATTTAGGGGTGCGCGAGCAGCAGATGCTTTGCTTCTTCGAGTGCGGCGACGGCTGATTCGCGCGAAACGGTGGGGAAACCCTCGAGAAAGTCTTCCAGCGTTTCGCCGCCCTGGAGGTAATCGAACAAGGTTTGGATGGGCACGCGGGTGCCGCCAAAGACGGGAGTTCCGCCGAGAATGTCGGGGTTTTTGATGATGACATTCATGAACGGATTGTACCACGCGGAATTGCCGAGTGGGTTCGAGAGGAAAAAAGAAGAAGAGGGCACGATGTATCGTGCCCCTACAATCGATGAGATTATTCGGCGCCGCCGCCGAACAGGCGGAGGACTACGCCGGCGGAGATCCAGTAATTGTTGGACTGGGTGGCGCCGGTGAAAGAGGTGCGGTAGTAGTCGACGTCGAAGAGGCGGACATCCCAGTGGCGGGATGGGTGGATATCGATGCCGCCACCGATTTTATAGGACAGAGCGCTGCCGGTGGAGGCAGTGTAGCCGCCGGTGCCGCTGACGGTGGTGCGCAGATCGGAGCCGCCGACCAGGGCTTCGGCAAATGGAGTGAAGCCCCAGCGGTGGCGCGAGCGATAGAAAAAGCGCGGGCCGAAATGATTGCCGTAGAGAACATTCTTGACGCCGCCGACGGTTTGGACGCTGTAACTGGTGTCGGCGACGACCTGGAGCCAGGACTTGGGATTCCAGCCGAAGGAGCCGAGTGCGCCGGCGAGATTGCTGCCGTTACTGGTGCCGCCCATGCGGGCGAAGGCGAAGCCGCCGTAAAGTTCCATCAAGGGAGCCGTGCGTCCGACTGCGCGAGGCTTCTCCCAGGTTTCCACCTTGTCGGCCGGCCGGATGGGCGCGGGTTCTGGCTGAGCGGCGGGTGCGGGTTGAGCCGGAGCGGGCTCTGGCTGCGCGACGGCGGGCTCAGGTTGTGGAGCGGGAGGAACTGCGTCCGCGACGGTGGTATCGGCTGCCGGCGGAGTTGAAGTGGAAGCGGGCGGCTGAGCAGATGTCGGTTGCGCCGGGTCGGGCTGAGCCGGAGCGGAGGCCGGTGCGGGCGAAGACGGCGTGGCATCGGGCGCCGATGGTTGCGCCGCGGACGATGGAACGGCCTCAGGTTGAGGTTGCGCGGATGCGGGCGCAGGCTCGGGCTGTGCGGAAGCTGGCGGATTTGGCTGAGCGGCGGGAGCGGGCGGTTCCGCGGAGCTTGTTGCGGCCGCAGGTGAAGTGGATGCCGCGGAAGTGGATGCCGGCGAGGCGGCTGTCGGCGCTGATTCGGCGGCAGCAGGCGTCGAAGTTACAGTCGGCTGAGCTGGCTCCGGTTGAGCTGCTGTTGGTTGCGCAGGAGCCGCGGCGGGTTGAGGCTGGACGGGTGCCGCTGGAGCTGAGTCAGCATCGGCCGGAGGTGTGCGCGGGATCTTGGTTTTTTCCGCCGCCATTTGCAGAGAAGGCTGTTGCACGGCTGGTTGGGCCGGGCGCTGCGTGGGCTGAGGCGGAACTTGCTGGAGCGAGGTGACGCCGTGATCGAGCGCGATGAGGTTCGAGTAGACGTAGCCGACCTGACCGTCCCTGGTTTGAATGCGGGAGAAGTAGAAACCGTAGACGAGAACCGTAAAGCGCTCGCCGCACGCCAGGTTGGCCACCGTTTCGTTCGTTTTGCGTGGCTTGCCAAAGACTGGGGTGCCCTCGGAATGGCTGGAGCAGTCGATGAAGCCGATGTCGTCGGCCCATGCGGCGGAAGCTGCTAGAAAGCAGACCGCCAGTAAAATAAGGAATCGATTGCGCAACATCTCCCCCTCCTCGGCCCGAGCGCGCCTCGAGCCCTAAGAAAGGGTAGCGAGGATGGAGAAGGGCGCGTCAGTTGGACGGAGGGCCAGTGCGTTCCAAAACGGCACTGGCCCGAAGGGCAGAAGGGCGCGCCGGCGCGGAGAGGAAATGGGGGCTGGGCGACGTCAGAAATGGACGACGGCACTTACCGAGATGCGCGTGCAGTTGGCGGTGCCGCCGGAATTGTGCAGGCCGATATAATCGAATTCGGGGCGGAGGGCCAGGTGAGGCAGAACCCCCAAATCAACGCCGCCGCCAACGCTATAGGCGAAGTTATCCGAGGAGCCGCCGCCGCTGCCCACGCTGATATGGCCGTCGCCCGCGAGGAACTGGACGAAAGGCGTAATATGCGTTGGGTTGTGCATGATGATGCGCGGGCCAAAGAGGAACGTGTAAGTGTTAAAGGAAACGCCGCCGGGAGAGGCATGATACGCGCCGATGTCGCCGACAATTCCCAAGTAAGGGATGGGCTTGTAGGCGAGAGAGCCGCTGATGCCGTTCTGGCTGAGGTCGGCACCGCCGCCGAGGTGGAAGTAGGAGTAGCCGACGGAGGCGTCAAAGGAAGACTGGGCGCGCGACGGCAAGGCGAAGATGAGCAGTCCTAAGCTAAGAAGGAGCAGGCGTTTCATCGGAATGATCCTTTCAAGCGTAATTGAGAATGGAAATGCCGGCCGGAAGGGCGCGGTGAGGGCAGGGTGGGAAGCCGTCCCTAACGGCTCAGTCTATTTTGAGGCAGGGACGGGCCAGAAGGTTGGAAATGGGGACGAGGTTGCTTCTGCTGCAATAGTGTCAGCGAGGGCTGAAAAACCTATTATGCGAGCGCTGGAGCAGGGACCGGCTCGTCGTGCGTTTTCTTCAAATCCAGAATCATGCGAACGACGGCGTCGTCGCCGACGGCCGTATTGATCATGGCGTGATAGACGTCGCGGTCGGGCCATTCGACATGGAAATACCTGCGGATGAAATCGGCGCGCTCTCGATCGACCGAATCCACGCGCTCCTGGGCTTCCTTTTCTGTTTTGCCGCGAGCCAGCAGGCGGCGGACCTTTTCTTCGCGTGGAGCGTAAAGAAAGATACGCAGAGCGTCGGGGCGATTTCGCAGAAAATGCTGCGAGCCTCTGCCGACGATGACGGAGTGGCCGGTTTTCGCCGCGTGCAGGACAACACGCTCGGTAAATTTCAGGATGCTTTCACTGTCGACGACGTTGAGCTTATGGGCGTTGAGGCTGCCTTCGTAGCTACCGCGCAAAAAAGATTTGAAGAGGCGGTAGTAGAGAGGATCGGTTTTTTCCTCGCGAACCTCGACGACGGCTTTGGGACAATTCGCGAGCCGCGCGATTTCTTCGGTGAGCAGATCGTCCCAAAGCTTCCAGCCGAGTTGCTTCGAAAGCAGCTTAGCGATTTCGCCGCCGCCGCAGCCGTATTCGCGCTCAATGGCAATGATTTTGATCATTGGAGCCCCCGGCGCGCCCTACCTTTCGCGCGCATCAACTACATAGTATTCCACTTCGCTCATTCGGCGACCACTGCGCCGCCGCCGGGATCATTTTTCTTCAAGGCAAAGGCCAGGAAGAACATGATCCCCGCCCCAACGGCAAGTACCATGAAAGTGTCGATATAGGCCAAGGTGGCCGATTGCGCTTGCAATCCAGCATAAATTCTCGCGAACGCGCTCATGCGCGCTTCATGGGCCCCCAAGCCGGAATTCGCAAGTTGTTGTCTCAGGCCGTTCGCTGCATTCTGAAAGTTCGGATTGTCTACTCTCGCGTACTCCACCAGCCTGGCCTGATGAAATTGCGAACGCCGTGCAATCAACGTAGTGACCAGGGAGGTTCCCACGCTGCTTCCCATATTGCGCATGAAATTGACGATTCCCGCGACCGCATTATTTTTTTCAGGTGCAATTCCGATGTAAGCCACCAGCGTGATCGGCACGAACAGGAATCCCAAGCCGATGACCTGTGCGATACGCAACAAAGTAGCGGCGCTGAAGCTAATCTGAAGATCAATCCGTTTCGTCGAATAGTACATGGCGATGGACAGCGCCAGCCAGCCGGTGGCGATCAGATAGCGCGCCTGGAATATGGTCGTCAGCTTGCCCATGATGGGCATTTCAAACAGCAAAACGAGGCCGCCCGCCGATAGAGCAATCCCTGCAAGCTCCGAGGTGTAGCCGAGAAGCGTCTGAAGAAATTGCGGCATCAGGACCAAACTGCTGAATAACAGGATTCCCAGAGTGAACATCATCAAGTTTGCGCTGGCGAAATTGAAGCTCTTGAACATGCGGACGTCGATGATGGGAGACTTTTGGAACCACTCCCAGATAACCAGCGAAATTAGACAAACTGTCGCGACGACGATAAGAGTCGTGATGAAGTGTGACCCGAACCAATCATCCTCTTGCCCTTTATCCAGCAAAATCTGCAACGCGCCGATACCGAGCGCCAACAGCGAAATACCGATGTAATCCAGCTTGACCCCAGCTCTTTTCAGGCGGCTTAGATAGGGCGGGTCCTCGACAAATCGCCGGACAAGAAGCCATGTGGCGATTCCCACTGGTATGTTGATGAAAAAAATCCAACGCCAGGAATAGTTAAACGTGATCCAGCCGCCGAGAGTTGGCCCGATGGTAGGCGCCATAATTGCCGTAATGCCATAAAGCGCGAACGCCAAGCCGCGCTGCTGAGGCGGAAAAGTATCTGCAAGAATCGCCTGCGCCATCGGTTGCAAGCCCCCGCCGCCCGCGCCTTGCAGAACACGGAAAAAAAGAAGCATGCCGAGACTCGGGGCCAGGCCGCAAAGCAAGGAACTGACCGTAAACACGCCCAAGCAGCCCATGAAAAAACGTTTTCTTCCCAACGTGCCGGCGAGCCAGCCGCTGATTGGCAGAATGATCGCATTCGAGACCAGGTAAGACGTCAATACCCACGTGCTTTGGTCGTTGCTCGCGCCGAGATTTCCGGCCATGTACGGCAACGCGACGTTGGCGATGCTGGTGTCCAGCACCTCCATGAACGCAGCCAAGGCCACAACGACAGCAATCAGCCAAGGGTTGTATCTCGGCCGCCAAACCTCCTGGTCCATCGTGAGCGCAGCGGAACTCATTTGAGGTAGACGTCTGGCACCACGTTCATGCCAGGACGAAGTTGATGTTCGCGATTTTCACCCGGTTCGAGAACGATCTTTACCGGGATTCTTTGCACGATTTTCACGTAGTTGCCGGTGGCGTTTTCCGGTGGAAGCAAGCTGAAGAGCGGGCCAGTCGCACCCGCGATGCTGTCGACGTGGCCTTTGAATGTCTGGCCTGTCGAGTCCACATGGATTTCCGCCTTTTGTCCAACGCGCATGTACTTGAGCTGCGTCTCTTTGAAATTGGCGGTGATCCAGACTTCATCGAGAGGCACAACGGTAAGAAGTTGCTGTCCCGCCTGCACATTCAATCCGACAACCACTGTCTTGTTCACTTCGCCCGAGACGGGTGCAACAATCTTGGTGTATTGCAGGTTCAATTGCGCTTGCTCGAGCGCCGCGCGCTTTTCCTCCACGTCGGCAACCGCAGCGCGCGCGCGCGCCCGGCTGGAGGACACTTGCTGCGGCCCGGTCTCCGCGGATTGGTGCGTGGCATCGGCCTGCACCAGACGGCTCTGGGCCTGCTTAACGAATTGTTCGGCGGCGGATTCATTGGCGCGCGCCGCCGCTACGGAAGCTGTGCTGGATTTAGCGGCTGCCAGCGCTTGATCGTAGACCTGCTGCGCGACTTCGCGCTTGTCAACCAGCAGCTTGTAACGGTGCAGGTCGTCTTGCGCTCGCACATCGTTGGCTTCTGCCTCCTCGAGTTGCGCATGGGCGGCGGTAAGCTGGCGCTGGGCAGCGGTAATTCCAGCGTCGGCGTTCACGATGTCCGACGATGTGGACTTTAGTTGGCTCGCAGTGTTCACGCTAGTTATCGGCACGGTGATATTCAGCGATTGCGCCGTCGCGATGGCGCTGTCCAGATTGGCTTGCGCTTGCGCGACGGCAACCTCGTAGTCTTTGGGATCGATCTCTACCAGCACGTCGCCTTTCTGCACCCACTGGTTGTCGCCCACATTCACCTTCACCACATAGCCGGATATCCGCGCGCTCACCGGATAGAGGTGAACATCGACCTGCGCATCGTCGGTCGATTCATAGCTGCTGAAGTAACGCCACAAGAACACGCTGGCGACGAGCACCACAACCACGATGGCCACAATCAAAAATGTTTTGCGCTTTTTGGGATTGTGGTACGAAGGAGCCGAATACACCGTGTCCTTCAAGGGCGACGAATCCATCGGCGCCTCTTTCTCTGCCTCAGGTACCGAACGGGGTGGGTTCTCATCGGCCATTTTCATTGTCCTTTGAAAAATTCTTTGACGCCCTCTTCCGCGACGCCAAGAGCGCGAGCCAGGGAAATTTTTGCAAAATTGTAGCTGTACAGACTCGAAATATATTGTTCGTGGGCGCTGGCCACCGCCTCTTGCGATTGCACCACCTCCACCGTGTCGGTGACACCGGCGGTGAAACGGTCGCCCGATTGCCGGAGTGTTTCCTCGGCCAGATCAATGTTGCTGCGGGCCACGGCGACTTGTTCCGCGGACGATTGCAGATTGAACAGTGCGGTGCGCACATCCGCATCAATCTGCGCTCGCAGATTGTCCAGCCGTTCGCGGCTCTGCTCGATCCGGGCATCGGCCTGCAAAACATCGCCGTGCACGCTGCCGCCTTGAAAGATGGGAATAGAAAGAGTCCCGCGAACGTCGAACACTTGCGTGGCAGTCGAAGGGTGGGTTCCTCCCTCGCCGATGTCTGCGTTGAATGAGAGAGAAGGAAGATAACCGGCGATCGCGGCCTTCCGGGAGAATTCCGCGGCGCGAACATCTGTCATAGCTGCCAGATAATCGGACCGCGAAGCGTATGCCCGTTTCAACGCCTCATCAAGCGTTATGCCCTCGAAGGGATGGTAAGGCGATTTGTCCGTGAGATCGAATTCTTGTCCCGGAGCGAGGCCGATGACGCGCGCCACAGTGAGTTTTTGAATGGCGTAATTGTTTTTCGCTTGAATGAGTTGCTGCTCGCGGGTTTGCAGCTCGACTTTCGCGCGCAACCCGTCAATCTCCGGCGAAGTTCCCGCGTCCACCTGATCTTTGGCTTGATCGTAGAGTGCCTGCGCCGTTTTGACCTGCGCTTCCGCGGTTTCGATGCGTGCCTCATCGGCGATCGCTTGTAAATACGTGTAGCCGACCGCGAGCACCACGAGATCGCGGGCATCCTTGAAACTATATTCCGCGGATTTCAGGCTTTGGCTTGCAGCGCGCGCGTTGTTGATCGATTTCCAATCGAACAGCGACTGGCTCACGCTCACACGCGCATCGAAATAAGAAAATGGTCCCACGGAGGGTGGGAGAGGCACTCCTCCAAAACTCGTAAGACCGATCTCGCCGAGATTAATCTTCGAATCCACCACAGCGGGCGCCGCATTCACTTGAGGCAAGAGAGCGCTCAACTGCTGCCAGCGTTGGCCACGGGCTGCACCGATTTCCGTGTTCGAAAGGAGCAATCCCAAATTTTGTTTCAAGCCCCGGTCGATGGCCTCCTGCAATGAAAGCGAGAGCACTCCGGGAACCAGCTTCGACGGAACGCTGCCTGAGAACGGGCTCACTCCTTGAGTCCCGGGGATGGGCTGGCCAGGCGTGCTCGTACCGGGCGATGACTCGGTTTGCGCAAGACACGTGGCTGCTCCGCAAAATAACATTCCGGCAAGCAAGAACGCGCAGCCGGGTCCGTAACTGAGCTTCAAGAACGCCTCCTTGCCTCGAAATTCTTGCAAAGCGACGGAATCGGCAATGGATTTTGTATTCCGAATGCCAGCCGGTCTGGCCGCTGGCTCTGCCGAGTGCCCTTTGGATGCGTCAACAAGAATCATAGGCACATCAAATTTTGCGAATCCGCATGGCGCGCATTTTGCGCACCATTGAGATACCACAAGTCCACCCTCTCTTTAAACGCGATTTTGCGTATCTCTCGCATCGAAAGAGAACGCTAGCCGTTACGCGTTCTCGTCGCCGAGCACACCGCTGCCTGCAGGGAAGATCTGTGTGCTCGGCACGGACAACCAGCCGCACTAGCCCGCGGCCGCGGGTTATCTGCCATGTCTATCGTTCGCGGATTCTCAAGAACCGGCGAGGGAACTTGAGGGCCAGTTTCCGGTAACGCGTGCGAGCTCAACTGGTCGCGTGGTCTGTCGATAACTTCCGATTTGGCGACAAGTCGCCCGGGACCGTGAGAATGCTTTTTTGGGGCCGAGCGTTAACCGTACTTGAGATCGGTGCTCTGTCCGACCTCGATAATATAACCGTCAGGATCGCGGATGTAGCAGCGAATCTCGCCGTACTTGGCAATCGGTTCCGTTAGGAACTCGGCTCCTCGGCTTTTCCACAATTCGTAGCACGCTTGAATATCGGCAACGCGGAAATTCATAAAGCTGTTGATGTGATTCGGGTCGGGGACGCTTAGCGTTACCGTCGGCTTATCCGGGGTCGGCCCGCCCCCAACGTTGAGAATCATCCAGATATTCGCAAGCTGAAGGTACGGAGGTGCGTTGCCGTCGCCCATGGTCAGAATGCGAGCGCCGAAGACCTTTTCGTAGTAGCGAGCCGATCGCTCAACGTCGGCGACGGTGAGAAAATGTGCGATGCTGATCCCTTCGCGCGGTGGCATCTCATAGCTCTTCTGTTCGATTTGTACGGTGGTCATTGAAGTCTCCAATTCCGACAAACGATGCTCATCTGCTGATTCCGGTTCTTTCGTATTCATCGTATGCCGGTTGAGCCTGACGAGGAAAGGCAAAACAATTGGCGTTGGCTATGAGGGTTCACGAGTTCTGAGAGTGTTACTGACAAACCCGGAGGTAATCCCCAAGTCTTGATTGACGCGGTGGCCGGAAGTGGGAAGTGAGAAGTCCTAGGACCGCGCTAACCGTCCAAGTGTGATCGGGCCGATCCGCGCTTGTTCAAATTTGCTTTTCTCGTCGGCCCAATGC
Source organism: Candidatus Acidiferrum sp. (assembly GCA_049792735.1). Taxonomy (GTDB): domain Bacteria; phylum Acidobacteriota; class Terriglobia; order Acidiferrales; family UBA7541; genus Acidiferrum. The sequence goes on from JBARBE010000252.1 coordinate 80,991, forward strand.
GGACGGTATCCGAGGACTTCCCGGACTGATTGCGTAACGATGTAGAATGAAATCCATGACCAAGAACGCGCTCTCCCCTGGCGCGGTGCACAGCGTGCCGGCGGATTTACGAAAGGTTCTCATTTCGGACCCCGTTGCGCGGGCAAAATGGGAGGATATTACGCCACTCGCGCGCAATGAGTGGATCTGCTGGGTGATCTCCGTCAAGAAACCGGAAACCAGAAGGCAGCACATTGAACGGGTGCGCTCGGAACTGAAGGAAGGAATGCGCCGGCCTTGTTGCTGGCCAGGCTGCCCTCACCGCTGAACTTAAGGACGGCGGAATCCGAAAGTTGCTCTCCCGCCGTGGACCCATTGTCCGGTTTCCCGCCGAACCAGGCACGAAGCGTGGGATTAGACGTCCGGCTGCTCGGCGAACGCACGGACTGTTCGCGGCCAACCAAAGCCATCATCGCTGGGGACGGCCTTTTCCAGCTGGATGCACCTAATTTTTATGTTGCAATTACGCGCGGTTCAAAGTTATTGGTTTTATGTTCGAAGGCCATGCTGCTCAATCCGAGGCGAAAATGAGAAACGTAATCTACGCAATCAACATCACCCTGGATGGCTGCTGCGACTACACCAAAATGATTGCCGATGGAGAAACACATGAATATTTTGCGCACCTCATGCGGGACGTTGACCTGCTCGTCTTTGGGCGTAAAACCTATCAATTGATGGTTCCTTTTTGGCCTGATGTGGCAAAAAGCCATTCTATGACAAAAGCAGAGAACGAATTTGCTGACACATTTGACTCCATCAACAAACTTGTCTTCTCACGATCATTAGACAGCGCTGAAGGAAATACGAGAATTGTGCGTACGAACCTTCGAGACGAAATACTTAAATTGAAAGAGGAACAAGGCAAAAATATTTTGATCGGCGGTGTAGATATCCCTTCACAGTTTGCAGAGCTTGGCTTGGTTGATGAATATCGTTTCGTCGTTCAGCCACTCGTTGCAGGAGAAGGGAGGCGGTTGCTGGAAGGTGTTAGCCTGCAGCAGAAATTGCAATTAAAACTGGTCGAGTCCAGGATTTTTAAGTCAGGTTGTGTTGCGCTTCGTTACTCGAAACAGTGACAGGAAAATTAGCCGATACTCTCACCGCCCCGCGTCAACAATCCTCGTTTCCTTTATCCACCCTATTTTCCTAGAGTGCCTGGTTCACGCAGTTACCGAATCTGAGCCACTCCTCGAAGGCGGCAGCGGGTAGTTCTTAGTCTTGTCTTGCGCCACGCGACTGTACGAAGCCGCAGCCGTTCAAGTTTCTGTGGGAATCTTCAGTCGCGTCGGTGCCCGATGCGGGCTGTTGGGGCGACGACTCTCAACGTAGCGTCTCGATGCTTTTGTGAACCCCAGCGGTGCTTTCCCCTGGCCCCCAGGAACGGGCCGCGAGTTGGCGTTGTTCTTTTGAGATGGCCGGCCATGTTTCCGCAGCGATGCTCAGGAAGGCGCTCACCACCTGGGGGTCGAACTCCGCGCCGGAACATCCGCGGATGATCTGCAGGCCGGCCGCGAAGGGGGAGGCCCGGCGATAGGGCCGGTCGGAGGTGATGGCATCGAAAGAATCCGCCACGGCGAAGATCCGAGAGCTGGGAAGAATTTCGTCGCCCTTGAGGCCTCGGGGATAGCCCTCGCCGTTATAGCGCTCGTGATGAGTCAAAACGATTTCGGCCGCATCGGACAGGAAGGCAATGTCTTTTATTAACTCGAAGCCGATTTGCACGTGCCGCTGCATAAGTGTTCGCTCCGCCGCAGTGAGGGGGCCGGGCTTGAGCAGAATGCCGTCCGGGATTCCCAGTTTACCGATGTCGTGCAGATACGCGCCTTTGGCTAGACTTCCCAACTTTTCTTCGGACCAGCCCATGGCGCGGGCAATCTCCAGAGCGTAACGGCACACACGCTGAGAGTGGCCCGCCGTCTCATTGTCGCGGAGATCAATGGCGGCGCCGAGTGCCTGCAGAGTGTCTTCATAGCTGCGCTCGAGCTGCTGAAGCGCCTGACGCAGCTGACCAGTGCGGTCCCCGACCATTTCTTCGAGTCGCTGTTGGTAGTTTTCTACCTGCTTCTCGAGATGCCGCTTATGAAGGGCGCTTTCCAGGCTGGCAATGACGGCGCTCTCCAGAAGAGGTTTTACGAGATAGTCGTCCGCGCCGCAATGCATGGCCTCTATTCCTACTTCCACGTCATCGACGCCTGTGGTGACGAGAAATGCCGCGTGCGGATAACGCCGCCGAACCTGGGTAAGAAGCTCCAAGCCGCCAATCCCCGGCATTTGGAGGTCGGAAATGACAGCATCGAAGCGCTCGCGTTGCAAAACTAAGAGAGCTTCTTCGCCGCTGGCGGCGGTGGAGCACAAATACCCAGGCGGACGCAGCATGAGAGCGAGGAGTTTGCACGCGGCCCGTTCATCGTCCACAGCGAGGACGCGAACGGCCGGCGGGCCATGAACTGCGAGAGCCCCGGCACTGCGCCCATCCCGTCGAGAAATGGAGCCGTCATCGATGGCCATGGTTGAAATTCACATGAATCCCTAATCCAGCACCCACGGTCCGGTTTTCTCGATAAACCGGAATCCATAGCGGTGGAGCGCGGCGGACTTTGAGTCGGAGTGAATGACCTTAGCCTTGCCGACGTAACGAGTCAGCGGATTGGTGAGATACACTTCCACAATGGAGCCCTCGGCGAGTTCGGCGGCCGAGGCGCACAAAAAACCGCTGAGGCTGACGTTCTCGGTGGTGATTTCCTGCTCGGCCTTATTTCCCGAGCTGTCTGTGTGCTGCAGTTTGAGCGGAACGCGCAAGCGCACGCGGACTTCCGAGCGCGGTGTGAAGCGGCGCGTCTTGGTGAGATGTGCGAGACAAGTCCGGAGCGCATCGAAATCAATGGGCTTTTCGAAATAGGCGAAAGCGCCAAGCTGTTTGCAGTGTTCTTTGATGTGTGCGCCGGCTTCTCCACTGACCACAATCACGGGAATCTTTTGCGTGTGGCTGAAGGCGGTAAACGTTTGAAGCAGCTCGTAGCCCGAATAGTTGGGCATGCGCAGATCCAACAGGATGGCGTCGGGTTTGTGTTCGAGGGCCAGCGCGAGACCTTGTTGCGGCTCGCCAGAATCGATGATTTCGTAGGTATCGCGGAACTCAAGCCGAATCAACCGCCGGATGGCCTCGTCGTCGTCTACAACCAAGAGCTTTTCCATCGCTGACTTCCTCCTAATGGCCGGACCGGATCGAGCTTCCCGCAAGTTCCGTCACGGAATTTAAGACGGGAGACAGCTTCTTGCCGCCATCCAGGACTTCGCGGACCTTCTGCAGAAAGACCTCTTCGGTGAAAGGCTTGTGCAGGAGGTGCGTTCCCGGTTCGAGAACACCATGGCCGGCGATGAAGCTATCGGTATAGCCGGACATGTACAGGATTTTCATTCCGCGGTGGCGGGGAATCAGATGCTCGGCAAGCAGCCGGCCGTTCATTCCGGGCATCACGACATCGGTGAGCAGCAGATCAAGCGGGCGGCCAATGCTGGTCGAGACTTCCAGAGCGGCTTCGCCACTGTCCGCCGAAAAAACCAGGTATCCGGCGGAATCCAGGAATGTCTTTACAAGCTTTCGCAGAGGTTCGGAATCCTCGACCAGAAGAATCGTCTCGGAACCGCGCAACTTCTCCGCCGAATACTGTTCTGGTTCTTCGACTGCCGAGGGGCCTGTATACCGCGGGAGGTAAATACGGAAGGCGGTGCCTTTGCCTGGCGCGGTGTCTACACCGGTATAGCCGTTGCTTTGTTTGACGATGCCGTAAACGGTGGCGAGGCCGAGACCGGTGCCTTTGCCACGTTCTTTCGTGGTGAAAAACGGCTCAAAAATATGCGTGAGTGTCGCCGCGTCCATGCCTGTGCCCGTGTCGGTCACGGAGAGGAGCACGTAGCTGCCGGCTTTAGACCCTGGGTGTAGCCGGGTGAAGGCTTCGTCTAACTTCACGTTTGTCGTTTCGATCTTTAGCTTGCCCCCCATCGGCATCGCATCGCGGGCGTTGACCGCCAGATTCATAATCACTTGCTCGATCTGGCTTTGGTCCGCCTTCACGTTGCCAAGCTCCGCATCCAGAATCAGGGTCACTTCAACGTCTTCGCCCAGAAGTTGTGGCAGCATCTTCTCCATATCGGCCGCCAGACTATTTAGATTGAGGACCTCCGGCGTCAGCACTTGCTGCCGGCTGAAGGCCAGCAATTGTTTAGTCAAGGAAGCCGCGCGTTGCCCCGCTTTTTCGATTTCCAGCGCATGCTCGAAGAG
>JBARBE010000253.1:0-19204 GCA_049792735.1 Candidatus Acidiferrum sp.
GCCATGGCCGGATACATGTCGCGAATGTTGTAGACGTAGGGCTTGCCTGTCAACAGCGCCACGAGCGCCCCGACAATTCCTTCAAACGGAGGGTCGGTCATCGCCAGAACCACATCGCATCGCACGAAGAGCGCGCGCGGAATCGCCAGTGCGACGTAACTCAAATAGTTCAGCACGCGCCGCTTCATCGCGAAGCGCGGATAATCCGTTGAACCCACGCGCAGAATTTTCGCGCCCCCGGCTGACTCTGTTTGCCAGAGTCTCCAGGGCCGCCGTTCGGTTGGATCGTACGACGGCCTGCCGCAAAGAACTGTAACGTCGTGCCGCGCGGAAAGCGCCTCCACCACCGTGGCGGCCATCTTCGCCGTTGCCGAAGTGTCCGGCGGATAATAGAGATTCAGAAGCAGGATTCTCATTCGAACGCGACTCGCGGCATGCAATTCACGGCCGGGTGACAAGGAGGTCGCCGAGCACCAGCGCATCCATTTGCGTGCGTTGGAAGCAATCCAGCGCTTCTGCGGGGCTGCAGACGATCGGCTCGTTGTCGTTGAAAGAAGTGTTTAGGACCACCGGCACGCCCGTGATCCGCTCAAACGCCTTGATCAAACTCCAATAGCGCGGGTTAGCCTCGCGCGCCACGGTTTGCAGTCTGCCCGTGCCATCCACGTGCGTGGGAGCTGGAATTTTATCGCGCTTCTCGGGCCGCACGGAATACGCCAAAGTCATGAACGGCGACGGATGCGACTTCTCGAACCACTCTCCCGTCGACTCGGCAAGAATGGATGGCGCGAACGGCCGGAAGATTTCGCGATGCTTGATGCGCCGGTTCAATATTTCTTTCATCTCCGGCCGCCGCGGATCGGCCACAATGCTTCGATTTCCGAGCGCGCGAGGTCCCCATTCCGCGCGGCCTTGGAACCAGCCGATTATCTTTCCTTCTGCCACGATCGTGGCCGTGCGCTGCATTAATGTGTCCTCGCCCAGTTCTTCGACGCGGCAACTGTTCATTGCCAGTCCGTGAGCATCAATGGCCGCACGAATTGCATCGCTCTCATAGCCTGGTCCCCAGTAAGCATGATCCATCACAAACGATCGCGGCTTTCCGAGAACTTGATGCCACACATAGTACGCCGCGCCGACCGAAAGTCCCGCGTCGCCGGCAGCGGGATGCACGTAAACCTGCTCGAAACCCGTCTTATCGAATATTTTCCCGTTGGCCACGCAATTAAACGCCACGCCGCCTGCCAGGCAAACTGCTTTAAGTCCCGTGCGCTCGGCAAGCTTCTTCAGCATGCCAAGATAAATTTCCTCAAGCCGCGCCTGCAGCGCGGAGGCAAGATTGCGGTGCCGTTGTTCCAGCGGATCTTCGGGATTGCGCCGAGCGCCTAGTTTCTTTTCCATCGCTTCAGAAAACATTTTGCCGAGAGTAGGTGTTTTATCCGCCTCCGCCCAGCTCATTTCCGGCCCAGTCCGGTGATGCGTAAAGTAGTCCAGGCCCAGGCGGAATCCATTTCCATGGGCGCGAACGATTTCCCGAAAAGCCTCAAGTTGATCCGGTTCGCCATAGGCGGCAAGGCCCATCACCTTGTACTCGTCGCCGAATTTCAGAAATCCCAGGTATTGCGTGACGGCGCTATAGAAAAGGCCCAGCGAATGAGGGAAAGCAATCGCGCCGTCGATCTCCATGCGGTTGCCGTCGCCGGTGCCCCACATGGTGCTCGCGAAATCACCCAGGCCGTCCGCGGAAAGCAGCGCCGCTCGTTCGAAGGGAGACACAAAAAACGCGCTGGCCAGATGAGCCTGGTGGTGTTCCACGCGGTGGAATTTCGCGGCGATTTTCGACGGCTCCGTGTCGAAAGCTTGCGCCAGCGCCTCCGGTATTCCCGTGAACTTCGCCAGCACTTTCACTCGCTCGCGGGCGAATGACGGCATGCGCAGCGCGTAGAAGAGTTTCGTGCCCAGCCGCGCATAGGGGTTCCTCGGCACGGCCACGTGATCGATGTCTTTCAGTTCCAGCCCGGCCTCGCGCAAGCAATAACGAATCGCCTGCGCCGGAAACCCCGCGGCGTATTTCACGCGATTGAAGCGTTCTTCCTCGACCGCAGCAATGAGCCGGCCTTCGCAAACAATAGCTGCCGATGCGTTGCCGTGGTAGGCATTTATCCCAAGAATGTTCATCGCGAATGAATTCAGTCTACCTCAGGAGCGCGCATCATGCCGCGAGGTGATGCCTGCACCACTCGTTGAGGACGTACAACGCCCATGGACGCGACCAAGAAGTCTTGCCCTCAAGAAATGCGGCCCAAACGCCGCGGACGCCGCCTGCGCGGAGGAGCGGCGCAAGTGCCGGCGATATCTCCGCAAGACTGGCCTCGATCTTCGGCCGCAACGGGCCGCGAAGCCATTCCTCCCAAGGCAGCGTGAACGTCCGTTTTTTCTGTCCAAGAATTTCTTCCGGCAGCAGCCCGCTCAACGCTTCGACAAGCAACGCCTTCTGCATGCCCGGGCGCTGGCGCGCCTCATCGGGAAGGGAGCTAACGAATTCCACCAAGGGGGTGTCCAGCAAGGGCACGCGCACTTCCAGCGAACGCGCCATGCTCACCGAATCCGTATCGCGCAGCAGCGTGCTGGCCATGTAGCAGCGCATTTCCAGCCACGCAGTCGCAGCCACCGGTTCCAATTTTCTCGCCTCGCTAGCCGTGCGATCGAGCCATCCAAGCCACGTCGGTTCGAGCGTAACGCCGTCGGCGCCAATGCTGCTCGGACGGAAGCGCGGTTCGATCAGCTGCTCGAGCTGGCCCGGCGGAAAAAGCGCGCGCGCATAGAAGTAAGGATGGGGGAGCACGTCTGGATCTCTCCACGTCGCAACGGCCTTGTGTGCGGCGTCGCGCGACATCCGCGCACCCAAAACGCCCGCAATCAGCGGCGCCGTGGCGCGGCGCAGCGGCCACGGCACAAACCATGCCATGCGAGTGAGCCGCTGCAGCAGCGCCGTATTCGCGAAGCTGGCGTAGCCCGCGAAAAGTTCATCTCCTCCCAATCCGGAAAGCGCTACTTTCAGCCCCACTTCGCGCGCGGCCCAGGATACGAAGGACGTATTGATGCCATCCATTGTCGGCTCGTCAAGACCTGCCACGGCTTCATCGATGCGTGCATGCGCAGCGGCGCCATCGAGAGGGATCTCCATGTGTTGCGTGCCGCATCGCTCTGCAATTTTTCGTGCCAAGGGTGCTTCGTCATAAGAAGTTCCCGGAAAGGACAGCGTGAAGCTGCGGATTCCCGTCTGTGCGCGTGCCGCAAGCGCAGCGATCGCCCCGGAATCCAGACCACCCGAGAGGAACAGTCCCACCGGAACATCCGAAATCAGATGTGCCCTCACGGCATCCTCAAGCAGCGGACGCAACTTCGCAGCGGCTGAAGCCATGTCCTTGGGTTTGCGCGGATCGCGCGCTGCGGGGCTCGACTGCAGATCCCACCATGGACGCGCCCTCGGCACCCGCCGCCTTTCTGGAACGTATAAGAGCATGCGATGGCCAGGCGGAAGAGAAAAAACTCCTTCCACCATCGCCACCGGCTCCGATGTGCTGCCAAAAAGGAGGTAAGAAGTCAGCGCATCCTGCGAAATTTGCTTTGGGACAACGCCGCTCGCCAGGAGAGCGCGCACTTCCGATGCGAACGCAAATCCCTCTGGCGTTTGCGTGTAATACAGAGGTTTGATTCCCAGCGGATCCCTCGCTAGAAAAAGCAGAGGCGCCGTTGCAAATCGTCCGCGCAGATCGAGCAATGCAAACGCAAACATGCCGCGGAGTTCCGTCAGGCATTCTTCGCCCCACTCTTCCCACGCGTGCACCAGGATTTCCGTGTCGGATTGCGTTGAGAAACGGTGCCCGAGCAGCGTCAAACGTTCGCGGAGTTCGCGGTAGTTATACAGCTCGCCGTTGTAAATGACCGCGACGTCTCGCGTTTCGTTCCAGATGGGCTGTTGGCCGCCGGCAAGATCGATGATGCTGAGCCGGCGCATTCCGAGCGCCAGCCCCGGCGCCCGCGGGTCCCCGGTGAGAAAGCCCTCTTCGTCCGGGCCGCGATGGCGCAAAGCCGCAGCCATGGCGCGAACCCGCAACTCTGCATCCTTGCTGCGCGATGCAAACGCGACACCGCAAATACCGCACACGCTATTGTTTGATCTCCGGCGTCGAAAAGAACGCCACCCCGGCGCGCAAGATGTGCTCGCGCAAGTGGAAGCGTGGAATTCTCAAGCGCCTGTCAGCGTACCACGCAAGCGCCGCCCTTAGCAGCAAGAAGAAGAGTGTGAAGCAAACAGAAATAACCAGCACAAGGAAGGATTCTCGCTCGAGCAGCAGATTCCAATCCATGGCCTCATCCCATCCCGGCAATGCCTGGTCGAGAAGTCTGCGCAGGCCCAAGCCGTAAAGAGGCATGCGCGCCAATCGGACGTGAGCAAAATGGTCGTAGTTGTAGTCCATGGGATAATCAGGCAGCGTGCTAATCGCCTGCCTGAATATTGTGGGATTGCGAAGCTCTTCCCGGGTCAGCATTTGCCCGTGGGCATTTCGCAATATAGCCCGGTACGCGGGATCGACGATGATCCATCGGTCGTCGATCAAAACTTCCGCTACCACATGTTTGGTATTCCGCTCGGGAGTCAGCAAGAGCAGCCGCCGTACGTTCAATGCCCCGCTGCGTCCGAGATTCAGAAATGCGTTGGTGGTTGTCCCGCAAACATTTAGAAGCTGCCGGTAGTTCAGCGTGGTTTGCGGGTCGCGCGCCGGAAGCTCGGCAGGATTCGCCGCGACATACCGCGCCGGCCCTCTTCGCATCCACCCCAGGATTGCTTCCACTTTCTGCTCGGGGGAAGCGGTCTCCGGCACGACTGCATCGGAGAAGCCCTTCAAGTACTTGCGAACTGAATACTCGCGGAACCCTGCATAGAGCGACGACACCACGACAGCGAGGAGCAATACATTCGCGCCCCACCAGACCGCGCGGAAAAGAAGGTGCCGGTTTGTCCGCAACCCAGGTCACTCCAGCGCCTGGATTGTGCCTTATATGTGAACTAAAATACAATATAATTATACAGTGCTTCCATCTCGCGGACCGGCGCTCCCCACCCGAGCCGCTCAGTCACCACGACGCATCCCGCAGCCAGGCGTGCGCGCAACTCGGCGTCCCCGATCACTGATTTGATCGCTATAGATAGCGCCTTCGCATCATGAGCCACAACAAGCCCCGCCACGTCTGCCAAGAGCGGCGCGATGCCGCATTGCTTAGTCACCACAACCGGCGTGCCTGCTGCCACGGATTCCGCCGCGGTATTACCAAAATTTTCGTTTTGTGAAGGCAACACGAACACATCCGCGTCCCGATACGCCGCCCATTTTGCTTCACCAAAAATAGGTCCACTGAAGTACACCTGTGGCGCCACTCCAAGGTGCGCCGCCAATTGTGTGAGCCGCGCCGTCATTCCGCTTTCGTCCGGCCCTCCAAATACGAGCTTAAGATTCTGATTTCCGGTCTCCTCCGAGATCGAAGCAAATGCGCGTAATAACAAATCCGGACTCTTCTTTTCCGATAGCCGCCCGAGAAAGAGAACTACATTCGCGTCCTCCGTAATCCCCAGCTCCTTGCGAAAGACGCCCCGCTCCGGCCACGAAGCCGGTGCTTCCACGCCGTTCCGTCGCAAAATAATCTTTTGGCGCGCCACGCCTCCACTCGCCAACTCCTCGGCCTCTTGCTCCGAAGTGGCAATGATCGCGCTCGCTCCCTCAAACATCCGGCGCCCCCACCATGCGTGGTAAATTCTTTTTAGCCGCAGACTTCGCACAATCGGCACAAACATCCCGATCGGTTCAAGCACATAAGGGATATTTCGCTTCACGCAAGCGGCCGCGACCGCCGGCCCCAAAAAATCGTAGAGTCCAAAGATGTGTACAACATCAAAATCTTTCAGTCGCTTTCTGCAGAAACCCCGCACCGCCGGATTCCAAGTAAGTGAACGGTAGCGCAACCAACTCGGCAGATAAATTGCCGTCACCCCGTTTTCTTTCCTTGTCCAGCCGAAAGGATTCTTTTTCGCGCCGGAGGCTTCTTCCGAACTCAAACGTGCCTCGACGCCCCAATCCGCTGTCAACACAGTCACCTCGTGCCCAAGCCCGGCGAGACCCCCCGCCAGCGCCCGCACTTTCACTGGAGGCCCGCCGAATTCCAGAAACGGCGCGTAGGCTTCCGTAACACTCAGGATTCGCATTGTTCGCGAAGGATTTTCTTCAGAGATTTAGCAAAAATGCTGAACCGAAATTCACGTTCCACTCGTTGCCGCCCTCGCGCGCCCATTTTTTGCGCCATCGCCGGGTCAGAAAGCAGCGTTTCAATGGAGGTAGCGAGTTGCGGGGCGTCGCCATGCGGCACAAGATAACCGGTCACCCCATCCTCGATCACTTCCGGTGCTCCGCCGTGCGCCCCACCAATCACCGGCTTGCCGTGCGCCATCGCTTCCAGGTACACCAGCCCGAACCCCTCGCCCCGGCTCGGCAAAGCGAACATCTCGCACGCCTCGTAGCATGCTCGAAGTTCTTCGTGGCTCACTCCGCTCAGAAAATGTACGTGACGGTTCACGCCGTTTTGCTCCGCCAGATCCTCCAGCCAGGCGCGGTCATCGCCATCGCCCACCGCCAGCAGCTGCAGCTCCGGCCAGCGCGTCAACAGCCGCGGCAGCGCCGTAATCAGCGTGTCCATTCCTTTGTACCTTTCGTTCGCCAGCCACCGGCCCACCGTTAGAATCACGCGCCCTTCCGGATACCCCTGAGGCAACCTTCGCTGTGGCGCGTTCGCCGAAATCGCCTCAAATTCCGGGTCGAGTGCCCATGGCAGAACGTGAATCCTCTCCCTCCCAACTTGTTGCTCCGCCACGTGGTTCGCCGTGTCCTTGCTCGGCGCCAGCACCACATTCGCGCGCCGCAACGCAAGCCGCCGCAACGCCGGCAGAGGCTCCCAGACTTCCACCCCGTGCGTGCAAAGGATCGTCCGGAGCCGCGGCGCCACAATTTTCATCGCCTGAGTAACCGGCCCTAGGTTCGGATGCCCCGCCAGCACGACCTTCGCACGCCGCCTCGCCGCCCGAACCGCCGTCGCCGCAAATCGCGTTTTGCTTCGCTCGCATCCCGTAAACACAAATTCCTTGCCGCCCACCGACATCCGGTGCAGTTCCCTCGTGTCATTCAAGGTCACGATTCGGCACTCCAAATGCCGGCTCTCCGCGAACTCGCTCAGCACCGCCGCCATGTGCCGGCCCGCTCGCTGCACCCCGCCGCTCCCCGTCAATTCCGTAAACAGTCCTATGAGCACGCGCCGAGTCTGCCTTGTGTCTTAACTTATGGCAAGTGTTCCTGAAGAGCACCGCCAAAACTCGGCGCCAATGCGCACCCCGGCGTGGTGAACGGTGCGTCCAGGCCTGGATTGTCTCGTGTCCGAATTCTTAGAGCGTCTCAACTATCGGTTGTACAATACTCCGCCATGTCAGGTGTCCGGGTGAGTCCAGGTCTTCGCAAGTGGCTTGTCGTTCTCCTCTTTCTGGCGTCGTCCAGCAGTGCCCTCGCCGCGAATTCCCTCAAGGGAATTCTGCGCGATGGTGCTGGCCGCCCGATCGCGAAAGCCACCGTCTCTCTGCAAGCTGTTTCTGGCGCACGCCGTTATTCCGCCGAAACCTCGCCCAATGGAGAGTTCTCCTTCCCCGATATCGTCGCGCAAAGCTATTCGATCTCCGTCCGCCTTCGCGGAAAGACTTGGCAGGCGCCCGCTCCCGTGCCGATCAAGGATGGCGACACGCTCTTTGAGAACCTCGCTTTGTCCCCGAGCGATCAGTCCCTTACGGTCTTGGCTCGGCAAACCGACGCCTCGACTCAGGCCAGCGGCGGCGGCCATCTCTCCGGCGGCGAAGTCTCCAGCCTTCCCCTCAATGAGCGTGATTTTAGCAAGCTTCTCCTTCTGGCGGCCGGCACGATGACGGACACCAACGGTGCCGCCAACTTCACTCAGCAATTCACCGTCAACGGTCTGCGCGGCACCGCCTCTGTCTTTGCCATGGATGGCGCCGACACGAGCGACCCCGAACTCGGCGGCGCCACTTTCCCCAATTTCAACGTCGATGCCATTCAGGAAGTCCAATCCAGCTCCGGCGTAATGCCCGCCGAAATTGGCCACGGCGCCGCTGGCTTCACCAATGTCGTCACCAAGCCGGGCACCGATCAAATCCACGGCAGCGCCTTTGAATTCGTCCGCAACGCGGCCTTCGATGCAAAAAATTTCTTCGATCACGCCAGCGAAATTGACCCGCGGCGCCTGCCCCCCTTTGTCCGCAACGAATTTGGCGCAACGGCCGGAGGGCCCGTAGTTTTCCCCAATATCTACGACGGCCGGAACAAAACATTTTTCTTCGCCGAATATCAAGGTTTCCGCCAGGTCCTCGGCACCACGCAAGTCTTCGCCGTCCCCACAGCCGCCGAACGCCAGGGCATCGACACCACCGCTTTTCCTGGTGACACCCTCACCGTGCCAGTGAGTCCCGCCATCGCGCCTCTCCTCGCTCGCTATCCTCTTCCCAACGAACCGCAAGGTCCCTTCGGCGCCCGCACCTACGCTGCATCCTCCAAGGTCGTCACCAACACCGACCAGTTCTCCATTCGCGTCGATCACCACATCTCAGACAAAGCCGCGCTCTTCACCCGCTTCAGCCTGGACCAGATCGATGGTCCCACCACCAATCCCGATCAGACAGCCATCGACCCCGGTTTCGCCGTGAATTTCTTCGATCATCAACGCAACGCTGCGGTGCGCTACACGAGAACAGTTTCTCCTCATCTCAGCTTCGTCACCGCCTTCGGCTACATTCGCAGCACTCCCTTTTTCCCCGCCTCGAATCACACCGATCCCGCCTTGGTCTTCGGCGACGGTCTCTTCGAGGGATTTAACACCGCGGATGGCTCGATTTATGGCTCCTACGGGAATGTCTACCAGATTAAACAAGACATGACCTACGTGCGTGGGCCGCACACTTTCAAATGGGGCGCGGAAATTCGGCTGAACAAGGACGCCACGATTTTTGGCACCAATCCCAGCGGCGTTTACACTTTCGGCGGCGGCACCGCCTATTCGCCCGCTCTGATCGCTTCCGCGAGCGGCACGCACAATATCCTGCCCGGCGATCCTCTCCCGGACGCGCTCACCGGCCTCCTCACCGCCACGCCGTATTCCTATTCCATCACCGCCGCAGCCGTCGTAACTCCCGTCGGCGATAAATTTGACGAAGCCGCCGTTCGCCGCGAGGCCTACAATTTCTATTTTCAAGACTCCTGGAAAGTATCGCCACGATGGAGCATCAACTACGGCCTTCGCTATGAAATCAACAGCCGCATCAAGGAAGCCAAACACCGCACTTCCATCGCCGAACCCATCGGTCCCGATGGCCAGCCCACCTCCTATCTCACTCCCGGTGCCTCGCTAATTTATTTGTACAATCCGCAGCCCGTCTATCCCATGGATTGGAACGGTTTCGGCCCTCGTGTCTCCGTCGACTTCGCTCTCACCCCGCGCACTACTATCCATGCTGGCGGCGCGATCACCACCATCCTTCCAAATTTGTGGCAGGACAATTTCGTGACCGGTGGCATCCCGCTCGTCTTTCAACCTCTGATCACCGCTCTCCCCGGCACTCCAGTTCCGTTTAACAACACCGCGGTGCCCTTAGCCTTGCCTCCTGCCTACGCGACGAGCGGCCAACTCCTCTTCCCCAATAACGACAGTGCACACGTCTCTCCCAACGCGCAGATCGATTTGCAAAAATTTCAGAACGATCTCGCCGCCTTAACTCCCGGGGACGAAGTTCAGTTGTTGACCGCCGCGGCCATCTCGCGCACCTTTCGCAATGGCTACATCGCCACTTCCACGTTCGGCGTTGATCACGATTTTGGCATCGTAAAGCTAAGTGCCTCTTACGTCGGCACCGCCGGAATTCATCTCGCGAGTGTCTTCTCGCCGAACGGCTATGCTGGCGCTGATCCGGCTTACGCTCCTTTCACTCAATTCAACTCCTCCGGCCAGGCCATCGGCGGATTCGGTCCCGTGGCCGTCATGTCCACAGGCTCACATTCCAGCTATCACGCCCTGCAAACCAGTCTTAGCCAGAACGCCTCTCGTTTCGGCCTCAGCTTCCAGGCCAGCTACACGTTTTCCAAATCGCTCGATGACACCAGCGCCGTCCTTGGCGGCCTTCCCTCCAATGCCGGCGTCATTCTGCAAACCCTGCCGCAGAACCCTCTCAATCCCGAGGCCGATAAAGGCCCCTCCACGTTCGATATCACTCACGTTTTTTCCCTCAGCGTGATTCAGTCGATTCCGCTCGAACGCGTCGGCTTCCTCAAGCCGCTAAGCCCGTATGTGACTCGCGGCTGGCAGTTTCTCAACATCACTTCCTTGACCAGCGGCCCGCCCTTCACCGTCTACTCCGGCATTCAACAAACCGGCGCCGGTGCTGGCGGCACGGACCGCCCCGATCTCGTCTCCATGCCCGTTTTCTCCACCAGTCGCAGCGTCCGCGAAGACTATTTCGGCCGTGGTGCCAACAACGACTCCTTCTTCAACATCCCCATCAACGTCCCCGGCGGCACAGGCCCAAACTCAGGCGACTTCGGCACTCTGGGACGCGACACCTTCCGCGGCCCCGGCTTCCATCAAATCGACGTCGCCCTCATCAAGAACACGCCCTTTGGCCACCGCGGCAACGGCGAACTCGGCATCCTCGAATTTCGCGCCGAATTTTTCAACGTCTTCAACATCGTCAATTTCGGCCTTCCCTCGAACACCGTCCTCGGCAGTGGCTTCGGCATCATCAGCAAAACCGCAGGCCCCTCCCGCCAAATCCAGTTCTCCCTAAAGCTGGTCTATTGAATCGGTGACCTGGAACATCGAGAGTTTCTTTGTTGAGGCGGCCTGACTCGATTCTTGGTGGCTCAAACTTAATTCACTCGGCAAGCGTTAGCACGAGTAGGAATTTGCCCCGCCGTCCAAAAGAGACGCGAGTTCACTAAAACTGTTCAAATAAATATCCGCCGGGAACGCCCCGCGATCGTGCACTCCAAATCCATAATTCACCGCCGCCGCCAACATGCCCGCGTTCCTCGCTGTCTGCACGTCCACTTCGGAATCGCCGACCAGTAACGCTTCCTGCGCTGCGGCGCCCAATTCCCGTAGAATCGTCTTCGCGCCCAGCGGATCAGGCTTCTTTGTTTCAAAACTGTTGCCACCATAAATCGCTCGAAAATATTTCGAAAGCCCCATCGCATCCAAGATCCGCGCGCTGATCCGCACCGGCTTGTTCGTCAACACCGCCATCGGCATATCCCGCAGTTTTTCCAGCGTTTCCTCCACCTCCGGATACGCGCGCGTCGTATCCATTTTGTGCGTTTCGTAATAACGGAGAAAAAACTCCAGCGCCCGCTGCCGTTCCTCTTCCGAACAGCTCTCCCCAAGCGCCCTCGCCACCAGTCGCGGCGCGCCGTGCCCGATGTAACCGGAAATCGTCTCCTCCGCCAGTTCCCGCCGGCCCAATTCACGCAGCATCGCGTTGACGGAATGAATTAAATCTTTCTTTGAATCGATCAGCGTGCCGTCCAAATCGAAAATTAGCGCGCGAACGGAACTCAAGTTAGGTTCAGCCATGAATCTTTTATCTTAATATGTTTGCCATCCGTTTCAGCGCTTCCCGCGATTTTTAACCCATTATGAATTCTGCATGAAGGATCGAGAAAGCCTTCTATCCCTTCCCAGAATCGCCTTCACTTCGCGTAAACTAGGAGGCTCTTCGCTTGGCACAAAACACTACCGGAGACCGAGACCACATGGCCCAGGTTCACCCTTTCCAGGCGTTTCGCTACAACTCTCAGCGCATTCCCTTCGAACGCGTCCTAACGCAGCCCTACGACAAAATCTCTCCCGCCGCACAGGACAAATACTATGCCGCCGATCCGCACAATCTAATCTCCGTCGAAAAAGGCCGCACGTTTCCAGACGACACTCCGCAAAACAACGTCTACACCCGCGCCGCCGCCGCCCTGGACAGCTGGATCCGCGAAAATATTGTGGTTCAAGACCCCGCCCCCTCCTTCTACGCCTACTCCCAGGAGTACACCGTCCCTGGGAGCACCGAGCAACGCACGCGTCGCGGCTTCATCGGTGCCGGCAACCTCGAGGAATATTCCGCCGGCATCGTTTTCCGCCACGAGCACACCCTCTCCGGCCCCAAAGCCGATCGCCTCGAGCTTCTCCGCCACACCCGCACTCACACCGGCCAGCTTTTTATGCTTTACTCCGATCCTCAGCAACGGATCGACAGAGTCTTGAGAGAAACCGAATCCGCCGCTCCCGCTACCGAGATGCGCGACGAATACGGTGTTGTGCATCGCCTCTGGGTCATCGCTGACTCCGATCGCACCGCCGCTATCAAGTCCGCGATGGAAGAACAAAAGCTCGTCATTGCCGATGGCCACCACCGCTACGAAACCGCTCTCAACTATCGCAACGAATGCCGCCTGCACGCCGGCGGTCTTCATCCTTCCGCTCCCTACGCAGTAGCTCCCTACGACTTCGCGATGATGACCTTCGTCAACACTTGCGGCGAAGGCCTCACCATCCTCCCCACACACCGTCTCGCCGCCAACCTGCACGATTTTTCTTGGAGCGAAGCCCGCCGCTATCTCGAGCCTTGGTTTGAAGCCCAAACATTTCCATTTGCCGATGATGGCCAAAAAGCCGATGCCCAAAAAGCCTTTCTCGACCATCTCCATCAATCGCGCGCGCAGAGAGCCATCGGCGTCTACCCCGCCGCCGATCCGGGCAAGCGCGCCTACTACGTCTTAACGCTTCGCCGCGGCGCCGACCTCACGCAGCTCCTCCACTCTGTTTCGCCGCTTCAGCGTGAGTTGGACGTCGTCCTCCTCCACGATGGAATCCTCGAACCCGCTTTCGGCATCACTCCGCAGGCCGTCACCGCCGAGCGCAATCTCACTTACGAGCGCGAAGCCTCCGCCGCGCTCGATGCCGTCGACCGTGGCGCCGCCCAAATCGCCTTCCTACTCAATCCCGTCGGCGTCGATCAGGTCATGCGCATTGCCACCGCCGGAGAAGTCATGCCTCAAAAATCCACCGACTTCTACCCCAAGCTCCTCAGCGGCATCACCATGTATCGTGTGGATTCGTAACGCTCGTATGAAAATTAAAGCTATCTGCCCAAAACTCTGCCCAAATCTTTTAACCCCTGCACTAAAGAAAAAGGGCGCGCAAACGCGTGCCCTCTCACAAAACTCTCCCTTTGTGCTGCGGCCAAACCTCTGCGGCGAAAATCCCCGCCTTTTACTTCGCGAAGCTAGCCACCGCTTCCGCCTCGGTGTTGTACACGTCAAACACCGTCAGCAGCTTGGTGATCTGCAGCACTTCCTGGAACTTGCTTCCCAGGTGCGCTAATTTTAACGCCGCGCCTTGCGACTTCGCGCTGTGATGCGCTGCCACCAGCGTACCCAGCCCCGCGCTGTCGATGAACGTGATGTTCGCCATGTTCAACACCACCTTCTTCTTCCCTTCGGCCATCAAGCTCTTTACTTTTTCTCGCAGCGCGTTGCTCTCTTCTCCCAGCACGATGCGCCCGTCCAACGCCACCACGGACACGCCGTCCACTTCCCGGTTGGTCATCTTCAAAGCCACTGTGTTTTCCTCCTCATCGGATAGCAGTTCCGGCGGCAACCCGGGCCGGGACTACAAAGCTTATCAATAATAGTCCGCGCACGACATGTAATATCCGCAGACCGGGCAAACTAACTTGCAGCGCCGCGATTCCAGTCTCTTCGAGCACACTGGACAATAGCGCGAAGCATCTTCCCCCACGACCCCCACGGTCCCTTCAGCTTTCGCGATTGAGGCCTCCTGCGTAGATACCTCAACCGCCTCCCGCTGAACCGGGGCAAGCTCCTGTTTCGCGGCACCTTTCACGGCCCGACTCTTATAGCACATCCCCGAGCAACAGTGGTAGCGCCAGGCTTCGGCCCGCCATCCGTTCTCGCACCCATGCCCATTTCCCGTTGTCCCTCAGGGTAGGACCACGATACATCGTGCCCTCCGTTTTTCGCTCCGTCTTCATCTCTGCTATTCTCGTTCTTCACCCACACCATGCCCGGACCCCAAATCCACGGCCTCCATCTCGACTCCCATACCCGCTGCCTCCACTACCATTCCCCTCTCGACATCATCGCCATCAAGATGAAATGCTGCGGCCTCTTCTACGCCTGCAAAGACTGCCACGACGCTCTCGCCAACCACGCCATTGAGCCCTGGCCCGCCTCGGAATTCCACGAACCCGCCATCCTCTGCGGCGCCTGCCGCTCCATCCTATCGATCTCCTCCTACCTCCAATGCAACTCCCGCTGCCCCGCGTGCCAAGCCCCTTTCAACCCCGCCTGCCGCAACCACTATCATTTCTATTTCGCCGCTACCGTCTTCCCCTCACCAGGAAAGTCCTGAGCCAGCCGCGCGTGCCGCCCCGCCCATTTCTGTTATGCAAACCCCAATCTTCGTCCTGCATCACAAACTCGTGCTCTTAAGGCAAGATAATCATGGTGACGCCGAAGCGAGCTTCTGCGGCTTCGTGCCACGGATCGGAGCAGCCGCGTGATGAAAAGTGGAAATCACTCGATGCGTCTCTGCTCTCTTCTCCCTCTCATTTTTTTCCTTTCCTTCGCCGCTAATTCGCCAGCCCAAACCACTCCCGCCACGCCGCAAAACTCCTCCTCCGACGTCGTAATCCTCGCCCTCCAGGCCTTCGACCCTCAAGTCCAGCACAGCCAGCGCGTAAGCGAAGGTCTCCTCGACACCGTCGACCACGACCTCGCCGTCGAGCAGCACCTCCGCGAAATCCAGATGGCCATCGTCCGCGCCACCGCCAATTTCGGCCCCGTCCTTCTCCTCGCTCCCGACGACACTACCAAGTCCGCCATCTCCCAACGCTGCCAGGAATTTCAAATCTGCGAACTCCTCAAATCCGATCGCGTCCGCATTAAGGTCGCTCCTCACGACGGCGCCTGGATCCGCGATTTCGGCCCGCAAATCGAAGCCGTCGGCGATTCCGCCCGCGTCGTCCACTGGCGCTATTTCGATCTTCGCAAAGAAGAAGCCCGCCGCGAAAAATTCCAGGAACTCGAGACCGCCCGCCTCCAGCTTCTGGAAACCCGTCAGCAGGAAGAGCAGCAAAGCGCCCTCGCTCCGGACGCCACTCCCGAATCCCGCAAAGCCGTCGTCTCCGCCATCGACGCCAAGCTTTTCACCCTCCAGCAGTACGCGCAAATTCTCCGCGAAGCCTCCGTCCAGCGCTCCAATGACGAAGACTCCGCCTACGACATCGCCGACGCCGTCCTCGCGGCTCCCGATTTCCAATACCAAACTTCCCCAATCGCTCTTGACGGCGGCAATCTCCTCAAGCTCGACGACGGCCGCTGCCTCACCACCCGCGTCCTCCTCACTCGCAACAAGGATCAATCCCTCAATCTCGACTCCGAACTCGAAAAACTCGCCGGCTGCAAAAGTATCACCTACCTCGATCCTCTTCCCGGCCCCGTCACCGAGCACGTCGATATGTTCGTCCTCCCCGTCGGCGGCAAACGCATTCTCCTCGCCTCCTACGATCTCGCCAAACCCTTAGCCGCCGAATATTGGGCCCAGCTCAGTCCCGAAGAGCGCGACCTCGCCATGAACGCCGCCCTAGCCATGGAGTCCGACGCCGATCAACTCACCCGCCTTGGCTACGAAGTTCTCCCCGTCCCCTCGCCCTTCCCAAGAATCCCCGCTAACGGCCACGTCTACTATCCCACCGTCCTAAACGCGCTAGTTCGCGAAGCCGCCAGCGGCGCGCGCCAAGTCCTCGTCCCCTCCTACAAAAATTACGAGCCAGACATCCAATCCGCCGCCATGACCGAAATCAAATCCGCCTTCGGCGCCAAAACGGAAATCGACACCATCGAAGCCGCCGAAGCCGCCAAATCCCAGGGTGCCATCCATTGCCTCACGCTGACCGCCCCGTTCCGCCTCTCCATCTTCAGCGATCTAGCCGGCGCCGCCCGCCGCGCCGCCTACCAATCCCGCAAAGACCAGCTCGATCGCACCGCGGCCGCCGAAATCGCCGCCCAAATCCCCACCACCGGCCTCCAAGGCACCTGGGCCATTCTCCAATCCCCCAACCAACTGGAAGACCAAACCGGTGACCCACTGGAAACCCAACCCGAAGCCCAATCCGATAATTCGTCTCCCGATCTCTACCCCCAAAAATTCTTCTTCACCGCCACCGATTTCCAAAAAGGCGTCCTCCACCGCCTCGAATCCCGCGGCACCTACACCATCGACTCCCGCTCCCTCGCCTCCTGGTTCCTCCACTTCCATTTCCCCGATCGACACGTAATGCCTGCCCAAATCCAATGGCTCAGCAAAGACGAACTAAGACTAATCCTCGACAATGGCGACAGCACGCTCTTCCTAAAACGCCTCTCCACCGCCACTCATTCCCCCTTCCACCCCTGACCGAATGATTTCTTTTCTCTTTCCTTTGTATGGGCGCGAGGAAGCTCTCCCGGCAAGGCCGGGATGCGGCCGCTGCTGCATCAAATTGCGGTGTCTCGCCTATAATTCCTCAAACATTAATTCCTTGACAAGTAAGCATCCGCGAAAGATGATCGCCTTCGGGTGAACCACCACGCTGGGATCCAGCGCGTGTTGAGGTCGCAATTTGCGACCTCAAAAAAGAGATTCATGGCCAGGGCCGCCACACTTGTGCCTAACGAGCGAATCGCATCCCACATCTTTCTCATCCGTGACTATCGGATCATGCTGGACTCCGATCTCGCCCAGCTCTACGGGATTACCACGAAGCGCCTCAACGAGCAGGTCAAGCGCAATAAACGGCGCTTTCCCGCCGACTTTATGTTTCAGTTGACGCCCGCGGAGGCCTCCCGTTTGAGGTCGCAATTTGCGACCTCAAACGAGACGCGCGGCGGCAGGCGCCATCGCCCTTACGCCTTCACCGAGCACGGCGCCGTCATGCTCGCTAGCGTCTTGAACAGTCCCATAGCGGCCCAGGCCAGCATTCAGGTCGTGCGCGTCTTCGTAAAGCTCCGCGAATTTTTGGGAACGCAGCACAAGCTCGCGCTCAAGTTGCTCGAGCTCGAAAAACGCCTCGGAGACCACGACCAGGAAATCACCGCCCTCTTCGAAGCCATCCGCCAGCTAATGGCGCCGCCCGGCAAGCCCGCCCGCCGCATCGGCTTCCACACCTAGCTTCCACACCCCGCCCGCCCAACCGTCATTCCGAGCGAAGTGGGCCGACGCTTTTTCTTCATCATCGCTCCTGCGATGATGTCGGCCCACGCAGCGAGGAATCTCTCTTCCTCTTTCTGTTTCCGCGCAATTCCGCTCCCCCAAAAATCTCAAAATGTTTCTTGCATTCCCCGCCTTCCGCGTTACTCTCGCATCAGCAGTTCAAAAAGGAGGGCCACAATTGGCCACGCTCAACGTCAACATCCCGCGCTTTTACTGTCTTCTCCGCAAGGAATTTCTCTACGACGGTCTCTCCCACTACAATGAATTTCTCAACATTTGCGTCTTCGGCGTCTCCTCCATCAAAGGCCGCGCTCTCGGCTTCCACGCGCTGACCGACAACGGCGCCGTCATCTGGCGTCTCCCCATTCACGCCTTCTGCCACAAGAGCGACGCCCCCATCGTCCCACTCGACTGGCTCCAATTCTGGGATTGCTTCAGCTACGAAGTCAGCTGCACCACGTTCGACCGCATTCAGGATTCCCGCGTCCGCGTCCAAATGAAAGATCGCTCTTGGGAAGGCGGCCAATACCTCTTCACGCTCGATTGGTTCGCCAGCGAAGACGCCGAAGAAGCAGGCGACGGCGGTCACAAGTGCGCCCACATCATCGCGCTCGACAAGGGCAACTTCGCCGCCCAGCCCAACAACCGCATCCAGTGGTTCTGCCCCGCCTTCATCACTCCCTTCACTGATAAGCCCGACTACCTCACCAACACCCGGATCTGGAAAGTAGAACGCGAAACCGAAACCACCCAAGCCTACTTCTACGACCCCGTCGGCGCCGTTCCCCGCCACGCCCAAGTAGCCCTGCACGCCAAAGGTCTCCGCTCCGAGGATCCTCCAACGAAAAGCCAGTAGACACTTCTCGCGGTTATTCCATTCATTCAGGGGTGTTGTAAAATGAGTTGCGGCGATAGTCACGCCTCTGCAATACAACTGAATGGTAGTATCCCACCTCAATGTCTGGAAATAGCCAAGACCGGCGGGGCCTTAGACGCGCCGTCCTCCATGTTCTGGAAACAGCTATTGGATTTTCTTTCCCAGAACAACATCCAACTTCGATATGGGAAGGAATTTTTTCTTGGCCTGTTATTGGGGCTGTTGTTCCTTTGCTTGCAGGTATTGGGATTGGTCAAATGTTAGCGCCAATCTTCGTGCCAGATATTTGTTTTGCAGTTGCCGCGTTGCTCGTTTTGATAAAGTTCTTCAGTTGGCCCCCTTTTTATCAGTCTCCTAAAAATAAGATTCGTGCTGCCTCGATAGTTGTTGCCATAACATTTATAATCGTTGGCCCTTTGATTTACTGGAACCATAAAGACGTTCCTTTTTCATTTCCCTGGTTAGCAACGCAAGAGTCACCTAATACAGAATCGCTGCTACTCATTATTCGAGATTATCCCGCCGAGAAGCCGAGCGATACTGTTTATGCTTCAATACAGCCTCTATATATCTTGAGATTGTCTGTTGTGCAGTTTGACCCGCAAACCGGATACGAAAGTGAAATAAGAAAAATAAGAGATGACTGGTCTAGCCCGGATTTCTCACCAGGTTTGAGCAAAGAGATTTGATTTGAAGTAGAAAAAGGCCGTCATCTCAGGCATAACTGCGTTATCGAGACGTAGCAAATGCCATCGAAAGGCGGCCTTTCTAATGACAGAGTGTAACCAGTCGCGGTTCGAGTTTGAAGCGCATTTTTCGCGCCGGGTAGAGGCAGAGTTTTCCGGAGAGCGGCTGACCACCGAGGGCGGGGCGTTGCTGTTGCGCGCGGTGGACCGCAAAATCGGG
>JBARBE010000254.1:0-1620 GCA_049792735.1 Candidatus Acidiferrum sp.
GCACCAAAACCCTGCTCCAGCGGGTGGGGTACTTGACTCAGAGATATGAGACTCTGCGTTCGAAGAAAAGGGATTGAAGCCATGCTTGTCTGCTGTTAATGGCTCGCGAAAAAGCCTTAATAGCAGCCATGAATCCTGCCGCTGACAATCCAGTCATTGCTCCAGACCGCGACCTTGAAGAAGATGAGAAGCGCGAGTCCACTTTGCGAATCGGGAAGTGGGAATGATGCGGAAGCTTGGTCTGCTTCCGCCGTTCCCGGCGCTGCCAGATAAATGGTGGAAAGCATGCCGACTCGCGCCATCGCGTCCGGCAAGAACTTCTGCCTTCTCAGGAACACTCTATGTTCGTAGCAGGCGTAGATGGCTGTCGCGGTGGGTGGATTGCCTTCAAGGTCGATCTGCCCGCCCACACCACTTCAGTCGAAGTGGTCGATTTCTCGGCATGGCTGCGAGAAGGCCCGCCTGATCTCACCTGCATCGGTATCGACATCCCCATAGGGCTGCTTGACGGTTCAAGAGCTTATGACAAGGCGGCGCGAAAGCTGCTCCCTCAACCGCGTGGCAGCAGCTTCTTCCCTGCGCCGTGTCGCCTCGTGACTCGTTGCATGTTCGCTGACTTTCAAAATCAAGTATGGGGAGGCAATTCCCCGCTCGAAAGGAAGAATAGAGTGTTCGGAATCGATCTTGCAGTTAGCATCATGGACGGACCTGAACTATCGGAGAAAAGGCGCAAGGAGCTTGCCCTAGCGCTGCTGATGGCCGAGACAATCGGTGTCATGCTGTATACATGCGAGTCCGACTCGGAACTCCGAATCGAGGCCGCCAAGGAGATGCTTCGCGAGTTCAGGCTCGTTTACCCGGAGATTGCGGAGATTTAGAGCGGAACCCGACCGATTTTGTGGACTCACCGCTTTGGCTTCCGCCGCCGCTCGTCCCAGTGTTTGAATCCCAGAATCTTCTTGATGTGCAACTGATATTCGCCCGCCTATCCCTGTGGATCAGCGCCGGAAATTCTGGCACGGGCGGACTCATCCCATTGAGCAAGCGTAGTTCAAACGGCACCGAAATCCTCGCTAAGCGCTTCGTCCAATAGGGCTTGGTCTGGCGGTACTCGATCTTCTTGTTGCTCGCGATGATCTGCGCTGCCGACAACTCCACGCTGCCCAAGTTGGACTACAGATACGGCGAAACCTTGATCCCAACAGAGAGCCTAAAATCGCGCCAATTCCCCACCGAACTCCGTATCGAATACGTCGGCAGGTTCGCCGTAATACTGCACCCTTGTAGCGGCTGAAGTGATCTCGCAGTGCGTTTCCGCGTTCTGATTTCCTATGTTGAAGAATCCACGATTCGCACCGCACGGAATGGAAAGCGGCTGCACGGCTGCGGCGGATTCTTCAATGTTTTCGTTGCTAATTGCGACCTGCGTTGTCATGGCGTGCTCCTTTCGATTTTGAGAACTTCTTGGTGCCTACGCGTCAGACACTACCAATGCGTATTTTGTCGCGCTCTTTCGTCACAGTGGAAAATGTCGGGCATACAATGCAGCACGCTTTGCATGTGGCAACCATGTCGCAATACTTCATCTTTTTGAGAGAACAGCGGCAATCCACATCATGC
>JBARBE010000255.1:0-1560 GCA_049792735.1 Candidatus Acidiferrum sp.
GCCTGGCGACATTTCTCGCTCTCAACCACGACCTGCCCGCAAAGCAAGCACAGCGCATGGTGGCACGGAACCAGGTCTCCAGGGCGCTTCGGACGAGTTCGGCGCCGATTTTGAAGGCAGCATCTTCCGCAAAAGTTAACGTCGTCAAGCAGTATGGGCAATTGCCCCTGGCGTTTGAGCCCACCGAGTCCGCGCCCGGCGCCCAAGCGAAGTTTCTGGCCAGAGGCGAAGGATACGCGCTGTTCCTTGCAAATCGCGAGGCGGTCCTTGAACTTCGCGGGCCCTCCAAGCCCCCCGCAGTCCTGCGGATGGAACTCGCCGGCGCAAATACCGCGGCCGGCTTTGCCGCGCTGGAGCAGCT
The DNA here is from genome assembly GCA_049792735.1 of Candidatus Acidiferrum sp. GTDB lineage: Bacteria > Acidobacteriota > Terriglobia > Acidiferrales > UBA7541 > Acidiferrum. Next base: position 362 of record JBARBE010000255.1, read on the forward strand.
TCCTGGCAAAAGCAATTACTTTATAGGCAACGACCCCAAGAAATGGCGCACCAATGTACCGCAATATCGCAGGGTTTTGGAGCGCGATGTTTATCGTGGAGTAAATCTAGTCTACTATGGCGCGCAAGGCCAACTCGAGTATGATTTTGATGTCGCTCCCGGAACCGATCCCTCCGTCATCCAAATTGCCTTCCAGGGCGCCGAGGGCGTCAAAATCAATCCGCAGGGTGAGCTCGTCGTCAACACCACCGCCGGTGAAGTTCGCCTGCGCAATCCCGTCGCCTATCAGGAGGTCGCCGGGTCCAAACAACCGGTGGCCGTGGGATACAGGGTCAAGGACAAGAGCAGTGTCAGCTTCCAGGTAGCGGAATACGATTCCAGCCGCCCGCTGGTCATCGACCCGATCCTTGCTTACTCCACGTATCTGGGAGGAAGCAGTATCGACACCTCGAATGCCATTGCCGTGGCGCCGGACAATACGGCCTTCATCGCAGGCGGAACTTTCTCTTCGGACTTCCCAACTATCCATGCCCTTCAACCCAACGAAGGCGGGGGTCCGGACTTCCCGCAAGATGCATTCGTATCCAAAATTAGCGCTGACGGATCCACACTGCTTTATTCCACCTACCTTGGCGGAGAGTCTGCGGATACGGCAAATGGTATTGCAGTAGACACCTTTGGCAATGCCTATGTTACTGGGACGACATCTTCCCCACACTTCCCGCATACACCCAACGTTTTCGGTGAAAACTGCGGTTTTGATGCTCAGTGCGGCGCCACATACAATTCTGGAGGGCTGATTATTACGAACGCCTTCGTAGCGAAGCTGAATATCGCAGGTTCGGCGCTGGTTTACTCCGGCTTTCTCGGGTATTACGAATACGTTCAGGGCAACGCTATTGCGGTCGACGCAAATGGAAACGCCTACGTAACGGGACGGGTCGGCCCGAACATTCCTCCGACGGTAACAATTAACCCGCCCAATGTTCCTCCACCTCCATTCCCCAACGGCAATGCTATCAAGGCTCCAACTGTTGTCAGTGGCTTTGACTTTGGCATTCCTGGCGTCAGTAATGCGTATGTTACTGAGATCAGTTCCACCGGCGCCTCAATTTTGTATTCCAGTTACGTTGGCGGAGGCGATGAAGACGCAGGCGCAGGAATTGCCGTAGACGCAACAGGAAATGCCTACATAACCG
>JBARBE010000256.1:0-2036 GCA_049792735.1 Candidatus Acidiferrum sp.
ATCCCACTGCCATCAAGGCCTTCTACATGCAGCCCGACGCCCAGCGTCCTGAACTTGCCCTCGCCTTCGATATGATCGCTCCCGAAGGCTACGGCGAAATCATTGGCGGCAGCCAGCGCATCCACGATTACGATCTGCTTCTCAAGCGCCTTCACGAACACAACTTACCCCAGGAATCTTTCGAGTGGTATCTCGACCTACGCCGTTACGGCAGCGTTCCCCACTCCGGCTTTGGCCTCGGCCTCGAACGCACCGTTGCCTGGATTTGCGGCACCGAGCACATCCGCGAAGTCATCCCCTTCCCCCGCATGATTTATCGCGTGTATCCTTAGTCCGGGGTAGTTGGCGCCGCATCGGCGTCTCTCGCACGTAATTTGTATTAACCCTTCGAGTGATCTGTGCCTCGCGCATATCTGCGAGTGGTGTGATTTTCCGTCTCTTCACGAGACACGGGCCACGGATCACGGAACACGAGACTCACATGGCGCAAAAAGTCAGAATCATCGGCGTTCCCATGGACCTCGGCCAATCCCGCCGCGGCGTCGACATGGGCCCCTCCGCCCTTCGCGGCGCCGGCCTGCAAGCGCGCATTAAGCAGCTCGGCCACACCGTTGAAGACATCGGCAATCTCGAAGTCAAACAACCCGAAGAAATGCACGTCGGCGAGAAGCGCGCAAAATACCTCCAAGAAATCGCCGAAACTTGCAACGATCTCGCCAAAACCGTGGAAAAGTCTTTAAGCGAAGATTTTCTTCCGCTAGTTCTCGGAGGCGACCACTCCATCGCCATCGGTGTCGCCGCCGGCGTCTCCTCGCACTTTCGCAAAGAAAAAAAACAAATCGGCTACCTCTGGCTCGATGCCCACGGCGACATGAACACTCCCGACTCCTCGCCTTCCGGCAACATTCACGGCATGCCTCTTGCCGCCATCATGGGCTACGGGGCACCCGAATTAGTCGATCTGATGGGCTTCAAGCCCAAAGCCGAGCCCTCCAACATCGTCATCGTTGGCGCGCGCGACCTCGACGCCCAGGAACGCAAAATCGTAAAAAAATCTGGCATCCACGTCTTCACCATGCGCGACATCGACGAGCGCGGCATGCGCGAAGTCATGTCCGACGCCCTCAAATACGCTATGGACGACACCGCCGGCATTGCCGTCAGCCTCGACATGGACTTCGTCGACCCCAGCGACGCTCCCGGCGTCGGCACACCCGTCCGCGGCGGCGTCACCTATCGCGAAGCTCATCTCGCCATGGAAATGATCGCCGATTCCGAAGCCATGGTTTCCCTCGAAGTCGTCGAAATCAATCCCATCATCGACGAACACAACCGCACCGCCCTACTCGGCGTCGAGCTAGTCCTCTCCGCCCTCGGCAAAAAAATCCTCTAACCATGCTTCCTCGGCCAAACAGCGTCAAGCGCCAACGAGTAGGCGTTATTGCTTTCGGAGTCCTTGCCAGTCTCTTTCTGTTCGCAAGCTCACAAGCGCGCGCCTCGGGGCCGCAAGAAAAAGCGGATCGTATTGAGATCCACAAATCGGAACGAACGATGACTCTATTCCGCGAGGGCAAGGTACTGAAGACCTTCAAAGTCGCACTAAGCAGAGTCCCAATTGGCGCAAAAGAGCGCGAAGGTGATCACAGGGTCCCCGAAGGTCTGTACGTGGTTGACGCCAAAAACGCCCACAGCAGGTTCCATCTCGCGCTTCACATTTCATATCCGAATGCGGCAGACCGCGAACGCGCCCGTAAGCTGGGCGTCAAACCTGGCGGCAATATCGAAATTCACGGGCTCGGTTCCAACTTCGGTTGGGTTGGTAGTTTGCATCGTCAGGTCGACTGGACTGACGGCTGCATCGCCGTGACTAATTCCGAGATTGAAGAGATATGGCCGTTAGTTCCGGTCGGCACGCCGGTCGAAATACTGCCCTAAGAAAACTCAGCTCGTCAGCGTCCTCAACTCATCCGCAGCGCCGCCATCGGATCAATCCGCGAGGCCCGCCGCGCCGGCAAATATCCGGCAATCGCCGCGAC
>JBARBE010000257.1:0-2719 GCA_049792735.1 Candidatus Acidiferrum sp.
CCAACACGGGCCTTGTGGGCCAGTTTGGCCAACCTCTCAGTCGTCAGCCTTTTCTAGACGGAACCAGATTCAGCTTTAAGCCATTGCCTAATTTTGAGTTGGGGTTTTCTCTCACCGTGGTTTTTGCAGGCGGTCCAACTCCGCTCACAGCCCACACCTTTTTTCACAGCTATTCAACTAGCCTTGGAACTCAGGGGGGGGTACCCGGTAACCCTGACGATCCAGGAGACCGCCGATCAGGCCTCGATTTTACACTACGAATTCCCGGCGTGAAGGATGGGCTGAGTTTTTACACGGAGGCGTTGGTTGAAGACGAATTTTCTCCTATAGCCTATTGGCGGAATGCAGCGACGTGGTCCGGGTTGTACCTGGCGCAGGTCCCAAAGCTCAACAGATTGGATTTTCGAGTCGAAGCCGGCTATACGGATCTTCCCAGCGGCCTTCAGGACGGCACTCCGACTTCCCACTATGGTCCCGGAATTTTCTACTCAAATGGTCGCTACCCTGATGGGTCCTATGTGAATGATGGGAACCTGCTCGGAAACTGGATGGGCAGACAGAGTCAGGGCGTTCAAGCATGGAGTAACTATAGATTCAGTCCGCGAAGTTTTATTCAAGCTAGCTTCAGACATCAGAAGGTGAGCCAACAGTTTATGCCCGGTGGGGGCACGCTTACGGATGCGGCGTTGAGCGCTAACGTATGGCTCCGCAACGACTTAAGCGTATCCGGATCTGTCCAGTACGAACGCTGGTTGTATCCGGTCATCACTCCCGGAGCCCAGACCAACGTAACGACCTCTTTGCAGTTGGTTTTCTGGCCCGAGTCTTGGAAAAAGTAGATCGACGTAGACATGTGATGGGGTGAAGCGAGTTTTCGGTCATGGTAGCGGAGGAGAGCAAAGGAAAGGACGAGACTCAGGAGAGACGTGACGCAGACAGCCACCAAGACGCAGATTGAAGCTGAAATACAGCCGCTCAATGGGGAAGCTCAACTCCAAGAGGTCTCCCTCGAAGAGGTGCGCGAACGGCAGGCGAAGCTTCTCCGCTTGCTTTGGGATGCTCGACGGGACCTTTTTCGTGCTGCGGCAATCGCTTTGGTTGCCTCGACTCTTATCGCGTTCTTGATTCCCAAATCCTACACCTCGACTGCGCAGCTCATGCCGCCAGACGAGCAGTCTTCCTCGGGGCTGGCGATGATGGCCGCTATGGCCTCGAAAGTTGGCGGGGGGCTCGGATCGGTGGCTGGCGATTTGCTCGGAATGAAAAGTTCCGGTGCGCTGTTTATCGGTGTTCTTCGGAGTCAAACTTCCCAGGAGCGCCTGATCCAGGAGTTCGGACTTCAAAAAGTCTACGGGAAAAAACTTATCACCGATGCGCGAACGAAGTTGGACGAGAATACTTCGATTTCGGAAGACCGCAAGAGCGGCATAATTTCGATTTCGGTCACGGACCACGACCCCAAGCGCGCTGCGGCGATCGCTAATGCCTATGTGAATGAACTGAATGCTTTGGTCGCCGAACTTTCGACTTCCGCCGCTCACCGCGAGCGCGTCTTCCTCGAAGGACGCCTGAAGGTTGCAAAGAGTGATCTCGACGATGCTTCCAGCCAGCTTGCTCAATTTTCCAGCAAGAACGATACCCTGGATATCCAGACAGAAGGCAAAGCTATGTTGGACGCGGCGGGGACGCTTGCGGGCCAGTTGATCGTCGCGCAGTCGGAACTCGAAGGTCTCCGGCAGATCTATACCGACAATAATCCTCGTGTCCGCGCCTTGAACGCCCGCGTCTCGGAACTTCGCAAGCAACTCGAGAAGCTTGGCGGCACGCAGTCAAACACCGCGACTGGCAGCGCCACAAATCTTACGACTACAAAAGGCGCCGATCCGCCGCAAGCGCAGGCTGCCGACGTTGTGTCGTCAGGCAAAATCGGTGACATGCCCTTTCCTACGATCCGCAATCTGCCTTTGCTCGGCGCGAAATACGGGGACTATTACCGTCGCGCAAAGATTCAGGAAACCGTTTTCGAGATGCTCACCGAACAGTACGAACTTGCCAAGGTGGAAGAGGCCAAAGAAACTCCCAGCGTCAAAGTGCTGGACCCAGGCCAAGTTCCTGAGAAGAAATCGTTCCCACCTCGGCTCCTAATCATGTTCCTCGGAACGTTTTTGGTTTTTTCCACGGCGATCGTGTGGGTGCTCGGCGCGGAGCAATGGCGTGCGGCGGACCCGAACGACCCGCGCAAGATTCTTGCGACGGAAGTAGCCGCCGCGTTGAAAGCACGGGCGCACTGGTTTACGCGAAATGGCGCGAGCTCTGGCGCGGGAAGCGACAGGTTTGGTGAGAAGGATTTGAACCGGCTCGACGACCTCCAGCCGCCTAACGGCGAGTCTGAGAAGCCGTAGAACTGGCTGTAAGACAAAGAAATAAAAAGGGTTAAGTCACAAATCGCCCTGTAAGTGACGGGGCGAAGCTGTATGAGGGCGATTCGCTGAGAGGGCGTCGTGCAGAATGTAATGCAAATGCCAGATGCTGTTAGATCGAGCGCCCTGCCGCCGGAAACGGCGATGATGCAGCCGCGCTGGTATGCCGTCTATACCTCCGCAAACCACGAAAAAAAAGTCGCCGCAGAGTTTGGCCGCCGGAGCGTGGAAAGTTTCCTACCGCTTTACAGTTCCGTGCGACGTTGGAAAGATCGCAGAGTGCAGCTAGAAGTGCCGCT
>JBARBE010000258.1:0-70952 GCA_049792735.1 Candidatus Acidiferrum sp.
CGAAAAAAAGGACACCGCCTCCCGAGTGACTTCCCGTACAAATGGGCTGTGAACCGCGTAAGGCCAAATTTCTACCGGCGCGTGCGGCTGTTCTGCGAACTGCCGATCCACATTGTTAGCAGCGCGACGGGCATTTCTTCTTCCCGCGTGCAAGCCATCGAAACGGGACAGCGCGAGCCTAATCCGACTGAGCAGCGAATTCTTGAACGGTTTCTGCTGGACAAACTAGAAATGACGATTCAAATGGACGGGCCGATCCCCGCGTGGCTTTCCGGTAAGAAGCATCTGCTTACGGAGCCGACACCATGAGCGGCGAGACCCCACAACTCTTCGACATTTCCGCGGCCGCGGAGTACCTCCGCTCTGTAGGAGCGACTGGCGCGACGAAAAACTTCATTCGCGGACTGATTTGCACGGGCCAAGTCGCCCACGTCCGCATCGGGAAAAAATTTTATCTGTCGCGCCAGGCTCTGAACGCCTGGCTTGCAAAGCACGAGCGCCGTACTCAGTGAATGTGGAAACCGATGCCCCTCGGTCCGGCCAGCGATGGGCAGCGCATAGAAATGAGCTTGCGATGAGCGAAGTGAAAATTTCTGACTGGAAGGCTTTCCAAAAAGGTGCGCTCAAAGGCTTTTTCACTGTCCACCTGCCAAGCGGCATGGTCATCCATCACTGTGGCCTATTCGAGAAGAACGGAGCGCGTTGGATTGCACTTCCCGCGAAGAAATATACCAGCGCATCCGGCAAAGTGAGTTGGAACCCCATCGTTGAAATTCCAGACCACAATGCGATGGACCGTTTCCGCAGACAAGTCATTTTGGCGTTGGAAGCTCAGGGGCTTGCCTGACTATGAGCGTTCTCACGGAACAGGATTACAGTGCGTTCTCTAAGCTGACAATTCCAGACAGCATTGTAGACCGCGCGGCCATTTTCCGCGTCAGCCGATCGGAAGCGGCCGAAAAATACGGCATTCATCTTGATTGTGACGGCGGCATTTGCTTTCCCCATTTCCTGCCGCCACTCAACGGCAACGATGTCAAGCATCCCGTCGCCTACAGCGTTCGCCAGGATGCGCCGAAATATGACTCCGCCGGCAAGCCCGAGCGCAAGTATCTCACTACGGCGGGGCGGCAATATCCGTACGTCGCACCTATCGCCCTTCCGCACTGGTTCGCGGAGCCGTCCGTTCCCGTCATCATCGTTGAAGCCCAAAAATCGGCACTCGCTGTCTTGCGTTGGGCCGAGAATCATGACCGTCGCTTCATTCCCATCGGAATCGCCGGCTGTTACGGATGGCGGGGCAAAGTCGGAATCTCCCCGAATGAAAACGGCGAGCGCGAAGAAGTGAAGGGCCTCAACCCCGGTCTTGCCGCCATCTGCCAAAACCATCGCGTCTATATTCTTCTCGACCAAAATGCGGCGGCCAATCCGCATGTACAGCGCGGCCGCGAATGGCTCGCCGAGACGCTGCTCAAAGAGGGGATCACGAATGATGTCCGCATTCTAAATCTGCCGCCGTCAATCACGGCGCCTCACTGGAACGGACCGGATGATTTTCTAGCCGCAGCCGGAGACGAAGCCTTTCAAGAAATCTTTGAGGAAGCTCAACGCTTCCAGCCAAACAACTGGGAATCGGCGTTCCACAAAATTTCGGAACTGGCTGCCGGCGACCCCGAATGGATTATCGAAGGATATGTCGAAGAAGGTCTTTCGTTCCTTGGCGCAAAATCCGGCGTCGCGAAAACTTGGCTCGGCATCAGCGAAGCTCAAGCGCTGCGCACCGGCCAGCCATTTCTCGCAGTGTTTCCGATTCCAAAGAAGCGCAACGTGCTCTACCTGATACCAGAGATGACAGAGCGACGCTTCCGGAGTCGCTGCGAACGGTTGGGCGTGGACATTAACGACCCAGGGTTTCTCGTTCGCACCATGAGCGATGGAGCACCGCTCCCTCTGAACGATCCTGCTTTATGCAGATTTGTCGAGAAGTTTCAGCCAGTGACTTTCCTCGACACCGCCATCCGCTTCGGAGCTGGCAAGCAGGAGAACGATGCAGGGGAAGTGAGCCACGGACTAATCATCGCGACCTACCAACTCGTCAAGCTCGGGGCTCCCAGCGTTCGCGCTCTCCATCATCGCGCCAAGGAATCTTCTGACGATGAATTAACCCTCGAAAATGTCTTGCGCGGAAGCGGCGATTTTGGAGCGGGCGCAGTTTGCGTGTGGGGCGCAGCCAACGAGACAGCCCTTCGCGCGGGAAAACTCGACGAATTTGACGCGGCTGGCAAGAAGAAGTCCGGCAGCAACGAAGCCCGCGAGAAATTTGCGCGCGAATACCTCCGGGAATCGAAGAAGCTTGGCCGCTGCTATCTGGAATGCGTGAAGCCCGGCGACCGAGACCTACTGCTTTGGGATTTTCGGATTCAACTCAAGCCATCCATCGACCAGTGCGGCAAGATCGAAATGCTCACCACAGCTATGCCCGTCATCGACAAAGGCCCCATGATCGACGACCTGCTCACACAGAAGCCCAACACGACCTGGGTTGAACTCGGCAAACTCTTGGATGTCTACAAAAATACCGCTGCTCGCCGTGCCCGAGAACGCGGCTGGACGCAAAACGAGCAGACCGGGCTATGGGAGCGTACCGGCACATGATCGGTTCGGTGCAGCACAGGCTCTCGGTCTTGGTGCACCCTTCCCTCTATAAGGGAAGGGAAGGTGTGCACCAAAAGACAAAAACGCAGTGCACCAAACCGTGCACCAGCCCAACGCATTGCAGTTGCTCATGTTACGGATTCTTGGTGCATACCACCATGACGTGCACCAAGTATTGCACCAAGAGACGTGCACCAAACCGTGCACCAAGACTACGGACACCCCACTTGCATGTGAAAAAGCCCGCCATCGCGCAGCCAGTGGGACGGCTTGTCAGGGCAAAAAAGGGCGAGCGGGGTGGCGTCGAATGCGGCCACAGAATCGGGGACAAAACGGGGACAGTGCTCTGTAAGCAGTTGATAGTGCAAGCAGTTAAAGATGAGCAACGGATTTGAAAACCGATGCGCTACCAGGACGAATGCGAGCCGATATTACTCCCAAAGCACTAAAAAGGCTCGTTGGCACATCGGGACGGAGCTTCGATGAGTGCATGCCGAATTTGCGCGGGCAATTCTAAAGAACTGGTCGACCAAGCGCTGGCCGCTGGGCGGCCTGTTCGAGAGATCGCTCGTTTGTACGGCCATTCGAAAAGTGCCGTCGCTCGCCATCGACAGAACTGCAAGCCAGAATCACCTACCGCTCACGCCGCGAACGTCGCGCCCGTTTCGGCGGCCAATGAGGACATCGTGGGCGAGATTGCCCGGCTGCGCCGCGCACAGGCCACGGCCAGACGCAAAGGCGACACGAGCGCCGTCTTGTCCATCTCTCGCGAGATCCGAGCATGGGTGGGGATGCAAACGAAGGCCGAACACGCAGCTATCGGCCGGCCACAAGAACAATCGGTTAGTCATGCGGAAGCGCTTGTGATGGCCAAGGTGCTCATCGAAACGGCGGTCAAGGCGTCCAACCCCGAGATCATCGAATGGGTGCGCGAAATCGTCTCCTGGTTGCCGCCAGACGCGTCGTGTGATGCGCCGGAAAAGGGGCAAACATGAAGTGGAACTTCCGCACGCCTACAGCAGAAGCGTTGGCCAGCGACCTGGGCGCGTTCGCCCGAGCTGCCTGGCCCATCCTGCATCCTGGTAAGAAGCTGGTCTGGACATGGCATTACGACTTCATCTGTGAATACCTCACGCTGGTCAAGTGGCGTGAGATTCAGCGGTTGATTTTGAATGTACCGCCCCGGACCGCTAAGAGCACAATCGCTGCGATTAGCTTTCCCGTCTGGTGCTGGCTTACGGACCCGGCTAATGCGTTTCTGTGTGCGAGCTATGAGATGGGCCTGGCAAGCGCACACAACCTCGACCGCCGGCGACTGATTCAGAGCGCGTGGTTTCAATCTCTCTTCGGGGACAGGTTCCGCCTGAGCGAGGACCGTTCACAAATCGAAGAGTTTGGAAACCAATCGGGCGGAGCGATGCTGGCCGTGTCGACGAGCAGCCGTGCTCAAGGACGAGGCGGCGACTACTGCATCGTCGACGACCCCAATTCCGCAGACGATGTGCTCAGCGATGTCATCCGTGCGGCGACAAACCACTGGATGGAACACATGCTGCCACAGCGGTTGAATGACCCAGCGACATCGCCAATCGTGGTCATCCAGCAGCGATTGCATGAAGCGGATTGCACCGGCTTCTTGCTGGAGGCGCAGCGCGGCGAATGGACGCATATTAAGCTGCCACTTATCGCCGAAGAGGAAGAACTCTGGAAGTTTCCGATCTCTGGCCGCGTGGTCAAACGCAAGAAAGGCGAATGTCTCGATCCAAAACGTTTCCCGCGCAAAGTGGTGGAAGCGAGACGGCGCAATCGATTGGTTTGGGCCGGCCAGTTTCAGCAAGAGCCGGCGCCGATCGAAGGAAATCTCGTCAAGCGCAGCGATGTGCGGTATTTCGGCGGAATCGAGCCGCTCACGGCGCAGCGTGACGAATCTGTTCCTGCATCGTTCGACCAGAAAATTATCTCGGTGGATTGTGCGTTCAAAGACCTGGCTACGAGTGACTACGTTGCAATTGGCGTGATCGGTGTGAAGGGCCGCAAACGCTTTTTGTTGAACGTGGTCAACGCGCACTTGGATGCGGCAGCGACGGAAGAGGAAATCAGGCGACAGCGGCAACAGTATGGGCCGATAAGTGCGGTGCTCATCGAAGACAAAGCCAACGGCGCCGCCGTGATCTCGCGGCTCAAAGCAAACGTGAGTGGCGTGATTGGAATAGAGCCGCAAGGCGGAAAGATTGCGCGAATGTACGCCGCGGCTCCTGAGTGGCAGGCTGGCGACTGGTACGTCGAGCGCAACGCGGCTTGGGCCGAGCCCTTCGTACAGCAAATCACGATGTTCCCGAATGCGAGGCACGACGACGAAGCCGACATGATGAGCCAGGCAAGTATCTGGCTCCAATCGCACTCTCACGTATACGGCTTGCTGGATTACTTCGCTGGCATCGTGAAAGGTGTTTTTGCTTTTCCAGAAGCGAAGGAAAGCACGCCGCGCGATGAGAACCTAAACCGGCAAAAGGAGCTTGAACTCGAAGCGAGACTTCGGGGCATCACGGTGTCTTTCCCACCCGCGCTTGGAGAATCGTTGCCGCCCTGTCCGCTGTGTGAAGGTCCGCGAGTCTATCTCGCCGGAATTCCGATCAAATGCAACCAATGTGGTGCGACGTTCGCCAATCAAAACGACAGCGAGCCGACTTCGATTCCGCGAATTGAAACTCCATGCTGCTCGTCATTTTTGCCGCAAATAATCAGTGGCGGAGCCATCCGGTGCGGGAATTGCGGCCGACAATCAAATGTAACTTCGCCTACTGGCGTGAAGCGAGACGAGGCGTTGAGCGGCCGATGGAGTGGAGGAAGAACGAATATGAATCCCGCTGGCTTCCGGCAAGCCTTCGCCCGACTTTTTGGAGGGAAGAGATGATGCGTGAAGAGATTCTTATTCGCAGCGAAAGAGAGCGCGTCGTAACTCGGATGTATCAGTTCGTGCATGGAACGGAAGCGGGCTTTCAATATCTTCCGGGAGTTCTCAAGCGAGCGCTGGAATATGAAGTCTGGAAGGAGCGGGAAATATCAGGGTTGACGATGAACGGAGCCCGGAAGCGTGTCTCTTATTCATGCTTTCAGGCATTCGCCGAAGCGAAGCCGCCAGGAGGATTAGGGGCGACGCTGGATTTGCTGCACCGCATCGTGCGAGGCACACCGGGAGAAGATTTACTCACGCAGCTACTGAAGAAACCAACCGGCGGTCAACCCGGCAATCAGAACGCTGCGACCGAAGAGCGAGAAACTACCAGCAAGAAAACGAACGTTGATAATATACACGTTCGTTCCGAAGTACGTCCGACCGGCACTTCCTCTTCCGCAGCCCTTCGCCGGCTTCGCAAATCCCGGCCTGACTTGCACAAGAAAGTTCTCGAAGGAGAACTGAGCGCGAACGCCGCGGCAGTGAAGGCCGGTTTCCGTCCGAAGACGATCACTGTGCGCGTGGATACAGCGGAGAACGCGCTCAAGCCCCTCATAGAGCTATTCGGCAAAGCCAAGCTCCGTGCTGTGCTTGATGCGTAAACGTGTCAAACCAAAAACTTCTGGAATGGAGCGTAGCGATGCGATACCGTCAAATGGAAATCGAAATAGTTCCCACGTCCCCGGTCAGACGTGGCGTATGTGATATAGGAGTTCCTTCGATGGCCGGAAAATCAAACAATTCAGAAGCGCCTACTGAGCCGTGGCAGGTCACAAAGAAACGCGAGCTCGAGTCGGACCGCAAACTTTACGATGACGCTATCAAGTCCCTCACTGAGGCCATCGGCGAGGAAAGAAGGGCGTCGGGCCTCGCTATCAACACTTGGATGCCGACGTCAGCGATGGCACCCCGAATGAGACTTCTGCAGCTCGGTTTAATCCAGCTTTCGCGATGGCACTCGAACACGCTTGCTGCTCTTGCTGCACTCTAAAAGATTTTTGCCGCGTGTCCCAGTCAACGCGGAAGAAAAGGAAAATCACGATGCCAAGTCCATTTGAAAAACGAAAAGTAACAAAGGAAGAACGCGAAGAAATTCTGCGCAAGGCCCGGCAGGAATGGGATGCGGTCGGCGAGCACCAGGTCATCTTCGGAAACCGCACGGACGAAGATTATCTCCGCGCCGTCGATGCCGGCCTCGAAGTGATTGGAACTGAATACGTTGAACCAGCGGCGCAAACCGCACTTGAAAAGCAAGAGTTCGAAAATCGAATCGTCTGGGAAGACCATTTGTCCAGGCTCAGGATTCCGATTCCCGGAAGCGAACTGTGCGGCATCCCGGCGATCGATAAGCTCACGAAGGAAAATAACGACCGGGAGCTGGAGAAATTTCTCCGGCCCGCCCGCGACGCCGAAACGAGCCTGCGGAAAATGGTCGAGGAGGTTGTGACGAGGGCGCTGCGAAAGGCCGGCGGCGAATCTTCTCTACCATCTTCGGGCCTTCGCATCCGGCCAGTGCCTTCGCGCGAAGGAATAATGCCAATTGTCAAAGCAGCAGCCGAGTTCAGCGAGAACAGCGACCTCACCAGATTCTTGACCGCGTTTGCTGAGAACAACGAACCGGCCATGCGGCAAATCGTTCGCGAGCTGGAAGCCGCGTAGACGTTTCGCAGTGCCAGACCGGTCGCCGGCAACCAAATTCAGAAAGGAAAGGAAAAGCAAATGAACAAGGAAGAGAGAGAAAAGCTTGATGAGCACTGCATGAAATGTGAGGCGCATCACTCGCAGTTGGTCTTGCGCCACGGCAAAATGAGCAAGTCGCACGAGGCGCTCTCAAAAGCCCACAGCGACCAAACCATCGCAACGCACCACCGCGACTTGGCCCTTCATCACCTTGAGACCGCGAAAGTCCACAAAGATCACCAAGAGCATTTCAAGAATCTCAGAGAAGGTCTGGCAGCGGGAAGCGGCGCGGACGTGATGGACAACCACGAGGACGCAAGCAGAAATTTGCAGAACGTGTATCGGCCCAGCCACATCGACCACCTCCGGGCCATGCGGCTTTTGCCGGCGGACTAGGAAAAAGTTTCCTCTTGCGTTTCTTCGAAGCGACGCAAGCGCGGGGGACGGTCAAGCTCAAACTTTGCCGTTCTCCCGCGTGAAACGAGTTTCCGTGCTCGTGTCGCCTTCATGGGCACGGTCGCCCGGCGTCGTGACCGGGCTGCGCAGCGCGGGGCTAGGCGCACTCCCGCTTATGGGCAAGCCGTGCTGAACATCCACGGCTTGCCCGCCCCGTTTTCGGTTTGAGGGAGCTATCGGGATGCCAGCATCGAAGCGAAGGCCCAACGGCTATGCGCTGTTCATACCGTTGCAAACCAGCACCGTCGAGGCTTATCAAAAACAGCGGGACCGGCTGGAGTTATTGATGGGCCCGGACCTGGCTCGCTATTTCAGCTACACCGACCCGACGCCTTCGACACCGAATCAGGAACCTTTGAATGCGAGTCACGAAGCGAAAGAGCTTCACGGCTTTATGTTGCGCAACCAGCTTAGTCTCCAAGAAATGAGAGCTTGGATCTTGGCGAGTCAGGAAGAGGAGCGGCTCATCGAGCAATGGTGCTGCGGCGATTTTGCGTTGCTCGATCTCTCCAGTCGGATGTTGGATTTTCGCCGCGAAGTGTGGGGCGAATTTTTGCTCTTGCTTGAAAAACAGAAAGGATATCGAGATGAACGGAAAGAATTTCGCAACGAACAACTCGACGCCGGTCAACATCACGGCACCGTCTGCGTGTGAGGGCCTCCGGTTAAGCTCTCCGGCAACATTCACGTTTACCTGGGTGACTCGCTCTGGCGAGGTCGACCCCAACAGCGGCGTGAAAGCCGGCGCGGCTGTTGGCGACGCTCTCATTGCCGAGGAACTATCCGCGACTGATTATTGGCTTGAGGTCGTTGCGCCACGCGGACTGCCCTTCACTTCCGGCGAGCTAATCGGCACAGCGACTTCCAGCGGGACAAATGTCATCGCTGCACGTCCGATTCGCCACGGCAACGCGTAAATCATGGACACCGTGCTAGAACGCGAAATCGAGAACGCTTCGCAAGAGGCCGCGTCGCTGAAATCTTTGCGCGAAAAATTCTTGCTGCTGGCCGAGGGCGGCGACCGCACGGCAATGCAGCACGTTGCCGAGCTGGAGAAGCGCGAAGCAACCGTGCGGGAGCGCATCAAGCAGTTGCACTTTAACCGCTTGCCTTTGGCCCAAGCCTGAGTCGTAAATCCACGCTGCAAAGAAGTGGACGATGGAGGAAACCCTTGATAGAGTCCGCTACTGAAATTGAACCCCCCCATGTGGCATCGCGTGCGTGCTCATGGGACGGCGAGTTGGAAGAGAAGAGGAAGCGCGGGGTGACCTACCAACTTACTCTCAGGGGGCATAACGGCATCCTCCTCGCTAGTGACCGGCGCGAAGGGTCGTTTCCAGCATCATCCGCCCAGGGCGAAGGGTCATTCCATAACATGATTCCCAAGATCCGCCTCGACCCCACGCGGCGCTTCGCTTGGATGTTTGCTGGTGCGGACGTGAGCGTATTGGCGGCCAACTATTTGGAGAGAGTATTTGAAAGAGGAATCCCTGACGGCGCTTTGGAGCGAAGTCTGAGGGATTGTTGCGACCTGGCTTGGGCGAATGGCCCATCGGGACTCAGCGGCGGGTCAACCATCGTTCTAGCCGACGGGGAGAAGAGAAACATCCTGCGCGCAAAAATTATGCCAGTATCCGAAGTTCTTCTCATCGAGGAAGGCAGATGTTTTTCGGGCCAGAGCTACAGCAAAGCATCCTTCTTTCCGCATCATTTCTATGCTTCGGACATGTCCGTCGAGCAGCTCGCTGCGATGGCTGCCTACACGGTGCAAATGGCTGGGGAGATGGATTCGCTGCTGATTGGCGGGATCGACCTAGCGATGTACCGCAAGTCAGTGGGGCACTTTGAATTTGC
The DNA here is from genome assembly GCA_049792735.1 of Candidatus Acidiferrum sp. Lineage (GTDB taxonomy): Bacteria > Acidobacteriota > Terriglobia > Acidiferrales > UBA7541 > Acidiferrum. The sequence continues at coordinate 9,602 of JBARBE010000258.1, forward strand.
TGACTACGGTCTCCTCAAGGAGTGTTCAACCAAGATAGACGAAGAAATTCGCACGTGTTTCAGAACCGCCATCCTTCCGCTCTAACCAGGCGAAAATAAAAAGCGCCGGGGCTGTTCCTCCTGCGCCCAACCCGCCCCGGCGCTATGCACGCGGCTCCTTTCTGTTTGGATTTACAAATCAGTAGTAGTAGTGGCGAGAGCGGTGACGGCGATGATGCCTGTGCCGGAATCGCCGGAAGCCTTCGCGAACAGCCACGGCCGCAGCAATGAAAATTACGCCAGCCACAAACAGCACGATGGTCGGCTCTTCCTCGAATACGATCATGGGAGTTCGCCTCGCAGCGCTTCACGCGAGATTTGCAAGCGCAGGCCGGTCAGCAGGGCGCATGTCTCACGCCGGCAGGAAAACTCTTCGATGGTCTGGACCTTCATGGCGTTCAGCGAGCGGATGCAGCGCGACAGGATAATTACGCCGTGGTGCGGCTCTAGCTGGAACGTGCGGCGTTCGTTCTTGGCGTCGACGAGCAATCCAACCAGGCTGGTTTCGGAGACGTGGCGGAATACGACGGGCATGGGAACCTCGCAACTAGCTGTCTTTGTCTGGGGCTTGCTGGCAGGCTAGTGAATGGAATCCTACGCCGTAAGACTGCTAACGTCAACCACTATGTAGACGTTGGTGGACGCCTAGCGTATAGTGACAGCCATGAAAAAGATTGTTAGCCTGCCAGACGTGAAAAAGGTCAACCTCTACTTCGTCAATTCCCACTGGAAAGAGCTGCAGGCCATCTCGCGCAAGACTGGCGTCCCCGTCGCAGGAATCGTGCGGAAGATCATCGCGGACTGGCTTAGGGCCCAGAAGAAAAAGAAGAAGTGAGCGCCTAACCAAAGGAAGCGGTAGTGGGCAGAATCCCCAAATATTGGTGGTCGGCCGTGTCCGCGATAGCCTCGGCTATCGCGCTCTGGGCTGGCCTCACTGGCCGCGGTCCCGGTCCATCCGTCTTGTGGATCTTGGCGGGTTTTGCTGGCTTAACGCTGGCGGCCGTTCTTGCAATCTGGGCTGAAACGCGCCGAGCCAGGGTCGGTTCGGCATTCATGGCCGGTCTTGTGGCTCGATGCGACAGGCTTATCCTTGACTGGAAATTATTAGAAGAGGCGTACGGTCAGCGACCCGACCCCACCACGGGGAAGAGTACCCTCATACCTAATCCCATGGACGTCGCTTGGCCGACATACGGATTCAAAGACTGGCACTTCCAGATAGGCAACCTTCAAGGCAGAACCTACGCTCTGCTCGGAGAGCTGGAAGCGGCGGGAGTTCAACTGGAGCCGTTCGACCACCAGCGACTGTCGATGGCCGCGCTACTGCACATGCTTGAAAAGTATATGGGATTGGTAAAAGACCGGCAGGCCGCGCTCAGGTAAACGAAACCTAGGAAGTCCTGCAATACGGGCAGGAAGGGTCAGGCGTTAATATCTTGGGGTCCTCGTTCACTTCTCCGACGTTAGTTCCTGCCCGTCCGCGGCCCTCATCTTGTTTCAAATGCCAGCGTACAATCACACTGTCTCTCCCGACTTCCGTAACTACCCCATGTTCCGACGTCGGCTTCTCACGTCGTGTTACCGTTGATCCGACAGTTGGCTTCATCGGCGCTTCCTCATGCTAACCATCATGCAGAATGATGCGCTCAACTCGGCGTGACCGCAATGGGGAGCGCAAATTGTCCCCGAATTGTCCCCGAACGAGTCAAAAGCAGCCGCAAGAAGCGAAACGGAAGCGAAAGCAAATAAACGCTAACGCATTGAGAGAACAGGCGTTTACTGATTTTATGGGAGTTACGAGATTTGTGGTTTCAGATTAAAAGGCCGCTGCTCTACCACTGAGCTACGCCCCTAATGTGGTTACTTCACAACAATCTGCGAGGTCGGCGCCTCCGAGTTGCTTTATCCGCTGTCAGTCGCGGCTGCAGTGGGTATCAACAGTGCCCGACCGCATGCAACTTGCTTGGACCCGAACGCGCGTACCGCTTCGCCTTCGTCAAACTCTTGTGACTAGACCAGTCTGCAATGTCCCCAAACCGGAGCGCCCTTCATCAAGAGAGGGCTCGCAAATTCAGGTCGGACGTCGGGTCAACGAAAGTCCTTGATCCGCGCTTCCGTCACCGCGTCGTCAAACCGATGGCGCCTGTTTTCTAGCGCTCCGCAGGTCTTGACCGACTGGAACACACGCCCCCTCCCGTCGCCCCGGTCATGCACAACCCTCAGGGTGGCAACCTCCGCATCATTTAGAGGGACGTGGATAGGTTCTTCGTTCTTCGTCCGCGGAATGTTCAACATCCGACCTCTAAAGTCTACCATGTTACAGGTCAGACTGTACCGACTGCCCTTCCGCGAACCGGTGTGGATCGCGATATCCAATTGCGCAAGGTGCCTGGGCCATTTCGCTTCGATGACCTTTCGGAGCTTCTCTTCCACTTCTTCCGTGAGAAATCGAACGCGATTGTTGCCCTCGCGACCGTGTGTCACAGATTGCGCAGGATTCTAACTCACTTTCAGGTTCTGTATCCCGAGGCGACAGATCAGGGACATCAGTGTGCTAGTGATTGAACATCGATGTTGTCCATTCCTCCCTATCCGCCGGCATAGGCCGCCAAGCAGCTCCGCGAACTGCGGTAAGCTCTTTGATTCCGAGGTTGAGCGCTATCCTTACTCTAACAACAGAACTTGGACGAGCGCAGGAATCGCCAAGGTTCTGACACCTCCGCCGGACCGTAGCAGAGTTCAAGCGCGAGTCGAGATGTTCACACTTGCCGATTTGAGTGCGGGAGAAGTCGCAGTGACCCGGGCCTCGCCAGGTTTGCCAGCCGACTGTAATATAACGAGGCAAAGGCCATTGAATGCCTTTCGGCGGCTGGACTTGTAGCCTTCGTGGCTCTGCGGATCTCCGCTGTCCACGCCGAGCAGCGCGGCATCGCCTTCGACGGTGAATGTAATCTCATTACCTGCCGTCGGAACCAATCGCTCTTTTTCGTCCACGATCTGCACAGTAATTTGCGCAACGTCTCGACGGTCCGCGGTAAGTGCGACGCGATCCACCAACATGCTTATGCCGGCAGGATCCCCTGTCGTGGAAACCTCCATGGTGGAAGCGGCGTTTCCATCCTTCGTTCCGATCCCCTTCAAGACACCCGACTCGTAAGGCACGTCCCAGGTCAAGTGCAAATCGGCAGTGGTCCTCAGCATCCTGGAGCGCGCTAGATAATTCCCGTAATGCCCTTCCATGCCGAAGCGGGGAAATTCGTAGCCCTTGATTCCGAGAGAGCGCCCGTTCAAAAACAGTTCCACCGTGTCGCAATTCGTGTAACAAGTAACCGGAATGATCTGCCCTTCTTTGCCTTTCCAATTCCAGTGCGGAAAGAGATGAAGCATGGGCTTATCCGTCCACTGGCTCTGGTAGAAATAAAATCCGTCCTTCTTGAAACCGCAAGTATCAATGACGCCAGCGGAAGCGCTCTTCATCGGCCAGCGTGCTTCGCCTAAATAATCGATGCCGGTCCACATGAAGTCGCCGGCAACGTAGTCGTACGTGCTGACAAACTTCCACAATTGTTCGACGTCGATATTGCGTCCTCGCAGCAAAGGTAGAACGGGGCTCCGTGTGGCGCCGGGCGCTTCACCTTCGAACAGTTCTCTATAATCGCCGCGGATGCCGCCCATAGCTTCGCTCTCGGTCCCGATGAACTTTCTCTGAGGAAAAGCGTGGCGGTCGATGCTGTAGTATTTTTCGCGCCGGCCGCGCCAGCGGTCCACATAGTTGTAGCCCACAACGTCGAGCAGCGCGAGAAACTCCGGTTTCGCCATGCTGGATGGAGGATCGGAAGCAATGTGATCGCAGCCGACCGTCACGAGGCGCGTCGGATCTTCGGTGTGAAAAACGTGCAGCAGCTCACCGAGAGTCTCGACTCCCTGAGGCGCTTCCTGATCGCCTACTTCATTCCCCGCGCTCCAGAGCACGACGCACGGATGATTGCGGTCGCGGCGGACGAAATTCTGCACGTCTTGCCGGTACCAATCGTCGAAATACTTGCTGTAGCCGTTCGGGCCGATTTGCCCCTTCGGAACTTTCCATTCGTCAAACGCCTCGTTCATCACCAGAAACCCCATGCGGTCGCACAAATCCAGAAATTCCTCTGCATAAGGATTGTGGCTGGTGCGAATTGCATTGCAGCCCATCTCGCGCAGAATTTGCAGCCGGCGTTCCCAGACGCGTTCAGGAACTGCGGAGCCGACGCAGCCGGCTTCCTGATGGAGACAGACTCCGTTCAACTTCACGTGCTCGCCATTCAGCAAAAAGCCTTTGTCTACGTCGAAGACGGCTTCGCGAATGCCGAAAGGCGTCTCGTATTCATCCACGAGCTGGTCTTGGACGCGAACCGCGCTCTTCACCGTGTAGAGATCAGGATCGCCGGGAGACCAGAGCCGCGGCGCATCGAGTGTAAATTGTTGCGTGAACTCGTATTCCGCGTTGGGCGCAACTTCCTGCGCGGGCGTCGAGCTTTCTGTTAGCTTCCCGCCGTCATCCAGAATTGCGGTGGTCAAGCTGCAGGAAGCGGAGTGTTCCCCGTCGTTTCTGACCAATGTCTTGACCTGCACGGTGGCCGCGTCTTTGGCGATCTTCGGTGTGGTGACAAATGTTCCCCAATGGGCGACGTGAAATTTACTGGTGGAGAGCAGCCAGGTGTGCCGGTAAATGCCCGATCCGGAATACCAGCGGCAATTCGTCTGGTGTGAGTTATCGACGCGCACGGCGATCACGTTCTCGCGGTCGAAAAGCAGATGCGGCGTGAGGTCATAATAAAATGGGACGAAGCCGTACGGCCGTTGGCCCAGATAGTGCCCGTTGATCCACACCTCGCTGAGCTGGTAGACACCGCCAAATTCGATGGTGAACAGTTTCTCCTTCAGCGTTTCGGCCACATGGAAATGTTTGCGGTACCAGCCGATGCCAGTGGGGAGATAAGCGCCGCAATAGCTCGAAGGCGCATTCTCGTCAAATGGGCCCTCGATACTCCAATCGTGCGGAAGATCAATGTCTCTCCAACCTGAATCCGAAAATCCGGACATTTGGGCACCGGGCAAGTCGCCTTTGAAGAATTTCCAGCCGAAATCAAACGTCTCGCGCATTCGGGGCGAGGAAGCCTCGGACGGAGCGACGCGGTCATAAGCGGAAATGCCCGACGGCAGCGCCGAAACCAGCGCGGCGGCCCCAACGGCCCCTTTCAAGAGTTGACGTCTGCTTAGCGAGCCTTGCGACGCGCTCTCCTTCGTCATCGCATGCTCCTCTAATGGCGTGTGAATCTGTCGAACACGGTGATCACCGGCAGCGCGTTCCCCTGTTCATCGAAAAAGCCGCGCGATACGAGCGGCCCGGTGACCGCCGGCTCCCACCAAAAGACGCCCACGCCGAGTCCCCCGGGAGTTTCCCGCACAACGCGATTCACTTCTTCGAGAAACTCCTTTTGTCCTTCAGGCGACTCCGGAAATGGCGCTGGCCGCGTCTTATATTCGGTCGGCGTCCAGTTGTAAGCCGCTTCCACGACGATGATCTCTTTCTTGTATTCCTTGGCCATGAAAATCATGTTGTCGCGGAGCTGATTCAGGCTTCCATGCCACCACGGATAATAGGATTGGCCGATGACGTCGTAATCCACGTGATAGGAATCGAGTTTGTCAAAAAATTCCTTGGTGCGAACCTTGTCCGCGCCGCGGTCGATGTGAATCATGATGCGCGGCCGGGGATTTTCCCCCGTGCCCGCGTAGACGCCTTCAATGCCAGCTTTCACAAGATCGGCGAAATTATCCCAATTGCCCGGCAACCGCCCGTCGGGCCACATCATTCCGTTGATGACTTCATTTCCGATTTGCACCATGTCCGGAAGAACGCCTGCGTCGCGAAAGGCTTCCGTCGTTTGCTTCGTGTATTCGAAGACTGCTTTCACCAATTGCGGGTGCGTCATGCCAACCCAAGCCTTAGGAGTAAATTGTTTGCCGGGATCGGCCCAAGTATCCGAGTAGTGGTAGTCCAGCAGAAAGTGATAGCCAAGTTTCTTGGCGGCTTTGGCTAGCGCGATAGTGTAATCGAGATTGTTGGGAAGGTCCGTAGGCGTGTGGAAAAGGCGCAGCCTCACCCAGTTGTAGCCATGGTCCTTTAATATGACCAAACCCGGCTTCGCGACGCCATTGTCCTTGAAAACCTTTCCGCTATCTTCCGCCTGCTTTAGGAAAGACACATCCGCTCCTACGGCATACTGGGCCACACTCGCCTTGCACGCGGGAAAGAGCAGCAGGAATAAAAAAACGGTGCACAGCACTTTTTTCATGTTTGTCTCCCTACCCCGGAAGCAGGTCGTCAATGAACGGGAACGATTTGCCACTGTTGCGTCAAAGCGCTGGTGCTTTGTGGCTCTTGGACAGCAAACCCGGCCTGCGCGCCGGCTCCGCCGTTCATATCCAGCACCAATCCGCTCACGCGATTCAGCAGCACAAAATATCCGTTGCCGGCCGATACAACGTTCCACTCCTCCTCTTGCCCGCCGCCCGATGGTGATTGAATGATGAGATTACCGCTCGAAGTTAGTCCGCCCGAATCATCCAGCACGTTGGTCGTATTCCCCGCGCCCGGATTTACACTTGCGATTTGGAAATACGCGTCACTGTTGCTCATAATCTGCCATTGCTGGCTCAGCGTGGGAGCCACGCTGTCCGCCTCGGCGTCCAGCATCGCGCCGGCAGCCGTGGAGCCTTGAAAGACTGACAGCAACATCCCGCTGCTGCGGTTGACAAATTTATAGTTCAAGGTCGAATCCAGTTTCCCGCCCAGCGCGTCCAGTCCCGGCAGCGCCTCCGAATAGTTTGCCGCTTGAACGTTCGTTGTTCCCGATGTGTCGGCGTTGTCGAAGAGAGTAAGCCCGTTCCACACAAAAATCCCGTCCGGCATTCCGTCTCCATTGATGAAGCTGCCGCTCGCGTTCGATTCATTGACGCCGGCGGGATCCCAATATTCGACACCCATTCCCAAATTACTTGGCAAAGCCTTTTGCACATTTTGGAGATCGATCAAAAACTGCCGCTGCGTCGCCACGCTCGGCGGAGCGTACCAGGGATCGTTCGCATCGAAACCATTTTCGTAGTGCTCGCCAGCCTCGATGATGAAAATCGGCTTGCCAATGCTGTTGGCCGCAGCAACCAAAACATCCTGCTCGACCGGCTTATTCGAGGGATTTGCATGCGTCGCTTGCGCATCCGTCAACGGCCCGTGAAAAAAGGGATAGTAGCTCTGGCAGATTGCGTCATACGGAATGTTATTTTGATTGGCCAACATGAAAAACTGCGTCAAATCCCAAGCCGGCGTGATGTGGATGCAGGTTAGCGGTGGCGGAATCGCTGCGCCGATCGACGTATCAGCTGCTGCGTCATCCACCGCCTGCATGGCCTGAATTTCCAAACTTGCAAAGCCGCCGAAATCCGCTCCCGTGGGACTCCCGAGCGACCCAAGAAATCCCGTATCGACCTCATTCCCGACTGAAATGAGGTCCGGCATCACGCCCGCCTGACGATACGCCAGCACTTCGGTTTTCACGCAGTTGTAGACGTCCGTTTGCAACTGCGCGAGCGTCTGATTGGCCCACAAAGACGAAACGCTCGAAGAGCCTCCGCCATCAAACAGCAAAGTCAACTCGATACTCATTCCGAGATTTTTCACGCGCTTGGCAAGGTCCAAATCCTGCGCGTCCGTCTCGCCATAACACGCGTTACCCGTGCAGCCGGTTTGCGAAATGTTCATATAAGGCGGCACAGAGCTGGGCCGCAAGCGAACCATGTTGACCCCGTGGTCCTTCATCAGCTGCAACACATCCTGTTGCAATCCCGCGTCGTTCCACCATGCAAGTCCCGTCGATGCTCGATCGACTTCCTGTTTTTCGAGCAGCGCGTTGTCGATTCCCCGGAAGAAAGCCGGACGCAGCAACCATTGCTGGCTCTGCGTGGCGCTTCCGCTGAATGCCGTTTGCACCAGCGTTGCGCCCGCCGATAAAGATTCCTGGGAAACATCGATCAACAGACCTGTGCTCATATTTGCGATGGTGTAATAGCCGTTCGAGGCCGCCGTCAGCGTCCACTGCTGCGTGGCCACCGCGACGCAAGAATTTTGCACCACGTACGTCACGCCACCGCTCGCCGCCGAATCCAGGCAAAAATGGTTGTACAAATTGCTGATCCGCCACGCTCCACTGGAGAGCTTCGTGAACGCCCAGCGCTGGCCCAGACTCGTGAAACTCCGCGCATCCTGGAGAATGTGATCCCCGGCGGTGGTCGAGTCATTGTTGAGGTCGGCCTGCAATCCGCTGAGCTGGTTCAGCGCGTAATAAACCTCGCCGTTGATTGGCGTGATGTCGGTAGGCTCGGCGGGCTGCTGGCTCGCCCCGAGAACATTGAGACTCGCCGTGGCCGTCTTCCCGTTTCCTCCTTCCGTCGAAGTGACCGCGCTCGTGACGTTGTTCTGCGTGCCCGTGGCCGTCCCCGTGACGTTCACTTGAAAATCGCAGGATGCCCCCGCGCTGAGCGTTGCACCCGTCAGCGCGACGCTGTTCGAGCCAGTCGTCACGGAAATCGTTCCTCCGCCGCAACTGCCGGAAATCCCGTTCGGCGTGGAAATCACCAATCCCGCAGGCATCGTATCGGTGAATCCGACTCCGCTCAGGGAATTACCGCCGTTAGGGTTGGACAAGGCAAAAGTCAGCGAGGTGCTGCTGTTGATTTGCACTCCGGCGGCGCCAAATGTCTTTGAAATCGTCGGTGGCAAAATCGTGGGAGGCGGTTGCGTCCCTCCGGATGAGCCGCCTCCGCAACCGGCAACGCACGAAATCCCCAGAATCACAGATATCCAGCACGCCTGAGATTGCAGTCGCATCGCCACTTTTCCAGTCGCTCCAGGAGAGTGGCCCGCGGCCCTTCGCGCTCAATGACGCACCCTCGATAGCGTACTCCGCTCATCCAGTAACAAAATGGATGCAGCAAATCTATCTATCTAATGGGGAAAGGCAATCCGACTAAGGTTGGATTCGCAGCGGATGCCAAGAAAACTCCGCGCAGGCAAGAACGTCAAGAATGCCAAAAACTGAGAAAATTTAGGGTTTTTCATCGGGCAACTCGTTGTCCTGCCCTTTTGGCGCAACATTCATCTGTCTATAGAGCGCCGTCACCCGGTCTTTGGCCTGCTTGATCTCTTGAAACAGCTTCAACTCCTTTTCTGCCTCCGCCGTCAGCCCAAGCTTCCTGCAATTCGTCGCCAGCCGGTAGTGCGCTTCGGAGTTGAGCGGGTCGGACGCCACCGCCATCCGCAAATATTTGACCGCCTCTGCCGGCTTTCCCATCACGGCAAGAAGTTGGCCCAAACCCATCTGCGCGTCCACATCCTGCGGATTCAACTCGAATGCTCGCTTGTAGTGCGCCAACGCCTGATCCATGTTCGCCTGCAAATACGCGAGTTTGCCAAACTGGCATTCCAGTTGGGCGTTGTCGCCTTCAAGCTGCGCAGCCGCCTCGAACTCTGTCTCCGCTTCCGCCTGTGTCGCCGGGTCCGTCTGCGCCGACTGCAATATGGCCTCGCCCATTTCGTAATGCACCCCGGGAAGTCGCGGATCAATCTGCAGCGCCTTTTTGTAATGCTCGATCGCGCCCTTCAAATCTCCTTCGTTGATCAATCGCTCCGCAATTACTTCCTGCATCCGCGCCGAACCCGGCGCAAGAATCGCAAGTTTATTCAGCGTGTCGTCCGCCAAATCGGAATACACCTTCTGCGCCATGTATAAAATTTCCACATTATCCGAATCCACATCCACAAGCGCTCGCATAACCGAAGCCGCGCGGTCCAGGTCACCTTCCCGGTAATACAGACCAGCCAACTCCATCCCCGTCTGGATTTTCAGATTTTTGTCTTTCAGCGTGGGAAATGTTTTCTCTAGCAGTTGTTGCGCCGAGGGGGCGCCCATTCTCAATTCACAAATTCCCAGAAGTGCTTCCGTCTTCACCAATGACGGATCAATCGCCAGAGCCTTGCGCAAATTTTCCACCGCCTTCTGATAATCGTGCTGGAAGTACGCAATGACTCCCAAATTTGCGTAAGCCTCGGCGTTCCTGGGATCAATCGCCAGCACCGCATCGAACTCCGCAACTGCCGAGTTCGGATCATTCGCCTTAAGGTCTTCGCCCGCCTTCCGCAAATGCTCGCGAATCTCCATCGCGCGGGACTTTCCAGATTGCGCACCCCACGCCGGAACTACGCTGCTCAGGAGCAAGAGAGCCAAAACCGCTGCCCAGCAACTCCTTAAGCACTCAAGCCGCTTTGGAGACACAGCCGCCAAAGCGCGAGAGCGAACTTCGGTCTTGCAAAAGTTTCCGGACTGGAATTCCTTCATGGAAGATCAAAGCCTGCCGCAGGGCGTTCGGACGAGTCGCAATGAACTTCTCGCCCACTCAACTCTCACTGCCATCTCACCCTACCACACCAAGACAGCCGCAATCCCCCCAAATTCCGTCTAGCAAGTGTGCAACCGCCTTGGCAGAAATCGGCGGTTCCAGCCCGCCGTCAACTGCCAAGCCATTGCCCCTGTCGACGCAGCGGTCGCATAAAGATGGCGGCCGGACGGGCCCAGGCGCCAATATCTCTCGAAAGTCGCCGAAGGCGGAAGGACCATTCCTTCCGCCTCCAGCAGTGGGGTGTTGGGGGAGTCCAGCCCGAATCAGGCTCAGAATGTGATGTGCGCACCCAGTTGTAACACGCGCGTGTTAGCCGCATAGCCAGCGGAATCCGTCAGCTTGCCAGCCGAACCATCAACCAATGCCAGCCCAGTGTCTGTGCTCAGGCATGGGGCCAGTTGCCCCGATGGCTTACATAAGTAGCCGACATTTGCGTCCGGGTTGTGGTAGTTAATATGGTTGAAGAGGTCGTATGCGTCAGCCCTGATCTCCAGCTTCACCCCCTCCCAGTGCAAGTTGAACTGTTTCGCGATACTCAAATTCACATTTGAGTACCCCGGCCCAACGAGAGTGTTGCGTCCAAGATTGCCAAAGGTCCCATTCGCCGGATTGGCGAAGGCCGCCGGGTTAAACCACTGGCTAGGCGAAGGATTTGAGACCCCAGGATTGCCGACCAAGTTCGGATACAGGAGTGAGCCGGCGGCGATGGACGGAGCAAGCCCAGGATCAATAGCGTTGGCAACGGAGCTCTGGATCACAGGGGTAAACGGAACGCCCGAGTGCCACTGGAAAAGAGACGAGAGGCGCCACCCGCCTGCAATTTGGTCGAGCGGCCCATGAAGCGCGAATTGACGGCCGCTACCGAATGGCAATTCGTAGGTGACCTGACCCACCACCGTGTGCGTCGAGTTGAAGTCCGACAAACCGTAATTCGCGGCGGGATTGTATGCGTTCTGGTAGTTGTCGACGCCCGATCCGTGGCCGGTGCCGGTGCCAGTATCGAGCGATTTCGAAAAGGCGTAATTCACCTGGAAGTTCAAACCGTAGGACATCCTCTTTTGGAGGCGCACCTGCAGCGCATTGTAGTTCGACCATCCATCATAGATGGCAGCCGAAATCGAGTTAAATACGGGATTGGGGTTCCCGCAATTGTAGCCCGTACAGCCTAGCTCGGTCACAGGCGCCTGATTGACATCCGTTTGAAAGTTCAGATTCCTGCCGCGCGTGTAAACGTAGCTTGTATCAAGTAAGATGCCACCCGTGAATTCGTGCTGGACACTCAGCAAGAAGGTCTGCACGTAAACGGTAGGCATGTTTTGGGGGTAGTACTGCACGCCGCTAAAGTTGGCGACCTCCGGCGAAAGAGTCTGCAGCGTCGGATAGACGACCGTGCCTGGCGGAGGCCCCGTGGCCAATTTGAAGGCATAGCTTCCGTTAACGTAGCCTCCATTTCCTTCGTTATGAGGATTGAAGCCGAGGCCCAGCGCCCCATCGGTATAATTTTCGGCGTCGCGTGGCGCGTCAAAAATGCCGTAGCTGGCTCGGACGGACCACTTTTCACGGGGAGACCAAGCGACGCCGATTCGAGGCGCGAATTGCTTGTAATCGGCGTTCTGAATGGTCTTGTAGTTGGATGTAGTTCCCCCATAAACGACGTCACTTTGTCCCCCGTAGAGGATGGCTCCCTCGTACAACCCGCCATTCGCGGAATTGGGCAGAAAGGGATCGTAATTGCCGAAAAGATTGTGCTTCACTGCCCAGCCGGCCTGCGCCTGCCAGCGCAATCCCAAATTGAGCGTCACATGCGAGGAAACCTTGTAGTCGTCGCTAGCAAACAACGCCGTGTTGTGCGTATAGGCGCTAGTCGGGTCGTACGTGTAGACATACCATCCGTACACGTCGCCTGACAGGAAGTCGGCGTAGGGAATTCCGGTGACGCCGCCATTGAACTCGAAATTCCCGGAGCTGACATCGCCCCAGTTGGTATAGTTCTGATAAACTCTGTCGTACTCGCCGCCCACCTTGATGGAGTGTTTGCCGTGGATAAGTGTTAAAACGTCCGAAACGTTATAGACTCCCTCGCCGAGAACGGCGTTGATGTTGCCGTTTTCGTTGCAGCCTGCGCCTAGAGCCATGCAGCCCGCGCCTGCCCCGCTATCAATCGTAATCTTGGGGAACACGTTGTCGGGAGAATTGCTCCCATAAGCCGGCTGAAGTCCAATGGTCGTCGGAACATTCTTGCCAAGGGAGGGCGGTACGTACTTATCGAGCTCGCGGCTTGCCCCCAGACGAAACTCGTTCAGCATAGTCGAGCTAATCGTATAGACGTCCGTAAGTTGGCCCGTCAGGTTGTAGTTGTTTCCCAGGGAATAGGATGTCGCGTCGTTGGGGTACAGCGGATCCGCAGGAACGTACGACACCATGTTCGGGTAATAATTGAAGCTAAACGAAAGTTTCTGCGCCGAAGAAATATTGTAGTCTACCTTGCCCGTATACCAGGTCGACGTGTTCGGGCTGGAGCCGCTGAACACGTAGTCGTATCCGAGCGTAGTTGGGTTGCAAGTTTGCGCGACAGTTGGTCCCACATTCGCTGGGCCGGGGCATCCGGGAATCCATCCGGGCGCGGTTGCCGCAGGGAAGTAGCCCTGTAGCTTCAACGCCACCGGATCATACGTACCCAGCAGCGTACCCGTGGGACTAAAGGCCGAGCCGGTCGAGCCAGTGATCCCATAGAAATCCCCCGCCGCCATGGCAGCGGTCGGGTAAGTATAGTTGCCACCCGTTGGGGAAGAGGAAGGGTTACGCTGATAGTTGAAAAAGAAAAACAGCTTATTCTTGAGAATCGGACCGCCCACGCTGCCGCCGTAGTTATTCCAGTGCTCTACAGCCTGTGGCCCGGTGTGATTGTAAAAACCTCTGGCGTTGAACGCCGTGTTTTGGACGAATTCATACGCGCTGCCGTGCCATTGGTTCGTGCCGCTCTTCGTGATCACGTTAATAGAAGTGAGACCATTGCCGTACTGCGCGGGGGCGTTTCCCGAATTGATGCTTACCTCAGTAATGGAATCAACCGGCATATAGAAATTGCTGCTGTTGAAATCTCTAGGGGCAGTGGCTGCCGAGCCGTCCACTAGAAAATTCACGTTGTAGGACTGCGTCCCATTGACGCCGATCGCTTGACCGTTGGCTTCGCCAGCTCCCCCGCCTGCATTCACTCCAGGAATGAGCTGAGTCAACTGGGCGCGCCAGTCCGTGCCAACGATAGGCGCGGTGCGAACCGCCTCGGCACTAAGGGCCACGTGTTGCCCAGTTGTTTCCGTTTCGACGAGCGGAGTCGCGCCGCTCACGATGACTTCCTGGGTGGCCGCGCCGAGTTGCAGAGCGGCGTCAATTTCCAAAGTTTGGATCTGCAGTACAACGCCTGAGCGGACAAAATCGCGGAAGCCTTGTTTCGAGAATGTGATGGTGTAGTTGCCAGGCGCCAAAAAGGGAACATCGTACAAGCCGGCTCCGTTCGTTGTCGTCGGCGTGACCACTCCGGTTTGCACATTTTTTATCGAGACCGTGACTACTGGAACGACTGCCCCGGAAGGATCCGTTACGGTCCCTTTGATTTCCCCCGTGTTCGAGTTCTGCGCCTTCGCCAGGGGAGCTATCAGATTTGCCAGAAGCAATAAGCTTAGAAAGCCATATTTACGAAGAACATGAGCCTTTAACACTCGATCCTCCTAGGAGCTAAATCCCAGCTCGTACGTTGCAACTTGCCGAACCGATCGACTGCGGAAGTTTCATCCTCGCTCAAGACTCATTCAAAGCGGCACTAGCCCGGCCCCGCGTCCTCGACGTAAAGCGCGATTTGCGCGCACCGGCCATGGAACGGCCGCGCGCACACGTTGCCCGTCATTAGCGCCACACGGGGTCTGCTCTTGCCTCGCCAACAATTCACCTCTACAGGGCCCCGACCAATTGTTCTGAAAACATGCGGCAGGCTTTGCACCCAAGCCTAGCCCCTGAAAACCCAGCTTCTCCAATTTGCAGGATTGTAGGCTCTGCCTGTACGGGCGGGCATCCGCCTAAAGTAGGATTATCGATTGGCGGCATTCCTTTTTCTTATAGCTCCCGTCAGACAACCCCTGCCGGATTAGCCGCCGGTAAACGCAGAGCGCCCTGCGTGTGTCGGAGAGGTTGAGTAAGGACTACGAATTAGGCGAGACGGAAGTAACAGGAGCGATTTGGCCGCGCGGCGCTTGGCAACATAGCGATTTGGTAAGAAGGCTTAAATTTGGTGGAGGAACCTTTACAAATGTTCCAGGCCGCGCTGCAGGGCGGCAATGACCGCCTGCGTGCGGTCGTTCGCATCCAGTCGCATCAAGATTACGCTGACATGGCACTTCACAGTAGCTTCTGTGATGCCGAGACTGGCAGCAATTTCCTTGTTGCTCTGCCCGTGAACCATCAGCGATAGAACCTCGCGCTCCCGTGGGCTCAAGTCCGAGTTGGGCGTGCGATCCGCCAAGCTCCGCGCAACGGGTGGCGGCAGGAATCGCGTTCCAGTACGCGCTTTGCGGAGCGCATCGACGAGCGTTTCGTGCGACATCCCTTTAATGATGTAGCCGAGCGCGCCAGCCGCGAGGGCTTGGTGGATGTCTTCGTCGCCTTCGTAGGTCGTCAGCACGACACATTTGGCGCCCGGGTCTTCCTGGCGGATGGCCCGCAAGGCATCCAGCCCGCTCATCCCGGGAAGCCGCAAGTCCATCAACGTAATATCGGGACGATGCTTCTTGAAAATGCGCACCGCTTCTTCGCCGGAACCAGCTTGCGCGCAAACTTTCATATCCGCTTGAGCGTTTATGATGGCCGCAACGCCCAAACGCATGATGGGATGATCGTCCACCACGAGAACGCCCATTTTTTGCGCGGAGTTCATGCTCTTACGGTTTCGTTAGTCTTTCTCACGCCATTCAGCCGCGCGGGGATTTCCAGCGACAGTTGCGTGCCTTTCCCCGGAGAACTATTTATCTCAAATCGTCCGCCGAGGTGTTCGATTCTTTCGCGCATCCCAATTATCCCAAAATGCGCGCCCTGCATAGCCAGAATTTCTTCGAGCTCAAATCCGTTGCCGTCGTCCAAAACCTGCATCCGTACAGTGTCCTCTTCAAACTTCATGTTGATCCAAATCTCCGCGGGGTGTGCGTGATGCACCGCATTGGAAACCGCTTCGCGAGCGACCATGAGAAGAACATATTCAACCGTGCGATCAAGCTGCGGGGGACTGCCCGAAGCCATAAATCGTATCGGCACTCGCGATGCATGACTCACTTGATGCGCCATTTGTTCCAGTAGATGGCTGATTTCAGGCGATGCGGTTTCTCTCTGCCGGAGGTTCCACACCGCGCGCCGCGCTTCGTCCACGGTCGCGCGCACCTGATTGCGCGCAGTATCCAAAAGTTCCCGGAGCTCTCCAGAACCATTGGGATTCATCGAAACCACGGCTTCGAGCAGCACGGATGCGCTGACGCAACCCTGGATCACCGTGTCGTGCATCTCTCGCGCGATGCGATTGCGTTCTTCAAGTACTGCAGCGTATCGGTCGTGTACTTGTTGCAATCGCAGCCGGTACACGGCGAAAACGCCAGCGACCACCAGCATCGTACAAAGAGCGATAAACCATCCGGTGCGGTAGAGATGTGGGCGCCATGCAATCGCCAAGGAAGCCTCGGTGACTTTTTCGGGCGTGTTCATCTCGAAAGCCTGCACCCTGAATCGATAAACGCCGGCGGGCAGATTAGTGTAGTTGGCAATGCGACTGTTCAGCGGCTCGGTCCAACCGTGATCGAAGCCTTCCAGTTCGTAGCGGAATCGGATGCGCTCCTGAGAGCGCAGGCGAATGGCGCTGTAGTCAATCTGCAATTTTCCTTCTCCCGGGGGAACTGCCAGCCGTCCGTAAACAGGTTCCTCGCGACCATCCACAAGCACCTGTTCGATGACCACTTGCGCCAGATCGCCCGGCCGCGTCTGATCTGGCAAAATGCGCACCGGCCCGCGGTTGCTGGGAAACCAGAGCTCGCCGTGAGGCGTGAGACATCCTGCAGGTTGCGTTCCTCCATGCATTTGTGTCGCTTCAACGCCATCGGAAAGACCGTAGAGCGTTACAGCCGGACGGAAGTCCGGATGATCGGCGAGCCGGTCCAAATCGCGGCGCGCAACAGAGGAAATTCCATTGGGCCCGCTCATCCAGAAAACATCATGCGGGTCCGCCAGGATTTGGTAGATGCTGTTGCTCGCCAAGCCCTGGGCGGTGCTGAAAGAAACCAGTTTGCCGTCCCGCCAGCGAAATAAACCAGCGCCACGTGTGCCGAACCACAGCCCGCCATCCCGATCTTGGTGAATGGCCCAAACTTTTTCCGAACTCAGGCGCCGTGTTACATCGTCCTTAAGGAATTTTCCGTTTTCCCAATGACTCACGCCGCGATCCGTTCCAATCCATAGTCCGCCATGACCATCTTCGAGCAGAGCCCGGATGCTGAAGTAGCAAAGGCCATCGGCCATACGATAGTTTGTGAGTTTGCCGTTTTGCCAACGGTTGAGCTCTTCATCGGTGCCAATCCAGATGCTCCCATCGCGGCTCTCCAGAAACGCACGCACAAAATCGTTCGTCAGCCCGTTGTGAGTCGTGTAATGGAGCCGCTGGCCGCCTTTGATGCGATACGCGCCGTGGCCGTCCGTGCCGATCCACAGTGCGCCAGTAGTGTCACGCATTACGTTGCGGACGCGAACGCCCGGCTCCGGGGCGGGAATGAGCACGGAATTGTCGCGTTGCGGGCTAATCCGATAAAGCTGTGTGCTAGCCACCCAAAGTGAACCGTCGGGATCCGCGTAGATCGTTTCAAAGTCCGCGTTTTGCGCATCGGGCAGAGGAAACGTGCTCATCGGTGTCCGGCTGAGGCGCAGCAATCCCGTTTGCATTCCGGTCCAAATGTTGCGTTCGTTATCCTCGAAAAGTGCGAGCACGGTGCTGCTCGGCGGATCTTCCGGCGTTCTCACCCGCGTAAATTCGCCATTTTTGAGCCGCAGCAAACCGTCGCCGATGGTTCCGATCCATAAAACGCCGCTGCTGTCCTCGCGCATTACGCGGACGGTACTTGAGATGCCCGGTATTTTTTCGAATGGCGCGTCCTCGGCCGACGCCCGTCGCCGCTGGAGCCCGGAAACTGTTCCAACCCACAGCGTGCCGTCGCTGGTCTCGAGAATGGATTTTACCCGCGTGGCGCTCGGATAGCCTTCGAGGCGGAACTCCTTGCAATGATCTCCATGAATCATCACTAATCGCGAGCCGCCAACCCACAGGCGGCCGGCACTGTCCTCGCGAATGGCGTGCACCGCGAGGGTCGGCACGGAACCATCCCCGTCTACTCGGACGAATCGATCGCCGGAGAACCGATAGAGTCCGTCATCGGTTCCCACCCAAATGGTTCCGCTATGATCTTGGTAAACGGAGCGAACAAAAAAGTTTTCAAGACCGTCAGCATCCGAGTAGGAACGAAAAACGCCGTGCTGATAACGCAGCACGCCGCCGCCATCCGTGCCGGCCCAGAGACTGCCGTCCTTCGCGACCATGAGGCAGAAGATGCTGTTCTCGTGAATTTCAGGCGTATTTTCGCGATCGAAAACGACGAACTTTGCTCCGTCAAACCGCACCAGACCGCCGGTGGTGCCAATCCAGAGGTAATGGTCAGGCGTCTGGGCAAAGGCCTGCACCATATTTTCGGGAAGCCCGTCTTGAGTTTGCCAAACACGCCGGGTGTAGCCATCCGGCAAATTGCGCACAGAGGCGGCATCCAACCGGACCCCCAGTAGCAGACAGAGAAGGCACAAACACGCGGAGAGGCGCATCGTTTTCGCGGACATCCTATCACTATGCGAGTCAGCGAAGCACTCGCCCCCGCTATAAGGATCCGGATTCGAAGAAAGGAATCATTTAGTGCCCAGCCGAACTGAAGCTACGATGGAGCAGCGATAGTCTTGCTTGTGCCTCTCTTCGACAATCAAAATGGAAGCGACCCTACACATCGCACAAATCCACCGCCTGCCGCAGCGAGGTCAAGGGATCGCGCGCAGGCACAAACTCATGCGCCACGTAACCCTGAAAACCGGACGCAACAATTCCGCGCATCACGCCGTCCCACTGCACTTCCTGCGTGTTGTCGAGCTCATGCCGCCCCGGCACTCCGCCGGTATGAAAATGTCCAAGCCACTGGATATTCTGCTGGATGGTGCGGATCAGGTCGCCCTCCATGATCTGCATGTGGTAGATGTCATAGAGCAGTTTCACGCGGGGCGAATTCACGGCTTGCACCACCTGCACTCCCCATGCGGTGTGGTCGCACATGTAATCCTTGTGATTTACCTTGCTGTTGAGCAGTTCCATGCAGATCGTGACGCCGTGGTCTTCTGCAATTTTCTTCACGCGGTTGAGTCCCGCGATTGTATTTTTCGCGCCCTCCTCGTCGGACATTCCGGCGCGGTTTCCTGAAAACGTAATCACATTAGGGACGCCCGCCTTGGCGGCGAGCGGAATATATTTGCGAAAACCTTCTTCGATTCTCGCGTGATTTTCGACGCGGTTCAGCGCGCTAGGAATCTCGCCGCCGCCGGCATAGCCCATGGTGCAAACGAGGCCGTGCCGCGCGGGTGTCTCGTATTCGTCCGGATTCAGCAGATCGACGCCCTTCAAACCAATCTTCGCCGCATATGCGCAGAGGTCCTCGATCGGAATCTTCTCGTAGCACCACCGCGAGACGGATTGTTTGATTTGTCCTTTGCGCGGAATGGGAGCGTCTTGCTCCGGCCACGACTTCGACGGGATAGCAGCCATAGTCACTCCCGAAAGAGCGGTCTTCAAGATCGAGCGGCGCGAAAGATTAGTCATGACAATTCATCCAATCGCCTTAGGCGAGAACCAGCTTCAGTGTGGTGACTGAAGCCGCGGGGAAAGTATGTCGCAGAACTCTCGATCCAGCTTCCAGAGTGCTCGTTTGCGGCTTCACTGCGTCTCTTTGCTCAAAGGTGTTGTGCGCATGGATATCCGGATTGGTGAGCGTAATAGCCGTTCCGGATTTTATGCTGGCGCCGCGCACGGCAATTTCCGCTTCCGTCGCGTTGCTCACATCCGGATTCACGACGGTAAGCACCAATTCCTTTTCGTGAAGCGACGCCGATCCATCCAACCCCCAAAACGTTGCAGGCTTGCCGTCTCGCTCGTAGTGAATCAATGGCGCAGAAAAAATCGTCCGCAAAGACTGGCCGCCCTGGTGGCCGGCGTACATTCCAAACACATGGCCTACCGGCGTGACGCAAAACTTGTCCTCATGCGCTAGATACAAGCTGTTCAGGCAATTAATCAGTTGCGCGCAATTTGCCATGGCGATCTTTTCGGGGTGCCGGTTGAACAAATCCAAAGTCATTCCGCTGAACACCGCGTCGCGCAGCGTAGGGATCTGTTCCAATTGATCGCCCGGCGTCAGTTCGCTCCCCGGCTTGTACCACGGACCCCATTCATCCACCACCAGCTTCACGAGGTGCTCGCGGTCGATTTCTCCCATCACCTGCCAGTGGCCATCAATCAAAGATTCCATGCGCTCGCCTTCGCGCAGCAGCTCGTACCAGTCCACTGCGTCAAATTTGGGCGCGTCCCCTTTTCCCTGTACCCAATCCGTAGTGCGCCCGCGGCTGAGATTCCATGTGTAGTAGTGCAACGCCCACCCATAAAGAGAATGCAGCCGCCCTTTTCCTGGGCGAACCAATTCTTCAAAGAATTCACGCGTCCAATTCCAATCATCCGTATTCGGGCCGGAGCCGATGAACGACAGCTTCTGTCCATATCGCGGTACCCACTCCGTGTACCGCCGGAATTCCACCGCGTACTCCTGCGCCGTAAAATTCCCGCCGCAACCCCACGATTCATTTCCCACGCCCCAGAAACGCACTGCGAAAGGGTCCGGGAATCCGGCCGCGGCGCGCTCCTCCGCCAAAGTGGTGCTTCCCGCCGGAGAATTGCAGTATTCCACCCAGCGGTAAAACTCCTCCACGGGGAGGCTGCGGACGTTCGCGGCGAGATACGCTTCGCACCCGATCAGCTTGCAGAAGCGCGCAAATTCGTTCGTGCCGAAGCGATTGGTTTCGTACTTGTGATTCGCGGGCGCGTCGCTGGACGCCGAATCAGCCCAGAAATTTGTGCGCGTCGGCCGTTTGGCCGCCGGTCCAATTCCGTCGCGCCAATCGTAACTATCCGCAAAGCATCCGCCGGGATAGCGAACCACCGGTGCCTTAATTTTGCGCATTTCGTCGACGAGTTCCTTGCGAATTCCATCCACATTCGGAACTTTCGAGTTCTCGCCGACCCAAATCCCGTCGTAAATCACGCCGCCGAGATGTTCCGTGAAATGGCCATAAATATTCGGCGAGATGGTTCCCAGCGGCTCCTCGAGCAACACTTCGATTCGAGAGTCGACCGAACCCGCGTCCCCCGCCCCGAAAAACGGCGAGTTCTTAATCAGAAATAAGCCTCCGGCTGCGGAGAGCGAGTTGTGGAGAAAAGATCGGCGTCCCAACATTTTATGCACCTCGAACCAACGTTCTACGTCGCCTCAGAGCCAGCTTGCAGTGTGGAGTGGAGCGCTCAACTGGAGTTGCCGCCCAGTTTATGGGCATTCTGCTCTGCTCCCGATTATTTTTTACGTTCTTCAGGTAATCCACGAAAGCAACTTCTGCAGATCGGTCGCCGAGGTCGATTGAGTCCCTCGCGGCGTCGCGGGCCCGATGATCAACGCCTCGTTGTGGTCTTCAAACCACACCAGAAACGAGGATTGGTCTGCTCCTGTCAGCCTCTGCTGGTTCAGCCAGTTGTAGTACGCTCCCATATCCGCATCCACGAGCGAGCCCAGCGGATCCAGTTCCGCACGGTCGTCGGACCCCGCAAGCATCTCGTTCATCGGCTTCTGCCTCTGCCGGGGAGCAAAGCGAACCAGCAGCGTGAGCGGCTGCGCTCGCCGCAGTGCCTCCCGCGCCGCCCACTGCGCAAAAGTTGTGCTGAATATCTGCGTGCCTGAGCCCTCCGTCAGCAACTTGACCTGGAAGCGATCCAACACTGCGTCCCCTGACTTGCCCCTCCCACCCTCCGCCGCCGGCTGTGGACCGCTTTCCATGCCTAGATCCTCGGGGCGAAGTTGCGCCAGCAGCGTGCGCAGTGTCTCCGGGCCCATCCCGGGCCGAACGATTTCCGCTCGTATCTTGCCCGACAGCACAGTCCGCGCAGGCCCGAGCGCATGATAAGAAACGCACATCAACCCCGGATCGTGGTCCGCGAATTTTCCTCCATCGATATACCAGTGGCCGTAGTCGACAGGATGCGCTTTGGCACGAGCACCGACCGCCTCCAGCAGAATTTTCAATCCATTTTCAGTCTGAACATTGCTGAAGTACGCGCCTAGCGGCCGCAGCTTGCGAAACAGCGGTTCTTCCGGTTTGGCCACCCCCTGGCCGATCACGGCAATTCCCAGCCTCGGCACCGTCGGGGGTTCCGGCGGCACGGCCACACGCAATCGCTCTGCATACGCAAGCGCCGCCGTTCGAAAAGCGTCTAGTTGGTGCGTCGTCCATAAATAGGCCGAGAGTTGCTCGACAAATTGCGCCGGCGCATTCACCCAATCTGACTTTTCCAGATCCGCGGAAATCTGAATGGCTACGAATCCCTGGAACCATTCCCTGGCCTGTTCCGCCGAAAGCGAGTTCAGATTGGCCAGTTCCCTTTCCAGCGCTCTGCGCTCGACGGGAAACTTGAAATCGTATTCGATGACTTCGCGCAACATGCTCGGCAAAAAACTCAGCGGCAACCTTTGCAGCGCATCGAGATGGCCCGCAACAAGTTTTCTTGCTTCCGGGGGATAGCCTTTGAACTGTTCGAGTTTGAGGTCGGTTGGAAGCATCGAGTTACACAAGCTCAGCGATGGGCTTGCCCTGCGCAAGCGAGGCGGAAAATCCGAGGATCGACCCGATCGTTGGCACAAGATCGGTGGACTGCAGCGCTCGATCGTAAACCACGCCTTCGCGAACCCCGGGCCCCATCGCCAGCATCCATGTAGTGCGAGAGAGCGCGTCGCCCGTGCGGTGGTGCTGAAATCCGTTGCCGCCGGAATCTTGGTCGGAATCGCGGCCAAAATCCGGCAAGATCAAGACGGTAGTGTTGCCTGCATAT
Organism: Candidatus Acidiferrum sp.; assembly: GCA_049792735.1. GTDB lineage: Bacteria > Acidobacteriota > Terriglobia > Acidiferrales > UBA7541 > Acidiferrum. The sequence goes on from JBARBE010000258.1 coordinate 32,388, forward strand.
TCCGGCTCGGTCTGGATGGCTTTCCACAATTCACCGCACAGCCGGTCGGTTCGCTGAATCCCCTCGATGTAGAGCGAATACGCTCCCGCATGGGCGATATCAATGTCGTGCATGGTGATCCACAATAGGCTTGGCGCAAGCTGCCGCATTAATTGCCGCGCGATATAAACGGACAATTCATCAGGGCTCGAAAGCGTAAGCGCGTGCTTTTTGAAGTCGTCCACGGAGAGCTTCAAGAGCATTTCCATCTGCTGCAATTCAAATTCGCTCCCGCTCAGCTCCGGAGTGAAAAAAGGAGTCTCATAGTTGTCGCGCAGCAGGTGTTCGTAGTCCGCGCCGGCACCGGCGCTTGCCGCGGCCAGCAAATGCTTCGGCAATATCACGCGCGCGCCTAGGCCCGGTCCAAAAGAACGGTAATCGCTTTCGCCGATGCGATTGAATCCGTTGCTCGGCGCCACGACCCATGCGTCGGTCGAGGGGCGCTTTAATTCCTTCCGAAAATATTCGAACGCCGTTGGATGTTGCGGCGGCAGCGACGCAAAATTGTTGATCGTTTCATAGACCCCGGTCGCCAGGCTCGCTGTCGCCACGTAGTGGCCAAGGATGCCGCGATTGACCACCTGAGTAAAAAACGAGGCTTGCGGAATCAACTCCCGCATCATGTGCGGGATATTCTCCTGGCCTTCCGGCGCGAATGTTTCTTGATCGCGCGCCCCTCCACCGAAGGTGATGACTACCACCTTCCTTTTCTTCGCTGAAATCCCGGTTCGTGCCGCCAACCCAGGACCAAGGAGGGCGCTTCCGAGCGTCACTCCGGCAGCGCTGCGCAGGAAGTCCCGGCGAGAGAAGGCCAGCTGGCGGGCAAGCTCCTGGGGGCTCGCATCCGAAGTTCCCCCACCGAATCTCGACGAACTGCTCGAAATTTGCCCTAGTTTAAGCCGCGTTGGTAGCAGGTAGGTCATTGTAAACGCAATGCTTAGCGTAAACTACGCCGGGCTTACCCCGAAGTCAAGACATTGCAAACGCTCGCCTCTCGCAGGTTCATTTTGTCTGGTTCTTTGCGACCGGGGTTGCATGGGGCTTAAACGGGTGTTTGACCGACTGGTTAAATACACGCCCCTTTTCCGCCACCCTGTCTGCCTCGGACCGTCCCGAAATCACGGCTTGGCCGAAGGGCTGTCCTTCGCCGAATACACAAATTGCCGGATCTCCGCCCTCTGCTTCTCGAGGTCGGCCAGCTGCTGCTCGTTCATCTTCTGATAGACCTGGAATTGCGCCTGCGCGAGATCCTTTTTGCCGGTGCGAACATACGCTTGCGCCAGACGATAATGTGCGTCGGCAAGATTGGAATTCAATTCCAAGGCGCGCACATATTCCGGAATGGCTGCAGCGTACTGACGCTGCCCGGAATAGAGATTGCCCAGCTGCAGGTGCGCTTCCGCCATCTTGGGATCGAGCTCGATTGATTTTTTCAGAAGCGATTCGATTTGATGAAGATCGAGGGTCGGATCTTCCGCTCTCTTCCCTTTCCACAAACTCATCGCGTAATAGTAGAGCGCTTTCGCATTGCGCGGCTGGAGCTCGGAAAATCGGCGAAACCGCTGAATCACTTCGTCGGCCTGACTGGGCGAACTATCGTAGGCTCTCGAGAGAAAAACGTAACAACTCGGATCGGAAGGGTTCAGGTCGGCCGCGCGGATGAGCGATTTGACGGCGTCGTCATAATTGCCGTGTGCGTAGAGCGCCATTCCCAGACCGATCGCCAGCCGCGGCGAATCTGGATAACGCTTGACGGCATCTTGGAAAACTTCGATGGCCGGCCCGAGGGTGCGATGGATCAGCAGCTCGCTGCCCCAATCGAACAAGTTGCTCTCGCTCGGATCGGCGTGCGCCGCAAGCTCATACTCGTTGGCGGCTTCGACGAACTTCCCGTCCTTTTCCTCCACAGCGCCCAGCAAATTGTGGAGTTCCGCCGCGTCCTTCTGTTTCAAGAGCTGTTGAATTTGTGCGCGCGCATCCGCCAGCTGACCCGTAAGTAGATACGCTAGCGACAAGTCATAGCCATTGTCGTAAGAAGTCGGGCTGATGCGCTGGGCTCGCTCGAGATAAGGAACCGCATCGCCGATCTTCTTGGATTGCGCATAAAACTCGCCAAGATTGTGATTCGTGTCGTAGTTCTTTGGGTCAAGCTCAACCGCAATTTGGAACTGCTCTCCCGCTTGCTCGATTTTTCCCAGCCGAACGAGATTGGCTGCAAGATTGGTGCGTGCGGCAGCGGATCTGGGATTGAGCCGGACGGCCTTTTCAAGGTGGGGATTCGCGCTGGCGTCTTCTGACTGAGCGGAATAGACCAATCCAAGCAGTTCGTGGACTTCGAAATTGTCCGGAACTTTGTGAATGAGGTCCTCGAGCTTCGCGGCGGCTTCGGCGTAGTGCCCCGAATCGTATTGAGCGACGGCCGATTGGAACTCGCGATCGAGTCCTGGGTCCTGGCCGGCAAACGCAGGAAGAAGAATCAACGACGCCAGCAGTATAAAAATGAGAGGCCTGATAGAACGGAATGCGATGAGCACGGCGTCCCTAGACTATCACCGCATCACAAGACAGGAAAAGAGCGCGTAAAAAGGGGTTCCCCGCAGAGCGCCCTCGACGAGCACTCTGCGGGGAGGTGTGGTGCAAACCTACCAGTAGAACTTGAGGGCAAACTGGAGCTGCCGCGGATCGTATGGATCATCGCGCGTGGATCCAATTTCGCCGAAGGTCGAACTCGTGTAGTTCCCGGAACCGGAGATGGCAACCACGCCATTACCGCCGAAGTTCGGGGCGTTGAAGTTCGGGTGATTGAAAATGTTAAACATTTCTGCACGGAATTCCAGCCGCATGCGCTCGTTGATCTGGAAGTTCTTGAAGAGCGAGAAGTCCAGCCGGTGGAATCCGGGACCTGGAACCTGAGTGACACCGCCCAGGCAGGACGGGCTATCGCCCACGGTACATGCAGCCGGCTGGGTAAACGCTGCCGGGTTGCCAAACCAGCTGATCAAACCGTTTGCATCCGTATGCAGTCCCAATTTAAGCGGCTGGCCGGTGTAGAGTGCGCCGCAGCCGAGATTGGAAGCCGTACCGCTTGGGCAGCCGATCGAGATGGGCTGGCCGTCCTGAAGAGTGGTGATCCACTGCATGCTCCAGCCGCCGATGATCTGGTTCATGGCTCCATGGGCGTCGCTCGCGAACTTTTTCCCACTGCCGAAAGGCAGCTGATAAACGCCGCTGAAGTGGAAGACATTGCGAATATCAAAATCCGCCAAGCCGTAATCAAACGCCATTCCGAGACCCGGAACGTTGGGCGCCCGATAACCTGAGACGCTCCCGCCGTTGAGCAAGTCTCCCGCGTCGGTCATTGTCTTCGAGTACGTATACGTAGCCAGGAAATTCAAACCGTTAGCAAACTGCTTTTCGACTTTGGTTTGGAGGCTGTGGTAAGCGCTCATGCCAGCGGTGGCTGCATAACTGGAATTGAATCCGAAGTCCGGATATTGCACGAGCGAAGCCTCAGGCGTCCCAGGAGGTGCGATCGAGGTCGGGTTATTCGTTCCCGGGAAGGACTCGAGGTGCCTCGCAAGCGTCGTGACATACCCAGCCTGCACGGACATCGTAGGAGTCACCTGATATTGCACAGTCAGGTTCGCGGCCATGGTGTAGGGCGTGTCGTAGTTGAATTGGATGCCTCGCAAAGCAAGCCCATTGGGGGTAACAGCCAACGGACTCAATGGGATACAGGCAAACCCAGCTTCAAAAGTAGCAGTTCCCCCGTATGGTGCCGTAGCCGAGCAGCCGGCAAACGGACTCCCGCTTATGGGCAATACATCATTGGGCGGGGTGTAGGAGAAGTTGAACTGGAACGGATAATTTTCGCCGAGGTTGGGAGAGAACCCGCGGTTTTCAAAGCCGTTATAGAACATGCCGAAGCCACCGCGGACGACAAGTTTATTGGTGGCCTGGTATGCAAATCCGACGCGCGGGGCGAAGTTGTTGTTCTGCGAGTGGCCAAGGCCGGCGCCGTAAGCGTTAGAGGCCGCGCAGGCGATGCCATCACTGGCCAGCAGGTTGAGGAAGCTCTGAGCAACAAATGTGTTGTTGCAGGAATCCACTCCCCCCGGCATCAGGTACGTAGCTTGCGTGAAAGGGCCAGTACCGGGCGGCACGAAGTTGGCTTGAGCGCTGTGGTGTTCGAACACCAAGCCAAAGTAGTCGTAGCGCAGACCAAGGTTGACGGTGAGCTTGGGAGTAAGCTTCCAATCGTCATTGAAGTAGGTGCCGTAATAGTTCTTCCCGTTATCGGTGAGCGAAATATTCGAGGCGTAGATCTCGCTCGAGCCGCCCACGTAGTTTGGCCCTCCTACAGTCGAAGCTGTCGGCAGGAGCAGGAAGTCAGCACGGCCGGTACTTCCCTGGCCGGCGGAATTGCAGTTAGTTGGATTCACGCACCCTGTGCTCGGAATTTCGGTGTAATCGCCGTTGTAATCGAACTCTCCGCGCGACCACGGCGGCTGGAGAGTCGAAAATTTGACGTGCTGCCACTCGAAACCCATCTTGAACGTATGCTTCCCGAGAATCTTGGTGACGTCGTCGGTAAGTTGGAAAGTAGAGGTGACTTCGTTCGAAGGCAGGAAGGCGTTACTGCCTAGGGTGGAGAGGCCGTTGATTCCGAACGCGGGGAGTCCGCCATTCAAGGCTTGCTGCGGTATGTCTTGGATACCATAGGTCCCGGGGATATTTGAAAGGTCGTTCGCTGAGGGCGAATAGCGCGAAGTATGGAGGTAATTCAACCCGGCGCGAAGCTCGTTGATCAAAGTGGGTGAAAATGTGTGCGTGTAACCAAGTGCGCTCTGCTGCGCGATCGCGGTCTGGGTGCCTTGCTGGAAGCCGCCGCCGTCCGCGACTCCTCCGAAAATCCCCGGAATGAACTGCGGATCATCCACCAAGCTGAAACGGAAAAACAATTGGTTCTTTTCGTTGAAATTGATATCCATCCGGGTGTCAAAGGAGTTGCTGTGCTCAAATAGCTTTGGAGAATTGGCGTAGTTTGAGAGAAGCGAACCGGGCGCATTGGTCGTGGGCATGGGATATAAATTCAGCAGGGCAATGGCGTTGGAATCCAGGCGATTCGCGGGGATCATATTCAAGTTGCAAGCCGAAACCGTATAGACAAACCCTGCGGGCTCATTGGCGCACGTCCCAAAAGGATCGCGGACATACACGCCGGGAGAAATCTGGCGTGTAGTCGCCGGGTCCAGAACGGTACCAAATGGCATTGTACGCCCTAGGGCATCCGTAAGTGTGCCCGATTGGGCGGCGATGAGATCCTGGAAGTTCGTGTAACCACTAGAGCGCTCAGCCATGCTCGGGACGGAGCCACTCAAAATGGTTCCCTGCACGCGACGGAAGCCCTGGTAATCGCCGAAGATAAACACCTTGTTTCGACCGTCAAAGACTTTGGGAATGTAAACTGGACCACCGGCGGTGAACCCAAACTGATTCCAGCGAAGCTCGCCCTTCGGGACGCCGTGAGAATTCTCAAAGAAATCGGCAGCATCGAGTTTATCGTTGCGGAAGAATTCCCACACGTCGCCATGAAACTCGTTCGTGCCGGATTTGATAGTGGCGTTCAGCACGGCAGCGCCAGAGCGGCCAAACTCGGCGCTGAAGTCGGACGTCTGCACCTTGAACTCCTGGATGGCATCAACGGGAGGAAGCACGACGTAATTGGTACCATTGAGGAAGTCCACCGTATCGGAATTGTTGTCTATGCCATCGAGGAGGTAATTGTTCTGGGCGGGCCTATTTCCATTGGCCGAAAAGGCTCCGCTGGCAGCATTGCCGCGCGTGTCAGCCTGGGGCGTGTTCACACCCGCGGCCAACTGCGCCAGGAACGTAAAATTCCGACCATTCAAAGGAAGGTCGTTCACATTTCGCGAATCCACAACTTGGCCGACGGAAGCGTCTTGGGACTGCAGCACGGGAGCAGCGGCGGTGACCTCGATGGTTTCCGTGACGACGCCAGGTTTCATGCTGAAATTAACGACAACGTTCTGACCAATGTTTACGTTCACATCGGTCTGCGTGACAGTGTGAAAGCCCGTGTAGGCGGCGGTGAGCTTGTAGCTCCCGATTCTGACCGGAGTAAATTTGTACGAGCCGTCGGCTTCGGTGGTCGTTGAGAGAGCTGCACTGGTTCCCAAGTTGGTGAGCGTGACTGTGGCGCCATGGATAGCAGCCCCGGACGTATCCGAAACCGTCCCCAAAATGGTTCCAGTATCCACCTGCGCGCAAAGCGGCCGGGCGCTAAAAACCATAAGTGCAAGCGCGCCAAGGACCACCAACGGAGCCCGTTCGATCAACCTCGAAAAAGCATTTCGAATCATCGCCCATCCTCCAGAGCCTTTCGGCTCATGCGTGCACAGCAATCGCTGGTTCTTAGAGCCCGATCCTCGACGGACCTAGGGCTCGGAACCAAGCCTCGACGGGTTGTAGCTAAATTACCGAGGAACAAAACACAAAGAAGTTATAGGGCGTAAGCCCATCCCAAATAAGGATTCTTTGTATTTGGCACCCCAAGCCCCTCAAAACCGCATGAAACGCTTAACCGCAAGCAGCGCACAAACTGCTTAACCGCTTAACCTGTGAAACACTCTTAGACATTTTGTTGGATATTGTCAAGCATTTTTTTTAATATACCGCAAGGCCGCTCTCCCGGGCCGGAACCGAGTGCGCAGTTCCTTGCAAAAAGTCGAGCAAATCGCGCTATGGCTTTAACTATCCGCGACGTCGCAAAGGCTGCCGGCGTTTCCACCGCGACGGTGTCGAATGTATTGAACAAGACCGGCAAAGTTGGCCCAAGCACACATCGGCAGGTGCTCCTGACGGTCAAGCGTCTCGGGTATTTCCCGAATGCACATGCGCGGCATTTGGCTTCGCGCGACAGCCGCACTCTGGGAATTATCGTTTCCGACATCGTGAACCCTTTTTTCCCCGAAGTGATTAAGAGCTTTGAAACACGCGCGCGCCAACTGGGGTACGACGCCATCCTGAGCGATACGAATTACGACCCGAGGCGGACTCGTGAAGCCGCCGAGCGCATGATGGAGCACAACGTGCGCGGCGTAGCCATCATGACTTCAGAAATCAGCTCGCGGCTCATTAAGGAACTTGAGCGCAGAAAGATCGCCGTCACTTTTCTCGACCTCGCCCCCGTCCGCGGCTACGTGAGCAAATTGCGGATCGACTATTTTTCGGGAATCAAGCAAATCGTCGAATACCTCCATGCGCAAGGCCATCGGAGAATCGCGTTTATCGCCGGGCGGCCAAAGCTCAAGTCCAACCTCGCACGGTTGGAGGCCTACGAAACGTGCATGAAGGAGATGGGGTTGCAGCCGGGACCGGTCGTGCACGGAGATCTGCGCTTTGAAGGCGGGCTGGCGGCGGGCTTGCATATTGCAAAATCGTCTCCCAGACCGACCGCGGTGATGGCCGTGAACGACCTGACTGCGGTGGGCGTGATCAAAGGCCTGCTGAAAGGCGGCTGCCGCGTGCCGCAAGATATTTCGGTCACCGGGTTCGACAACACCCGCTTGGCCGAATACAGCAATCCGTCCTTGACCACCGTGGACATCCACCGGGACATGCTGGGCGAAATGGCCGCGGACGCGCTGCATGAGCTATCCTGTTCCGCCCATCCGCAGGGGAAGGAATACCAGATTCCGGCTGAGTTGATTTTGCGAGACTCCTCAGGACCCGCTCCATCTGAAAATACCTGATCGAAATCCCGGCAGTTTCTCATTTGCGCGATTCCGCTTGCGGCATGCGCTCCCCCGCTCTTCGGCGCTGGCGCGGTAATCTTTGGATCGGCTTCCGCTCAGTGCTAGCATTCGAACGCCGGCCGATCGCGGCTGAGAAAGTAAAAATGGCGCGTCACAAAGACGAACACGTCGCACTTTCGCGGCGCATCTTCCTGAAGAGGATGCGTTGGGCGCCGGTACTTTTTCTGCCCGCCCCAATCCGCGCAGCGGTGTTCCCGCCGCTGCTCCCGCAGGTTCCGGGCGGCAGTCATTCATTCTTCGACCTCGCTGATTTTCGCGTAACACCCCACTATCCCGCGAAATCACCTCTTGATGATTTGCTCCGCAAGGTTGTCCCCGGCACGGATGAATACATCACAGAGAAGTATGCGTTTGAAATCATGCGAGCTCTCGAGGAATGGAGCCGTGCTCTGAAGGTGGGGGCGCCTGCTCTCGGCGCGCTGGCGAAATTTCTGGACGCTTCCGTCGAGGCAGGGCCGCTGGCTCCCACCAAGCAAACCACTCTCCGCTCCCAAGGAGGCATCGAAATCATCCGGAGGCAATTTTCGGCGAGCCTTGTTCCAGGCCGCGAGCGATTCCTCCAAGAGATGAAGAAATACCTGGAGCCGATTTCGCGCTTCGAGACGGCGGAATTCCAAATTACAGGGATCGAAGAAATTGGGGGTTTGTCGCCGGCATTCAAGGTCACAATTCGGTATGACTTTGTCGGCGCCTCGGCGAACGGCGGGCGCGAACAGCGCGTCGGCCATTGGCTGACGCAGTGGTCGCGTGATGAAGCCAACGGATGGCGAGCGATTCGCTGGGAGGCAACGGAGGAAACTCTCAGCCGGGCGCGCGCGCCGATTTTTATTGACGTTACATCGCAGGCGCTGGGCCAAACGGACTCGTACAGAAACCAGATGCTTCACGGCGTCGACTATTGGCGCACCGTCTTGGATGGCGCTTGCGGGATCGACGTCTACGGCAACAACGGCTTGGCCACGGGCGATTTCGACAACGACGGATTCGATGACCTCTACATCTGTCAGCCTCCAGGGCTGCCGAACCGGCTGTATCGCAATCGGAGAGACGGAACGTTTGAGGACGTCACGGAAAAATCGGGAGTGGGAGTGCTGGATGGCACGGCTTGCGCTTTGTTCGCCGATTTTGAAAATAAAGGCTTGCAGGATCTTTTAGTGGTTTGCGGCAGCGGGCCTTTGCTCTTTGTGAATCAGGGGAATGGAAAATTCTTACTGAAACGCGATGCCTTCCAGTTTGCGCGGCCTCCGCAAGGGACGTTCACACACGCCGCCGTGGCCGATTATGACGGCGACGGGCGTCTCGATATTTATTTCTGTTTGTACAGCTACTATCTGGGGCTCGAGCAGTACGACTATCCTGCGCCTTACTTCGACGCCCGCAACGGACCACCGAACTTTTTGATGCATAACGAGGGGAACTCTTCTTTTGTGGATCGCACGGAACTGGCCGGATTGAATGCCGAAAACGACCGCTATAGCTTCGCGTGCGCCTGGAGCGACTACAACTCCGATGGGCGGCCCGACTTGTACGTAGCCAACGATTTCGGGCGAAGCAATCTCTATCGAAACGACGGCGGGGGGAAATTTACAGCGGTCTCCGCGGAAGCGGGCGTCCAGGACGTTGGCGCGGGAATGAGCGCCTGCTGGCTCGATTTCGACAACGACGGAAAACAGGACATTTATGTTTCAAACATGTGGTCCGCGGCTGGACTTCGAGTCTCGGAACAAAGAATCTTTCATGAAAAAGATCCGGAGAATATCCGCGCGCTTTATCGGCGGCACGCCGGCGGTAATTCGCTGTATCGAAATCTGGGAGATGGGAAGTTTCAAAACGTCAGCCGCGCGGCAGGAGTTGACGTCGGTCGCTGGGCGTGGTCTTCGGACTCCTGGGACTTTGACCACGACGGTCATCCCGATATCTACATCGCGAATGGCTACATTTCCGGGCCAAAGACTTCTGAGTACGGGGATCCCGACGCGGCGAGCTTCTTTTGGCGGCAGGTCGTGTCGAACTCCCCTGCGAGCAGGACGCCATCGCAAGAATACGAGCTGGGCTGGAACGCCATCAACGAGCTGATTCGCTCCGATACTCCCTGGAACGGTTACGAGCGGAACGTTCTGTACGCGAACAATCACGATGGCACGTTTTCAGACGTGTCCGGCGTCGCCGGGCTGGACTTTTCAGACGACAGCCGGTCGTTTGCTCTGGCTGATTTGGATCACGACGGGCGTTTGGAAATAATTCTCAAAAACCGGAATGCGCCGCAGCTGCGAATTCTGCGCAACGCTATGAAGGACCTTGGCAACTCGATTGCCTTTCGCCTGCGCGGCACAAAGAGCAACCGCGATGCGATCGGAGCCTCCGTCACCGTCGAAGCGGAAGTGCCTCGGCAAACAAAGTACGTCCAAGCCGGCAGCGGCTTTCTGTCTCAACACACCAAGGAGCTTTCTTTCGGACTCGGAAAAGCCCAAGGCAGCGTCCGCGCCAGCGTTCGTTGGCCGAGCGGGCTGACGCAGATGTTCGAGAATCTGCCCGCAAATCACCGCATCGAAATAGTAGAAGGCTCGACGGATTTTGCCGCGAAGCCTTTTGCGGCAGCGCCAGCTGCTTACACGCGAGAGGGCGAACCTCAAGAGTCGGATGCAGCACCTTCCACGACCGAGACTTGGCTCATCGAACCGTTGAGCGCGCCGGATTTTACTTTGCAAGACCTCTCGGGCAATTCGCACGCGCTCAGTTCATATCGCGGCGGAACCATCCTGCTCAATTTTTGGAAAGCGTCCGCGCCGGGTTGCCTCGAGCAACTGCGAGCCTTGAAAAAGCACCACGCATCTCTTGGGACGAGCGGACTTCGCGTTTTGGCCATCGACGTCGATGATTCGAGCGATAAAGAGATCTTGAGTTCCCTATCGAATAGAGAAGGACTTCCCTTCCCCATCCTGCTTGGCACTCAAGAAGTCGCTGGCATCTACAACATCATTTATCGCTATTTATTTGACCGCCGCCGGGATCTTCCTTTACCTGCTTCCTTTCTCCTGAATGCGGACGGCATGATCGTCAAGTTGTATCAGGGACCAGTGGACCCGAAGCAGATCGAAGAAGATCTGAAATCATCGCCGGAAGCCGCCGCCGCTCGGATGCGGCGCGCACTCCCCTTTGAAGGAACGCTCTGCCAGGACGAATTTCAGCGCAACGACTTTACATTTGGAGTCGCGATGTTCCAGCGCGGCTATTTGGACCAGGCGGCGGCGTCTTTTCAGCAAGTCATCGCCGCGAAGCCGCAGGATGCGGAAGCCTATTACAATTTGGGAACGCTCTATCTCCGAAAAAACTCGCTGGCGGACGCTCGCCGTTACCTCGAGCAAACATTGAAGCTGCGCCCCGAATATGCGGAAGCATGGAACAACCTGGGCATGATCGCCGGTCAGGAAGGCCAGGCGGATGAAGCCATTCGCGATTTCCAAAAGTGTTTGGAGTTGAGGCCGGACTACGTGATCGCGCTCCTAAACCTCGGAAATCTCTACCGGCGTCAGGGCGCGGACGAGGAAGCCGAAAAACTTCTGAACCGCGCGCTCGAAATTGAGCCGGATAATCCGGAAGCGAATTACAGCCTGGGAATGCTGTATGCGCGCCAACAGCAACTCGATCGCGCTTCCAGCTTTTTGCAAAAAGCTGTTGAGCTGCGCCCAGATTACCCTGATGCGCTCAATAACCTTGGAGTCCTGCTGGTCCGCGAACAAAATTTGCCCGAAGCAAAAGAAAAGTTCGAGACGTGCATTCGCGTCGCGCCGAACTTCGACCAGGCCTATCTAAATCTTGCGCGGCTCTACGTGCTCCTGAATGACAAAGAGAAGGCCCGTGAAACCTTGCTGGCATTGTTGCATCAACAGCCGCAGCACAAATTGGCTCAGCAGGCGCTCGAAATGCTAAATTGAATTTCCAACGTTTTCTGTAGCGTGCATTCGGGGGAATGCTGCGAAATGTTTCGCGCCGCACAAATTCGGCATCCAACAAGGAAGACAAGGAGCTGCGGAGTGTCGTGGCGAGCCCTTGCTCTCGCGGCGATTCTCATTCCAGCTGGCACGTTTGCGCAAGAGACGCTTCCCGTGAGCGGCAATCCGCGGCAGTCTCCGAAAACTTCTCCGCTTCTTCTAGAAGCCGGGGATTTACTCCGCCAAGGTTCCGTCGACGAAGCAAAAAAGAAAATTCAGGAAGAGCTCCAGCAAAATCCGTCCAGTGTGCAGGGCTACAACCTGCTCGGGATTGTCGACACGAACCAGAAAGATTACGCAAATGCTTTGCTGGCCTTCCAGCACGCGCTGAAGATCGAACCCAACTCCACCGGCACGCGCAACAACCTCGGGAATCTCTATGTCGCGGAGAACAAACTCGATCTTGCAGAGACAGAATTCCGGAAGGTGCTACGCATCGAACCTGCCGATCGTGATGGAAACTATAATCTTGGCTTAGTCCTTCTGGCAAAGAACTCTCCCGCTGAGGCGATTTCTCATTTTGAGCGTGTCCATCCCCGGGACAACGCGACTCGCTTCAATTTGACCCGCGCGTATTTTCGCGCTGGCAAAACACCAGAAGCTCTAAAGGCCGCGGCAGCGCTTTCCGCAGACAACAAAACGGATGTCCAGTTGCACTTCACGCTCGGCGTTTTGCTCGCCTCGCAGAAGCAATACCACGCCGCCCAGTTGGAATTGGAACAAGCCGACGCGCTGCAGCCAGAAACCGTCGATATTCTCTATAACCTCGGCCAGGTTTATCTTCGAGCCGGCGACGCCGCAAAAGCGGAACTCGTGCTGAATCGCGCGCTCAAACTGAAACCCGATTCGCCCGAGACTCTGTACATGCTCGCGCAGGTCTATCAACAGCAAAATCGCTCGGTGGATGCCCTTGACGCTTTGGTCCGCGCTCACAAGCTCGCTCCAGAAAATACCGACATTATTTTTTTACTGGCTCGCGTCAGCATGACCCAAGACTATTTCGAAGATGCCATTCCTCTTCTTGAGTCCGGCCTGAAAATCGATCCGAAGCGCGTCGACCTGCGCGCGGCGCTCGGCGAAAGCTATTTCATGTCCGGCGAGGAAGAAAAAGCGATCGATGAGTTCAAGTCGCTAGTCGTGCTCGATCCCACCGCGCGCTCCTACGCTTTCCTCGGCCTCTCTTACCGCCATCTTGGCCGTTTCGAGGAAGCCAAAAAATATTTCGAGCTCGGCCTGAAACAAGATCCCCACAACGCTTCTTGCCTCTTCAACATGGGCTATATCGAGGAGCGCCAGGGAAATCACGCGCGCGCCGAGGTTTTGCTTCAGGAAGCGCTCCATTCCAACCCCGATCTTTCCGAAGCCATGATCGAGCTGGCGAATCTCCGGATCGAAAACAAGAAATTTCAGGAGGCGGAAGAACTTCTCCGGCGTTACGTCAAACTGAATCACGAGCCCGCATCCGGATACTACAAGCTGGCCATGGTCGAACGAAGCCTCCACCAGATGGATGCCGCCGAGCGCGACTTGAACGTCTTCCAAACTCTTTCAAAAAATGCTCCCGCAGGCCCTTATCCCTACCAACATCTCTTCGACTACGTAAATAACCGCGCCAGCCTCTCTGACAAAGACCGTGCGCAACTCGACCTGACGCAGTTGACGCAAGAAGTCAGCAAGCACCCCGACCAGCCTCAAAATCTATATCTGCTCGCAGAAACGTATCTCAAACTGGGAAACGTCGACGACGCGAAGAAATCGCTCGCACAGCTCGATCAAATGAGCTCCGGCGATTACCGCACACAAACCGGCATCGGCGTGCTTCTCGCGCGTTACCATCTCTACGACGACGCGATCCAGCACTTCCAAACCGCGCTCAACGTGGATCCAACTTCTGATGACGTGAAATTCGATCTCGCGGACGCCTACTTCCGCAAAGGCGACTACGCCCAAGCGCTCGAAACCGCCAAGCAAGTCTCCGCACAGGGCCAGCAAGACAGTGCCTACCTCTCACTTCTCGCCGACATTCAAGCGCATCTCGGTGACACCGCCGATGCTTCCTCAATTTTCCGCGACGCGATCGCCAAGAATCCGGACAACGATCAGTATTACCTCTCGCTCGCTCTAGTCGAGCTGCGCGAAAACAATATCCCCGCCGCTGAAGACACTTTGCAGAAAGGTCTCGCGCGTATCCCGGGCTCTGGGAAAATCTTCTGGGGCATGGGAATCGCCTCTGTCCTCGACGGAAAAACTCCTCAAGCGGAGCAAGATTTCAAGCGCGCCGTCGATCTTCTCCCTGAATGGTCAGGTAGCTACTCCACTCTTGGCCTTTTTTATTACCTGACGGGCGAAATCGCTAAAGCGCGCGAAGTCTTGGATCGCTTCAAAGGCAGCAACGCCGCCGGCGGCCTCGATGTAAATCGAATTGCAGAAGCTCTGTCCCACGCGCCGGACGTGCCTTCCACAATCAATCAACCGATGCCCTTGCCCGCAAGAATGCAGCTGTTTCAGCTTGCGCTCTCGCTCGCGGACCGCACACTTTGAGTTCGCCATCGCCAACTTGCGGTTGAACGCTTCATTCGTCGGGAATAGAATGCAAGAAACGCTTGCGTAACCGAAGTTTTTGGTTCGCAGTCGCAATAGCCAGGCGCATAGAACGAGAGCCGTCGAGATCAACTTGGAATGGGCCAAAAAACGGAGACAAGCACGCGACGGTTTTTCGGAGGCTTCTGCTGCGCAATCCTCGCATTGAGCGCTCTGCTCGGCGTCGCTCTTCGTCAAACGGTTTTCGCGGGCCAAGCCACAAAATCGCCAGACGCTCCAACCCCCGTCCGCTTCACCGATGTCCGCAAGGAAGCCGGTATCACCTTTCTCCAGGACTCCACGCAAACCGACGAAAAATATTATCTCGAGACGATGGGTACCGGCGTCGGTTGGCTTGACTACAACCAGGACGGCTTGATGGATATCTTCTTCGTGCAATCCGCAGCCACCGATGCCTACAAGCCCACGCATCCTCTTCGTTCCGCGCTCTATCGCAACAACGGCGACGGCACCTTCACCGACGTCACCGATAAAGCCGGCGTCGGCGGCGAAGGACACTACGGCCAAGGCGTCGCCGTCGGAGATTACGACAACGACGGCTATCCTGATCTCTACGTCACTGGCTATGGCCGCGCCATTCTCTACCACAACAACGGCGACGGCACCTTCACCGACGTCACCGCAAAAGCCGGTGTCGCCGATGAAGGACAGTGGTCCACCAGCGCCGGCTGGTTCGATTACGACAAAGACGGTTGGCTCGATCTTGTCGTCACCAACTACATCGATTGGTCTCCCAAGAATAATCTGTGGTGCGGCGATCGTCGCCCTGGTTATCGCTCTTACTGCAATCCCAACAACTACAAGGGCGAAAAAACCAAGCTCTATCACAACAATCACGACGGCACGTTCACCGACGTCAGTGACATTTCCGGCGTCGGCAAACCCGAATCAAAAGGCATGGGCGTCGTGCTCGCGGATTTCAACGGCGACGGCTGGCCGGACATCGCCATCGCCAATGACACTTGGCCCAATTTTCTTTTTCTCAACAAACATGACGGGACCTTCCAGGACGTTTCTCTCGTTTCCGGCATGGCTGCCAGCGAAGACGGCCGCTACGAAGCCGGCATGGGCATTGACGCCGCTGACGTCGATGGCGATGGCTGGCTCGATCTCTATATCACTCACCTCGATTTCGAATTGAATCGCCTCTATCACAACAATCACGATGGAACTTTCGACGACTACACCTATCGCTCCGGCCTCGGCAACAAGGCCATGCTCTACAGCGGCGTCTCCACGAAATTTCTGGATTACGACAACGACGGCTGGGAAGATATCGTCCAACTGAATTCCGCCATGCTGGACAACGTCCAGCTCTATCACAACGAAGTCAGTTACAAGGAGCCGCTCTTAATGTTTCGGAACATCGGCAAAGGCATCTTTGAAAACGTATCGAAATCTCTCGGTCCGGACTTCCAGCGTTCTATCGCCGGCCGCGGCATCGCCACCGCCGACTACGACAACGGTGGCGACATCGACATCGCCATCAACAATCGCGGCGATTATCCGGAGCTTCTCCGCAACGATGGCGGCAATGCCAATCATTGGTTGGAAATTCTGCTCATCGGCACGCGTTCGAATCGCGACGGCATCGGTGCTTCGCTCAAGCTAACTTCCGAAGGCTTCGTTCACGTTGAACAGGCCAAAGGCGGCATGGGCTACATGTCGGCAAGCGATCCACGCATTTTCTTCGGCCTCGGCAAACGCACCAAAATTGATTCGCTCGAGATTACTTGGCCGAGCGGCCAGGTGGACAAATTGACGAGCGTTCCCGTCGATAAAATTATCGCCGTAAAGGAAGGAAGCGGAATCGTGGCCCGTGCGTTTCCAAAAATCACTGCCAAGGCTGCCGCCCAATGATGAAAGTGTGCCCCATAAATCTGCTGCGTAAAATCCTCGTGGTCACGGCTGTTTTGGCGACAGCGCAACTCTCGGCCTGGATCAGTCATCGGCCATGAATTTCCTGCGAAGGCGTTTCCTCGGCTCCTCTTCAATTCTTTTTGGCGGTGCGCTGCTGGACGCGCTCACAAGTCCACTTTGGAAATGGAAACGTCCCCTGCTGCTCGACGCCATGTCAACCTTGCATCCGAACGCGCCGAATGCCGTTGCTTCCCTTCCGCCCGCGACTTCGCCCGTCATTTTCGTCGATGTCGCTCGAGAAGCCGGCCTCAATGCGCCAAACGTCTGGGGAGGTATCGATCGCAAGCAGTACATCATCGAAGCCAAAGGCAGCGGCCTCGCCTTCTTCGATTACGACAACGACGGCTGGCTCGATATTTATTTCACCAACGGTACGCGCTTCAACACCGACTGGCCCGCTGGAAAGGCGCCCACCTCTCATCTCTACAAAAATAATCGCGACGGCACGTTCACCGATGTCACCGAAAAGTCAGGCCTCGCGCGAACCGGCTGGCAAACTGGCGTCTGCGTCGGCGACTACGACAACGACGGCTGGGACGATCTCTTCTGCTGTTTCTGGGGACACAATAGCCTTTTTCGAAACAACGGCAACGGCACCTTCACCGACGTCACTCACAAAGCAGGCCTCTACGATGAACAAATTCGCTGGGGCGCTGGCTGCACCTGGCTCGATTACGACCGCGACGGCCACCTCGATCTGTTCGTCGCTCATTACATCAAGCTCGACCCCGCGAAAACTCCTTCTCCAACGCCTCCTCCCCTTTGCCAGTGGAAAGGCATTCCCACGATGTGCGGCCCCCGCGGCCTCACGGGCGACACCAACGTTCTCTACCGCAACAACGGCGACGGCACATTCACCGACGTTTCCGAGAAAGCCGGCATCTTGAAGCCTGGCCCGCGCTATTCCATCACACCCGTCTCCTATGATTTCGATAACGACGGCTGGCCCGATATTTACGTCGCCGTCGATTCCGAGCCGAGCATCCTCTACCACAACAATCACGACGGCACGTTCACCGATATCTCCGTCATCGCCGGTTGCGCTTACAGCGAAAACGGCCACGAACAAGCCGGAATGGGCGTCGCCGTCGCCGATTACGATTGCGACGGCTGGTTCGATATTTTCAAAACGAATTTTGCCGACGACACTTGCAACCTCTACCACAACAACGGCGACGGTACATTCAACGACGTCACGTTTTCCTCGGGCATCGGCATCAACAATCAATATGTAGCTTGGGGCTGCGGCTTCATCGATTACGACAATGATGGCTGGGCCGACATTCTCCAGGTCAATGGACACGTGTACCCGGAAATCGAAGGCCACGATACCGGACAAACGTTCAAGAATCCGCGTCTCGTCTACAAAAATTTAGGCGATGGGCGTTTCAAGGACGTGTCCGCCGAAATGGGGCCGGGCATCAGCGAGAACTTTTCCAGCCGCGGCGCGGCCTTCGGCGATTACGACAACGATGGCGACATCGACGCCGTAATTTTGAACATGAACGATTTGCCTTCGCTGCTCCGCAACGACGGCGGCAACAAACAGAATTGGATCAAAATAAAATTGATCGGCACGAAGTGCAATCGCACAGCCGTTGGTGCTCGTGTGCGCGTAGTTACGGGCAAGCATGCGCAGATGGATGAAGTTCACAGCGGCGGGAGCGTGATGTCGCAATCCGATTTGCGCTTGCACTTTGGGCTCGGCAAATCTTCCGTCGTGGACCTGATTGAAGTGAAGTGGCCCACCACGCAAAAGATCGAACGATTCGCGAATGTGAAGGCCAATCAGATTCTGACCATTCGCGAAGGCGGCGGAATCATTGCGCCAGCCGAAAACAAATCCATATAAATTCTCTTCCCTCCTCAGTGAGGCGGAGCATTACTTTTGTTGTCTTTCAAAATGATTAAGAATTGCCGGAGTTCTTTCTGCTGCCTTTCTGTTTCGGCGGCTTCCGCTTTCTCCGCCTGCTCGTACGCTTCAAATTCTTGCTTGGCCTTAGCTTGGTCACCCTTCCGCTGATACGCCAGGCCAAGCTGACGGTGCGCTTCTCCCAGATTCGGATTCACGTTAATTGCTGTTTGATAATCGCGAATGGCGTGCTCTAGATCGCCGCGCACCGCGTACAACACGCCGAGTTGCAAGTACGCTTCGCCGCATTTTGGATCGAGCGTTACAGCTTTTTCGAGCAGTGCTTCCACTTGTCTAACAGCGGCTGCGCTCCCCGATCCCTTGCCTCGTTTCCAGAGACTGGCCGCGTAGTAGTAATTCGCGAGGGCATTATCCGGTTGTTGCTGCGCGAAACGCGCTAGCTTCTGTTCACTGCATGGGAGCGGCGCTGCCGTGGTCATCTCAATTTTACCCAGGAAAAGATACGCAGCCGGATCGGCCGGCTGCAAGTCAGCCGCTTCGCACAAACGGCGTGCTGCTTCTTCTGCGGAGCCGCTCGCATACAGAGCAGCGCCGAGCCCCGTCAGCATTCTTGCTGAATTCGGATGTGCGATATGGCCGCGCGTGAACACTTCGATCGCGGGCTCTCCGGCTTTGTGAAGAAGCAGTTCCGTGCCCCACTCGAAATAATTTTGTTCGCCGGGATCCATGCGAACGGCGGTTTCGTATTCATGGACGGATCCCAGCGGATCGCCGAACTGCTCATCCAGTTCGCCGAGCAAACGATGTCCTTCGGCGGTATTTGAAGTCGCTAGCGTTTTGCGGACCTCCTCGCGGGCGCGCGCAAGGTCGCCTTTGTCTCGGTACGCGAGGGCTACTTCATACTCTTTGCTCGTACTCCCAGCGGACTCGGGCTGCGGCTCGCCGGATTTCAGCGTCATCGTCTCTTTGGCGAGCGATTCGGTTGTCCTCGTCGTGGCTGCCGAACCATGCAAGCCCAGATCGCTCCAATCGGTAACACCCGCCACGGTAAAATTCGGCTCATCTTTGAACTCCATCTCTCCGGCCGCGGTATTAGCGGACGATGAAGCAGGAGAAGATTTGAACTTCAGCGATTCCTGCGAAGCGAGAATCAAGTCGATATGCTTTTTGTCGCCTAAGGACAACGCAATGGAATCGACGATAGTGTCGAGATATCCGGCTTTCTTTGCTCGAACTGCGTAGGTTCCGGCCTGGCTTGCCGTGAGGACATAAGATCCATCTACATTCGCTTTCGTCTCGACAATCGCTGCGCTGCCCTTTTCTTCCAGGAGCAATATCGCAGCACCGACCGGCGCTCCGGTCGCGTCTCGGACCGTACCTTCTACGGTAGCGCTGGACGATCGCTGCGGATAACCGTCCTTCTCGAAAGGCGCCGCGCTCGCCGCGCTCATCGCCACGCCAGCCAGGAATGCGAGAACCGAGCGCCATGGAATGAGCTTCGTTCCAAATACGCGCCGGAATCGTTCCGAACTGCTGATCACTCTACTTGCCCCTCGTTCTATACGGACCCTGGCGGACTGGCGACAATCTCGAAGCTCACTTGTTGCTTGCCGAGCCGCGGATGCGTCGCCGTCAGCCGCGCCGTGCCTGCTTGCTCCCTTGCGCGAATCCAGACCGCACCTGTTCCGCCGATGAGCGCGAAGGGATTATCGCCAATCAATTCAGCGGGCCCTTCGAGTTCCAGTTTTACGGAGTCATTTGCAAACGGGCGGATAGCGCCATACTCGTCGGTGACGCGCAGCACGACGCGCGTTGTGTCCGCGCCGTCAGCGGTCAGGCTGGTGTCGTCGGGCTGCAGCGCAAATTTCTGGTCGATGCCTTTCCCGGAGAGAGTTTTAGTGATCGCGACCTTGCCGTTCAAATAGCCTTCGATGCGCAGATCGCCCCAGTGGCCTATCAAATGTCTTAAATCCACGGAAAAAGGCGCGTAGCGCAGATTAGGAAACTCGGTTTTGTTTGGATCGGCTTCGGCCACCAGTTTATCGGCAACGAAAAATTTCAGGTGGTCGCAGTTCGAACAAACGTACGCCATGGTAAAGCCGATGGATTCGTCGCCGCGCGCCCAATGGAAGGCGGGCTCGAGCACTACTTCGTCCGAGGGGTCGCATTGCGATTTGTAAAATCCGGCAGCGGGCTTCGGCTCGCGGAAAATATCGGTGACGCCGTGATAACAGATGCGGTCGCCGCTACCGAAGTCAGCGTGGGTGTTGTAGTCGAAGGCGCACCAGCCGAGTCCGCCGGCGTATTGCGGATCGGAAGCCAGCTGGTTGTGGATACGCGCGTGACGCAGCATGTGCTCGGTCAGTCGCTCTTTGTTATCGATCGTTTTGGTGGGATAAGTGTGGCCTACGAATTCGGTGTTGAGATAGCGCGGATGATTCGGCTTTTGGAGCGGGAAACCGAAATCGTTGATGGTGAAAACATCTTCCAGCAATTCAGAGGACATGAAATTACGGATGCCGCAGGTCTGTCGCGTGGGATCGAGGCGATGAGCCACCGC
The DNA here is from genome assembly GCA_049792735.1 of Candidatus Acidiferrum sp. Classification (GTDB taxonomy): domain Bacteria; phylum Acidobacteriota; class Terriglobia; order Acidiferrales; family UBA7541; genus Acidiferrum. The sequence goes on from JBARBE010000258.1 coordinate 53,211, forward strand.
GTTGGTGCGTGTATAGAAATCGTGGTCGTCTTTCGACTCGTTGATGCGCACGGCCCACAAAATGATGCTCGGATGATTCCAATCGCGGCGGACCATACGGCTGACGTTGTCGATGGAGATCAATTTCCAAGCCTCATCGCCAATGTGCTGCCAGCCGGGAATTTCTTCGAGCACGAGCAATCCCAATTCGTCGCAAGCATCGAGAAAATAGCGGGATTGCGGGTAATGCGAGGTGCGGACGATATTGCACTTCAAATTCTTGCGGAGGATATGCGCGTCGCGGCGTTGCGAACGGCCGGGCATCGCCTGGCCAACGAACGGAAACGTCTGATGGCGGTCGAGGCCGCGCAGCTTGATGATTTTGCCGTTCAGCTCGAAGCCGTGGTCGGTAAATTGCGCTTCGCGAAAACCGATGGTGCGCTTTTCGTGATCGACCAGCTCCGAACCTTTGAGGAGCCGGACGTCGACGGAATAGAGATTCGGATGATCGAGATCCCACAACTTGATTCCGCTGAGATTCTCGAAATGCACGGTGTGCGCCGCCGCTTCCGCCGTGGCTTCCGACGCTGGAACGTGTTGCGTCGCTTTGGCCAGCACGCGGTTGCCCTCGCACAATTCCACTTCGAGCGTGTGCGTCTCGTGCGAAGCTTCTGTGTGTTGCACGAAACAATCCACATCCAAGCTGGGGTGTTCGCTCAAAACATCTTTTGGCTTTGCGAAAACATTTTCAATAAATGTCGTTGGAACGATGCGCAGCCAGACTTCTCGATAGATTCCTCCGAAAGTCAGATAGTCGATTTGATAGCCGAACGGCGGAATATCCGGGCGTTCCGTCGAGTCGACATCGACGGCGAGAACGTTTTCTCCATCGAAATCGATGTGCGGCGTGAGATCGAAGGAGAACGGTGTGTAGCCGCCCTTGTACTCGTCGAGGTTTACGCCATTGATCCACACCGTGGAAGCGGTCATCACACCTTCAAAGTCAACGAAAACGCGTTTGCCGCGCGCTTCTGCGGGCAAACGAAAACGGCGGCGGTAAATCGAAACAAATTCGTATTCCTTGTCGTCGAAGCTGTGCCACGGCAGGCGCACATTCGTGTGCGGAATCACGACGCGCTCGAACGCGGAATCGTCGAACTCCTTGCCGTGAGCGCCATCGACGAACGAGCGGTTATAGCGCCAGTTGCGGTTGATGGGAAAAACCAGACGGCCCTCGCCGGTGGAAGCCGCGGTGGCGGGATTTGCGGCAAGCAACCCTTTGGCAAGTGTGGTGCCTGCAAGTACCGTACTCGTCGTCTTCAAGAAATCTCGTCGGTCCATGACCTTCCTTCTTGTTCGTGGCTCGCGAAAATGCCGTGCGAAAAGTTTGCGCCGCGCATCTTACTAGTTTCAACGCAAAAGTTTCGCCGATTTCCATCCGCCAATCGCAATCGCGCCGCGTGGACAGAGCAAGACGCAGCGATCAGGAGAGGGCGGGAGCGGGAGAGCGCGGGCGCTTGCGTTTCCATTCATAGTCTTTGCGAAGCCGCGACTGGTGTTTTTTGACCTGCGACTGCATTTCACTGAAGGCTTGTTTGCAACTGGCGCGGGCGTTCGCGCCAGTTCCGGTGGCATGAAGCGTACCGGTCGGCAAAGTCAAATTCAGCGAAAAGGAAAGTTCCGCGCGATGGGCATTTTTTGTGAAAACGCCGTGCAATTGCACCAGATCAGGCTGGTAACTTTTCAAAAGCCGGTTCAATTTGTCTGCATAGAGCTCGACTTCTTTTTCCGCCGGTTTGTGCGGATCGAGGTTCTTGTGACTGATGGACAGTTTCATGGTTGCACCTGTAGGAGTTTTTGCGGGAGAGGCGGGTGACGCGGAATTGTGTTGTGCACCGCATCTTGATCTCAGATTACCACTGCCTGTGGCGCGCGGCAATCGTGTGCCGGAGAAAATTGAATTCGGGAAGCAGATGCCTGCTCGTTGACAGGCGCGGTTGCTCCACTCTAACCTGCCTTCTGCGCTTTGCGAAAAGCGCAGGCCAGGATTTATCGCATGCAAAATGACCATGCGATGCAGCAGCGGTTGGCTGTGCTACCCAAAATCGCCGCCAAGTTCGCGCGTTTTCACTATGTCTACCGCCAAAAAAAATGCTACCAATGCTGTGCTTCGCGTGGGGCCAGCGGGATGGTCTTATCCGGACTGGGCGGGGTACGTCTATCCCTCGCGGCGGCCCAAGGGATTCCATTACGCGACATATCTCGCGGAATTCTTTGACACCATCGAGATCAACACGTCCTTCTACAATCCGATTCGGCCGGACCACGCGGCGCAGTGGATTGAGCGCGTAGCCGCTAATCCGCGATTCGTTTTTACTGCGAAGCTGTGGCAGCGCTTCACGCACGATGCGGTTCCGACAAGCTCGAGCGGCGCGGCAGGTGCAGCGATCGCGAAGGCAACTGCCGAGGATGAGAGGCTGGTGCGCGCTGGATTTGACCTTCTGCGCGACGCGGGGAAATTGAGTGCGGTGCTACTGCAATTCCCTTTTTCGTTTCATCGCACACCGGAAACCGTCGCACATCTCTCCGCGCTCTTGAAACGCTTTGGAGATTACCCGCTGGTCGTGGAAGTGCGCCATGCTTCGTGGCAGACGCCGGAAACTTTCGCGATGCTGAAAGAAGCGCACGCCGGATTTTGCAACATCGACCAACCGATTATTGGGCGGTCGCTGGAGCCCTCGGCGGAGACAACTTCGCCGATTGGTTATGTGCGGCTGCACGGGCGGCGGTACGACACGTGGTTCAGCGATGACGAAGCTGTGCCGTCTCACGAGCGGTACAACTATCTCTACTCGACAGAGGAGCTTGCGCCATGGGCGAAGCGGGTGGAGAAAGTGGCGGAACGGTCGCGCGAAGTGTTTGTGATTACCAACAATCATTATCAGGGAAAGGGAGTCGTCAACGCGCTGCAACTGATCAGCATTTTGAAAGGGTCGAAGGTGAAGGTTCCGGAGCCCTTGCGGGAGAAGTTTCCGGAGTTGGAAAGCGTTGCGGATGCTCCGCCGACGGAGCCTCGGTTGTTTCCCTTGAAGCGCACATACTGAAGTCTGTGCCACTTCTAAGTGCCGAACGATTGCTGGCCGGGGATTGAGTAACGAGAACCCAGTCGGCGAGGCGGGCACACCCCACCCCGGGTGTTTTGCGGCAAGAGTGCGGAAAGCGTTGAAAGGATTAGGGATAGCGATCTGGGAAGTGCAAAAGAGTGCGTAAGAGTATGAAAACAAAGGTATCGTAAGTCCCATGGAATGATACTGATGTGGACTCTCGCAGGAGCCAGGTGGGAGGGTGGAGCCGGCCGTGGCAGAAATGGAGTGGCAGACGGAAGCCGGCTTGACTGGCGGGCGGAACATGAAACATGGTAGCACCGTATTCACTCTGTGTCAAGTACTTCTGTGGTATCGTTCGAACGCGCTGTGGAAAGCTGTGGAAAAACCGGGATGGGAAAATGAACGGCGGCTCGCGATTGGCGGAGGGTGAGACAAAGACGGCTGGGCCAGAGACCGGCACCTACGGATTTGGAAAAATCAAATTGCTGCGGGTTCGATAGGAGAAACGACGGTGACGAAGGACGAGGCTCGGAAATTGGCGAACGAGTGGATCGCAGCTTGGAACGCGCATGATTTGGAGTTGATCCTGGCGCACTATGAGGACGACGTGGAGCTGACTTCACCGGTTGCGGCGCAGTTGCTCGGGCGAGCGGACGGAAAGGTGATCGGAAAGGCAAATCTGAGAGCTTATTTTCAGCGGGGGTTGGCAGCCTATCCGGAACTGCGGTTTGCGCTGGAGGATGTGCTCCGGGGCGTGAACAGCGTGGTGCTCTATTACACAAACCAAAAGGGGACGCGGACGGCGGAGTTCATGGAGTTGTCGGCGGCAGGTAGAGTGACGCGAATTGTAGCGAACTACAACGCCTAGCAGACCGCAGAACCTTTGCGATGCACGCCGAAGTACGAGGGCCGGCGACAGTCGTTGGGCTGGGCAGAGGTCGGCGCGGCCCAGAGAGTAAGCCGAATTTGCTATTCACCATACGAACGTGAGCGACGCCCGGGCCTGAAACGGGACATGATTGTGCTCGCGTGTCGCACGCGAGGCTGGTGGCGGGCGCATGCGCGATGATTCGCCAATCGATGGAATGGATGAGTGGGAAGCAGGAGAGGAAATCATGAGTGCAACGTCAACGACAGTGCCTTTAAGCGGATCGAACGCCGTGCTGGCTATTTTTGTGGGCGGGCTGATTGCAGGAGCGCTGGATCTGACTTCGGCATTCATCACGTACGGGCCTGGAGTGCCGCGGGCGATTGCGGGCGGGCTGCTGGGGCGAGGCGCGATGCACGGAGGGGCGGGGACCTATGTGCTGGGGATTCTGCTGCACTTTTTTATCGCGTGCTCGGCGACGGCGATTTATTACGCGGTGAGCCGGAAACTGGACTTTCTGACGGCACATCCTGTTGTGTGCGGTTTGTTCTACGGCATTGCTGTATTTCTGGTGATGAATTTGATCGTGCTGCCGCTTTCCGCTCTACATGCGAAGGGACCATACGCGTATTGGGGACTGGTGCGCGGGCTGCTGATTCACATGATCCTGATCGGCCTGCCGATTGCGCTGAGTGTCCGCCGATTCGCGAGGTAGACGATACTGATGCGGCGAGGAATGAGGTGTTTTGGGGGCGGGCCGCGGCGGGAGATTGAGGCGTGGAACTTTTTGCGGTATCCATCGTAGTATCGGGGTAGAGACTGGAGGGCCGAACTATGTACTGCGACGGATGTGGAACGCCTTTCAACCCTGGGACAAGGTATTGCAGTTCGTGCGGAAAGCAGTTGAACACGGGACCAGATATGGGAACGGGAGCGCAACCCGCGCCGGGAGCGATGATGCAGCCGCCGGCGCGTATCGCTGGAGACGGGCGAGTCCGGCGGAACTTGAACATTGTGGCGGGATTTTGGATCGCGGCTGGATTACTCCGTTTGCTTGCCTTTGGCGGGCTATTGATGTTTCGCGGATTGTTTTTCAATTCGGGCTGGGACTGGATGGGAACGGGAGGATGGCCGTTCAGCGGCGCATTTGGGATCAAGCCGTTTTTGATTGGCGGGTTGATCTCGGGCGGTGCGATGCTGGCGCTGTTTGCCGTGGCGTACCTGGTGTTTGCGTGGGGATTGCTGGAAAGGCAGCCTTGGGCGCGGATGCTGGGGATTGTGCTGGCGTTTCTGGCGCTGCTCCGAATCCCGTTCGGGACCGCGCTGGGAATTTATACGCTGTGGGTGCTACTGCCTGAAAGCTCGGGGCGGGAGTACGACGCGCTGGCAGGCGTGAGCGAACCAACAAGAGCAGCTTGAGGCGCAATTCAAGCAGGCAACTGAAGCGTTTGCGGTGACCGACGTCGTTCCGCCAAAGCGCTGAGAGAATTACCGATGGGGAGCTGAATCGCCGGAATTGTGGGCGACTGTTTGTTTTTGTGGCTCGTTGCTGGACGCGGAAGTGACAAAGATTTCGTCGGCCGTTGAGGTGCGATGATACGTCAGTTTGACTTGATGGCCCTCCATATTTCGCAGAATAGCGGGGTCGGCCACCTTCCAGACATGATGGTCTTTATCGCAGGTGAAGCTTTGCCCGTCTGCGCTGACACTACCGGCGCAGGTGATGGTCTTCTTGGACTCGCCGTCCTGTGCAAGCAGAGGAATCGCAGCGACAAGAAGTAAACCGAGAGAAATAAGCATGCGTTTGTTCATGGCAACCGCTCCTAATTAGATTCCGCCCGGGCCGTCTAACTCGCAGTTAAGGCGCGACCCAAGCCGTGAATCGAGTGACTACGATTGGAAGGAGTGTGTAGATTGCGGTAGGAAAGCGCAAACGCAAGTTTTGAATGGCGAAGATTCGGCTTTTTGAAGGGCACTATCCCAAGACGAGAGCCCCGGGACTCGCGAGGGTGGAGGGTAGGAAGGATACGACGAATAGAACGACTGCACAGCGGGCGAAGTGGGATGGCAAGGCGCTGCGGCTACTTCTTGAAAAGATCCTCGAAAGCCTGGCGTGCATCGTTGGTGCGCGGCGGAGCTTGCGCAGCGGCGGCGACTTGAGCAGGCTGAGCGTAAGAGGTTGGCGCGGTGTCTTTTTCAATGGTCATGCGGAATTCGTAGAACTTGCAATTATTTTTGGTGTCTTTCGGGGTGATCCGCTCGGGAATGGGCTGGGTACATTCGAATTGGGCGCCGGAATCGAAGAAGCGGCATTGTTTGCAACTGTGCAGTTCAAACTGGCACTTGGGACATTTGCCGTTCGGATCGAAGCCGGAGGTTAGGACCGCGCCGCAATTGGCGCAGCGTCCGCGGGTGACCGTGCCAACCATGCGCGGAGTGCGCGGGCCGAACTGATCCGCGCGTGGACCGCCTTGCGGGGGCTTGCGATCGTGCCCCTTTTCTCGCTTTTCGCCTTTTTCCGTGTCGCGATATCCACGGTGTCCGTACTTTCGATCCACAAACGCCTCCGTCCGGGCACAATGCCGGACTGTGACTTAAACTGCCCAAACTTCCGCGTTGATACGCACTCGAATCGTGGTAAGTATCCGAACGGAAAATTACACTCGGCCCACAGCGCAATCGTTACCCAGAGGTTCACAACAGGATTGGCTACGTCCAAGCAGGAGATGGGACAACTATGTTTTTAATCCTCTGGGAGTACGATGTCAAGCCAGGATGCGAAGAACAGTATGAAAGGGTATATGGGCCTGATGGAGACTGGGCCCAGTTGTTCCGGCGCGATCCTGCTTATCTGCGAACTCTCCTCCTGCGCGATCCTTTTCGTGGCCTGACCTATTTGACGTGCGACTTTTGGGAAACGCGCGAAGACTATAAGGCGTTTCTGATTGCGAACTCGGATGCATATCGGGCGCTGGATAAGAAATGCGAGCTGCTCACCCTTGCGGAGCGCGACATCGGCGCTTTCGAGAGAATCGCAGATAGCCTCTGAAACGCCGCGCTGCTTTTCCTTTTTCGTCGTAACGCTATTACGCGCAGGCATTCTGCGCGCCTTCAACTTTTTGCCCACAGGCCCGCCAACCCGTCGGGCTTCAAATCGGGCTGAAGAAATTTCTGTGGAGTGCCCGACACACGCAAAACCGCTTCGGCGGCGAGATAGCCGCTGCGCACTGCGCCTTCCATGGTTGCGGGCCAGCCTGTTGCGGTCCAATCACCGGCGAGGAACAGACCGCCGATGTTGGTCTGTTGGATTGGACGCCAACGGTCGACGCCGGGTTGCGGGGAAAATGTGGCGGCGGCTTCCTTAACAACCGTGGCTTTGAGGAGATTTGCCTCGCGGGCGGCGGGGAGCGCGTGGCGGACTTCCGCGAGACAGAGATCGATGATCTCCTGGCGCGATTTCTGGAGAAGATCGTAGGAGGCGCTGATGACGAGCTGGAGGTATTGGCCTTTCTCGGGACTCCCGCTGGCTGACCCTGCACTGTTCGTACCTGCGTAGAGAGCAGATTTGTTGAAGATCCACTGGGTGGTGGTGTCGAGCAGGGTGATGAAAGGCTCGGTCATCACCTGGCGGTCTAACCAGAAGTGGACGCCGGTGATGGGCGCGACGCTGATTTTGTCGAGATTGCCGAGTGCGGTGTCGGTCTGCTTGATGCTTTCGGGGAGAAGCTCGGAAAGCACGAGATGAGGCAGAGCGAGGACGAAGGCGTCTGCGGATTCTTCGCGGCCTGCGTCGAATACTGCGGCGATTAGCTTACCGTTTTCGATGCGCAGGCCACGGAGCGGCGATCGGAAGATGACTTCCCCGCCCTTCTGCTCGATGGCGGCGCGGCAGCCTTCATACAAATCGCCAAGCGCAACCACAGGAACGCCCATGCGATAGCCATTTTTATTGGAGAGCACGGCTTTCCAGAAAACATCGACACCATAGCGGGCGTCGATGCGGTCGAGCTCCTGGGATAAGGCGCTGACGAGAACGACTCGCCAGAAGCGAGAGATCGCGGCGGGCGTCTGTTTGCGGCGGCGGAGCCATTCGAGCATGGAAATGCCGCCAGGCTCGTCGACGTCGTGAGGATGGCCGCCGCTTTGCAGGATGGAATAAAAAGCCCGGGCGATGGAGAGCTTGTCCTTGAAAGAAAGCGGCGAAAAAGTGAAGAACGAACCCATCATGTGGAAGGGCGCGGGGAGGACGCCGGCGTGCATTTCGCCGCGTCGGCCCTGGGGATCGAGCAAAACGAGGCGGTCGAAGAATTTGATTTTGTCGCCCGAGCCGACGCGGCGATAGAAGTCTTCGAGATTGGTGCAGCAGCCGAAAGTGACGTGCTGGCAATTATCGACGTGCTCGCCATCCGGCAAGACGTAGGAAGCCGCGCGCCCGCCAAGGAACGGACGCTGCTCAAAGAGACGAACTCGCCAGCCCGCTTCAGCCAGCGCGACGCTGGCTGCCAGTCCCGCCAGCCCGCCGCCGATCACGATCACGTTTTTCAAGGATATTCTCTTCCGAGAGGCGGCCGAAGCGCGCCTTGGCGATGAACAGCATTTTTTCAGGTTTGGAGAGACGAACGCGTTCGCCGAAAACAGCGAAATCGAGAGACTCGATGCGCGCCAAAAGAGCGCTATACGTGTGCACCAAAAGCCAGAGAGCGCCGCGGCTTTCCGGATCGATCAGGCCGAAGAGCGCGGACCCTTGTTCATAATTTTGCCAGGCGCGGTCGGCTTCAAAACGGAGAAGTTCGCGGACACCGAGAGTGGCTTCAGTCTTGCCAAAATCTTGGGGGGAGACGCCGTAGCGCACTAGGTCTTCCTCCGGGAGATAGACGCGGCCTGCACTGTAATCCTCGCGGACGTCACGGATGATGTTGGTTAGTTGAAACGCGAGGCCGAGTTTTTCGGCTAGATCGAGAGCCCGGGGATCGTGGAAGCCGAAGACGTGGGTGCACGTTAGGCCGACGGTTCCGGCAACACGATAACAGTATTCGCGGAGGCGGTCGAAGGTTGCATAGGCGTGGACGGTAAGGTCCATTTCCGCGCCAGAGATGAGGTCGTGGAGATAGCGCGTGGGCATGTGATAGCGGCGAATAGTGTCGGCGAGAGCTGGCAAGATCGCCGTCGCGCGGGGCGGTCGGTCGTCCAAAGGCAAAGCGGCAGTGCCGTCGAAACACTGGTCTAGGCCAGTGACGGCTTCGTCAAGTTCAGCGCGCCATTTCGCTAGCCCGCGCTGCTTGGCGGCGACATCGTGGCCTTCGTCGGCGACGTCATCAATCAGGCGCATAAAGGCATACAGAGCAGCCAATGCGTCGCGGCGTGGTTTTGGGAGTAAGAAGAAGGCGTAGTAGAAATTGCTGTGGGCGGCGCGGGCGATAGCGTAGCAATTATCATACGAGCCGGAGACCCATTTGCGCGGTAGCGGGTCGCCCTCTGCGCGCATCTCGTCCGTAACGATCGAAGCGGGTGCAGTTTCTTGGCGCGACGCGGGTCTGAACCAATGAGACAACAGGGCTCGGCAAAGAAGACCGACTTGTTTGGATTTGCTGATGGATGGACGCGCATGGAGCGTGTCGTAGCCCATGGATTCGATGGCGTCGAGGACGGCTAACCCGCCGCGGGTGAACATGTCGAGATCGACGCTCAGCCGGCCCTGGACCATTCTTGCTAGCGGGGCGCCCTGCGCGAAGAGGATGCGCGTGCGAGCAATTAAGTCTTTCATTAGGCTGACATAACGCTTGTCAAAGCGCCGCTCGACGATTTCGGTTTCCGTGAGGCCATGGGCGACGGCCATATCGAGGGGTATATAGATGCGGCCCTTCTCGAGGTCGCGATCGACGTCTTGCCAGAAATTCGCCAGCTGGAGTGCGGTGCAAGTGGCGTCGGAAAGGGTTTGGCGTTCTTCGTCGCGATAGCCGCACAAATAGAGGACGAGACGGCCGACGGGGTTCGCGGAAAAAACACAGTAGCCGATCATGGAGTCCCAAGTGGGATAACGCTTGACGGTTTGGTCCTGGCGGAAGGCTCTCAGCAGATCGGCAAAGGGCTGTTTGGGAATATTTTTGGCGATGATCGTTTCGCGCAGAGCGACGAAGACCGGGTGCGATGGGCGGCCTGCGTAACACTCATCGAGCTCGCGCTCCCACCAATCCAAAAGCTCCAAGGCGCGATTTTTTTGCGGGATTTCGTCGCCGAGGTCGTCAGCCCAGCGGCAATACGCGTAGAGATTGTAGAAATGCTGGTGTAGATCTCCGGGGAGAAGCCAGGAAACTACGTTGAAATTTTCGTAGTGGTGAGTGGCGAGCCAGCGGGTGTACTGCTGCGCGACCGCTACGGAGCAGCTGTTTGCGGGAGCGTTCGCGGCAACTTCGAGTTCATCTGGGCGCAACATGGAAAAGCAGATTCCTCGCTTCGCTCGGAATGACAAAAGCTACAGTCCACAGGCGCAAGAGATAAGTTGAAACTGGAGAACTGGATCGATTTTCTTTGGTTCCCCAGCCTTGAAAGCGGCAGCCTGGCTGCCGCACTCCAAAGTCATGGCCTGACGGCCAGCTTGATTTCTCCGCTGCGGCTCTTCATGCGCTCGAAGGCCTGCGGGAGGTCCGTCAAGCGAATCTCTTCCGTAACGAAGTCGTGGCCGACGATATCGCCGCGGCGGATGGCTTCGAGAGCTTCGCGGATAAAACGAGGCGTGTGATGAAACGGCGAGATAAGCTTAATTTCGGAATAGTGAATCGCTGCCGGGTCGATGGTCACGTTTGTACCGGAGGGCAGGCCGCTGAAGAAATTGACGACGCCGCCACGGCGAACCATGGCCAAAGCTTGCTGCCATGTTGCGGGGTTGCCGGCAGCCTCAACAACGGAATCGGGACCACGCTGGTCGTCGGTCAGCGATTTCACGGCAGCGACCACATCCGGAGTTTCCGTTACGTTGATAGTAGCGATTGCGCCGAGCCTGCGGGCGACATCGAGCGGAGCGGAACGCCGGGCCACCGCAATGACGCGCAGGCCACGACGTGAGAGCATGCGGACAAACGTAAGGCCGATGGGGCCGCAGCCGATGACCGCGGCGGTATCGCCGGTGCGGACTTCCATTTCGTGAATGCCGCGGAGAACGCAAGCCAAAGGTTCGACGAGAGCGGCGCTTCCGTCATCGACGGAATGCGGGACCTCCAACATGTTTTCCATGGCGATGCGGCCGGGGATGCGCATGTACTCGGCATAAGCGCCGTTGTTGAAGAGCAAATCTTCGCAAAGATTTTCCTGGCCACGGCGGCAGTGATAGCAGCGGAGGCACGGCGCCGAATTCGCTGCGATAACGCGCATGCCAATGCGCCAGCGGGCATCGACGCGCTTACCCACTGCGGCAATGTCGCCGACGACTTCATGGCCGAAGACGGCCGGCGGCTGGATCATTTTCGCGTGGTAGCCGCGTTTCCAAACTTTCAGGTCGGTGCCGTCGGTGAGCGCGAGCCGAACGCGGAGCAGGACTTCATCGGCAGCCAGGTGTGGCACGTCGATCAGCTCGACACGCAGATCTTCGCTCCCGTACAAAACCGCTGCGGTCATTTTCGAAGGCACGACCGCGCGCGCGACCGCAAATTTCACTTCTTCTCCAACTTCCAGCTTCTTCGTCGTGGATGTTCTCATGCGTGAGTAATCAAAATCTTCAGCGATTCGGCCGTTGGCCGGGCCGCGAGCTCCAAAGCTTCCTGAATTCTATCCAGAGAGAAGCGGTGCGTCACAATCTCCATTACCGGCAGTTTCTTCCCCAGCACCAGTTCCGCGGCTGAGGCTTGGATGTCCACCGCCGCACTATAGCTGCCCAGGATTTCCTTCTCATCGATGCCCACAGCCGCGGCAGGAAACTCAATCTTCGTGACTGGGTCGTTTGCCGCGAAGAGCAAGACTCGCCCCCCAGGCCGCGCCGATGCCAACGCATCGCTTACCACCGATGGATGCGCGACCGCAACCAGGACTGCGTCCGCTCCCCGACCGTCCGTACGGGCCCGAACCTCTTCTACCAGCTTACCACTGGTTGGGTCAAACGACTCAAGTGCGCCAAGGGAGAGGCTTTTTTGGCGGCGCTGTGAAATTGGATCACTGGTATACAGCTTGGCGCCTTCGAGTTTGCTGACCATGAGTAATTGCAATCCGATGGGCCCGCAGCCGACGATCAGCACAGTTTCGCCCGCTGTGATACGCGCCTTTTGCACGGCTTTGACGATGGTGTTGATCGGCTCGATGAAAGTGGCTTCTTCAAATGTGACGTTGTCTGGGAGAGCGACAATGCCGCGCTTGACTACCCAAGGCATGGCCTTGACGTATTGCGCGAAACCGCCGCCGTTCGGCGTGAAACCGGCGGTTAGTCCCGTGGTTTTGTACTGCTTGCACTGGGAGAACAGGCGCTTTTCGCAATAAAAACAACGGCCACAGGGGGTGTGATGAAAGCTCATCACGCGGTCACCCGGAGCCCATCTCGTGACGCCGGGTCCGGTTGCGACGACTGTGCCTGCCAGCTCATGGCCCAGGATTTGCGGCGGCTCGACGTAGCGCTGAAAGATTTTCTTGATGTCCGTGCCGCAAATGCCGCAAGCAGCGACTTTGATGAGGACTTCCCCCTCACCAACTTCCGGGACGGGCACTTCCTCGACGTGCACGACGCCTTTGTCTCGGTAGACGCCGGCCCGCATGGTTTTCGGGATGGGCCCTAGCGATTTCAGGGTCTCTTGAGCCGTTCCGATGCTACTCATGTCGCCGAGACCTCTTCAATTTTTGGATGCGGGAGTCTTGCCCAGTTTTGGGAGATCGCGGAAATGTAGCGATCCAAAAAATCCGCCAGCGATTTGGCGGCGGTGCGGCTCTGCCGTCCGAACTGGATCAACAACGGAATGCGGTACGGACTCAAGCCCACTTCTTTGAGCAGGCCGCCTATTTTCAAGTGGCCGCGAGAATCGAGGATGCGCGCGAAATCGACGGGCAGGTCTTCGTCCGCGGCATCGCTGATGGCGCGAACGGCTACGCAGGGTACGCCGCGCTGCATGGCGGCAGCGAGGATGTGAGCGGATTCCATCTCGACGATGCTGCCCTTCCGGCTTAGTTCTTCTTTCTCTTCGGCCGTCTTCGCAATTTTCTCAGAAGTCACGGAGACTTGGACAGGCTTTGCGCCGGAGGATGCGGCCAGGTCAACCAGGATGCCGTCACTTGTGGCTTCGCTGTCCCGGTTCGAGGCTTCCGAAGCGCGAGCGACTACTATGTCGCCTGGAAGTAAGGCCGCATCGAGCGAACCGGCGAGTCCCGTGGAAATGCAAAGATCGTGAAGATCGATGGGAATCGAAGACATGGCTTTGGCGGCGCTTTCTCCGCCCATTCCCGTCAGCAGCACGGTAACTTCATCGAGGCCGATGTTGGCCTTGAAAAGATCGAATTCGCGGCGGCGCTCCCAATTTTCAAACTCGTAAGGGACAAACGGGTGGCGAGCGGCCCACGGCGAGAACTCGGCTTTGATGGCGAACGTGACGAGAATACGCATAATCCTGTAATCCTATGATCCCGGACCAAAGCGCCGAGCTTCAAATATGCAACCGCCATGGGACTGCCGCGCTCGCCGAAAGCACAGGCTGAAGCCTGTGCCACGAAATCTAGGCCGCAGCGCGAAGCATTCTCTTTAGCCGACGTGGTTTCACATAGCCGTTGGCTTCATACCATCGCACGGCGCGCTCCAGAGCCGCCTGGACGGAACCAGGCTTAAAGCCCAATTCTCGTTGCGCGCGCGAGCAATCGACGAACATCATGTGTTGCGCGATCTTCACGCCCTCGACGGGGATTTGCGGCTCTTTTCCAATGAGCCGCGAAAATGCCGTATTCATGTAGGCTACACCCAAAGCCAGGCCATGAGGAATTTTCAACGACGGAGCCGGGAGGCCCGTGATCTTGGAGAGCATATCCAGCAAGGCTTTGAGCGTTAAATTTTCCGCGCCAAGCAGGTAGCGCTCGCCCACTTTTCCGTGTTCGCCAACGAGCAGATGTCCTTCCGCGCATTCTTCCGCGCCTACAAAATTGAGTCCGGTTTCGACATAGCCCGGCATTTTCCCATTCAAGAAATCGAGGATAATTTTTCCCGTTGGCGTGGGCTTCCAATCGCCGGGGCCGACGGGGGTTGTAGGCATGGCCACAACTGCCGGAAGGCCTTCCTCGGCCGCTTTCAAAACTTCCTGTTCGGCCATCCATTTCGAGCGCTTGTAATGGCCGACCATCTCTTCGAGCTTCGTGTTGGTGAACTCGTTGGGAAGCTGCGTGCGGTCAACGGCGATGGTGGCCACAGTGCTGGTGTAAATGAACTTTTCGATCCTGGCACGCTTCGCGGCTTCGAGAATATTTTTTGTGCCGCCGACGTTGGAGTCGTAGATCTCACGCGATTTTTTTGCCCACAGGCGGTAGTCGGCTGCTACATGAAATACGTACTTCACACCGGCCAAGGCGCGATCGAGTGACGAGGCATCGCGCAGGTCGCCGGTGACGTACTCGAGAGAGAGGTCGCCGATGGCGCGGTTGGTGCTCGAAGGACGCATCAAGACGCGCACATCCTCGCCGCGAGCGACGAGTTGGCGCGCCACATGGCTGCCCAGAAAGCCCGACGCTCCTGTGACCAGCGTGGTCATCCGGCTTCGGCGCCTTCTCCCAAGCGGTCTTGTTGCGAATCTGGTAGGGGAGGACGCTCGATTTCTAATGAGCTCTGGGGAGCGGTGGGCAAACTGTTCGCGCCGAGCAAGGAAGAGAGCAGGGCGCAGCGGCGGTTCGAGAAGCGGAACCGCCATTGGCGGAGTTGTTTCTCAAACTCGGGAGTCATCTCGGCTCCTGCCGGAGTAATCAACACTCCGTCGACGTCCAGCTTGCGAATCTCAGCGTGCAAAGCCTCCAATTCGCTGCCGTGCGTTTCCCTTGCCACAATGAGCCGCGCGCACGTGCAAAAGCCTGCCAGACGCGACATGCGCATCGCTTCAAGCGCGACACAAAGGGCGGCTTGATGGTCGGAAAGCGGGTCGGCGGCCAAACGCCGTGTATTTAGCCGGATCGTTAAATACAGACGCGAAGAAGGTCTAAACTCATGGAGGCGGGTTTTCAAGGAGGCGCCCGACGTCTCTAGAAAGACATGACGACCCGATGCCACCAGCGAATTGGCGAGGCGCGCTACACCGGAATCATCCAACGGCGCGGGACCGTCGATCCAGACAATCGGGGAGCGATACCGTGGGATGCTGGATAACGATTGCAAGAAATCGTTGGCTCCCCCGCCATCGCTTTCCGGTAACGAATCGGTAGTCGCGTTGGATTGTGCGCCGGCGGAGAACTTGAGGATAGGAGAAAAATCGTTCCGACTTGGAAGCGCGCGGGCAGCCAGAGCTAATGTGAGATCCGCGGTGAGCCGCAGAGTGAGCGACATCGCTGGCTCTAGAACCCGCTCCGCAGCCGGAATTCGGCTGGCTGGAATTTCATGGCGCAATATTCGTGCGGACCTTGCACCTGATTACGGAAGCGTGCGAGAGCGTAAAGCGGGAAAGAATTGCGATAGAGGTGATACTTTAAATAAAAAACGCCCGGAAAACCGGTGCCGGTAAAATCGGATTCGCTCCAGGAACCATCGGTATTTTGTTGGTGGACGAGATAGGCGACCGACTTCTGAACGGCAGGATCATCCGCCTCGGCTCCCGCGAGCAGCCCGATTAAACCCCAGGCCGTTTGCGAGGCCGTGCTATTGCCTTGGCCCTTTGTGGCCGGATCGGTGTAGCTCCACAGCGACTCGCCGAAGCTGCCGTCAGCTTTCTGCACCGCGCGGAGCCAACGGACCGCCCGCTGGCAAAATTCCTTTGCCGTAAGCGAAACGGTCTCGAGGGCACGCAGCGCGCCGCTTGTGCCGTAAACATAGTTCACGCCCCAGCGT
The DNA here is from genome assembly GCA_049792735.1 of Candidatus Acidiferrum sp. Taxonomy (GTDB): domain Bacteria; phylum Acidobacteriota; class Terriglobia; order Acidiferrales; family UBA7541; genus Acidiferrum. The sequence goes on from JBARBE010000258.1 coordinate 69,148, forward strand.
CCGAACCAGGATCCATCTTCACACTGATCTTTCAGCAGGAATTTCACCGCGCGCTGAACAGCGGGATGCTCGGCGGGCCAACCGAATCGGCCGAGACATTCGAGAACGCGAGCTGTCACATCCGCGGTCGATGGATCGATCATCGCGTTATGGTCGGCGAAGGGAATGTTGCACAAAAGCTGGCGATCATTGTCGCGGTCGAACGCGCCCCAGCCGCCGTCTTTATTCTGCATGCTCAGGAGCCACTGGATGCCGAGCCGGACTGATTTTTCCATGCGCTCGGGATCAGGGTGCTTCACGCGCTGCAGCGCCATCAGTACGAAAGCGGTGTCGTCCACATCCGGGAAGAAATCGTTGCGAAACTCGAAAGCCCAGCCGCCAGGCTCGGCGTCTTTGTTCTTGAATTGCCAGTCGCCGGGACCAAGAACCTGCTTGGAAAGCATCCAATCCGCTGCTTTCACAAGGGCGGGATGATCGGCGGGAAATCCGGCTTCTTCCAAAGAGACCATGGCGATGCAGGTGTCCCAAACCGGGGAAACGCACGGCTGCATGCGAATGGTGTCGCCTTCTTCAAACTCGAAGCGCGAAAACTCGCGAATCTCGCGGGTGGTGAGTGGATCGTCGGGACCATGTCCGAGCGCCATGAGCGCGAAGATGGAATTCATCATCGCGGGATAAATGGCCGCGAGTCCTTCGCTACGCTCGATGTGCGCGAGCATCCAGGCCTTGCATTCGCGGAGGGCGCGATTGCGAAGCGGCTTCCAAGGCAACTTTTCGTAAAGCTTCAGGCCCCGATCGATAGCGAGAAAAATGTTGCGCCACGAAATGAGTTGCTTGCTCCAGTCAAACGCGGCGGCTTTGTGCGAAATGTCCTTGAAGAGTTCATCGACACGAGCGCGTTCTGGGAGACGCCAGTCCGGCCGAAGTGCCGAAAGAATGGCCATTGGAATGACGATGCCCCGCGTCCAGGAGGACATTTCGTAAATGTTGAGATAGAACCAGTTCGGCAAGAGCAAGAGTTCCGGTGGAATCGAAGGAACAAGCTCCCAGCCGACAGCGCCGATCAGCGCGAGATAAAAACGAACGTAGGAATTTGTGAGTTCGAGGCCGCCGAGACGATGTACCGTTTCGCGCGCCTGCGTCATGTGCGGCGAATCGACGTCATCGCCGGCAAGCTTTAGGGCGAAATAGGCTTTGCAGGTAGCGTTGAGATCGGAAGGGCCGCCCGGGAAGATATTCCAGCCGCCATCGGGCAATTGGCGTCGTCGAACATAATTGGCGAGCTTAGCGATGCGCTCGGGATCGGCCTTGCCAAGGACGTACAAATAATAAATATAATCGGATTCGAGAGTGGTATCAGCTTCGAGTTCGCCGAGCCAATACCCTTCTTGTGCTTGCAGGGAAAGAAGATGGTTTGCGCCGTTTTCGATGGCTTGCTCGAGCGAGCCAGCCAATTCCTTCTCAGGCCAAACTGGTGGTACGGCAGGAACGGGCCTATCAAATCCTATGCGTGTACCTGTCGCCAAAATACGTCCCCCAAAAGCAAAGTCTACTAAAAGGCAGGCGTATTAGATTCGCCTAATTTAAAAGCAAACGGCCTAACTTCTGTATTGCGAGGTACTTCCCGCAACCCCGGCGCGAACGCCGCGCCTCGCGAACACCGAGTAATACGAGTACCAGTGAATTATCGCCGTCTTGGCGCATCGGGTCAACTTCTAAGATGCTAGGGAGTTACGAAATCGTTGTCAGAGGGTGATACTTGCCGGGGCTTGCAACGCCCTCTCGATGAGGACGTGCAGAGGCTC